>DASPZP010000212.1:0-16854 GCA_035636195.1 Anaeromyxobacteraceae bacterium
TCGATGATCGCCTCGGGCCGGGCGGCGCAGCCCGGCACCCAGGCCGAGACCGGGATGACCGCGTCGACGCCACCCTCCACGCAGTAGCAGCCGTTGAAGACCCCACCCGAACAGGCGCACGTGCCGACCGCCACCACCAGCTTCGGCTCCGGCATCTGCTCGTAGATCCGGACGAGCCGGTCCTTCATCTGCTTGGTGACCGGCCCGGTGCAGACGAGCACGTCGGCGTGGCGGGGCGTGCCCTTGAGCTGCACCCCGAAGCGCTCCACGTCGTAGCGAGGCGTGAGCGCCGCCACCGTCTCGATGTCGCACGCGTTGCAGGCGCCCGAGTTGAAGTGGATGATCCACGGCGACTTGCGCCGGGCCCAGCGGACGATGCGATCCCTCAGCTCGACGAGCTTCACGGGTTCCTCCGAAAGAGGACGAACAGCCCGACCGCGGCCACCAGCACGAAGGCGGCCGCCAGCACGGCCGCGGCGGGCTGCCCGCGCGGGACCGTGGCGACCACCAGCGCCACCACGTGGACGATGGTGAAGAAGAAGGCGAAGCTGAAGAACTGGCTGTAGTCGGGCTGGGCGCGGTGGTCGGCCACCTCCTCGCCGCTCGCGTACGGGCGGCGCTGGCCGGCGGCGCGGGCGCCCGGCGGGCGCGGCACCCGGAAGACGTCCATGAGGCGGCTCTGCAGCCACACCGAGCCGAGCACGATCACGAAGGCAACCGGAGGGAGGAGGTGGACGCTCGTCATGGCGCTAGCCCTTCAGATCGGTGAGGAGGCGCACCCGTGTCGCGCCGTGGTGCCGGAAGACGCCGACCACGAGGCCGGCCGCGACCGCCACCGCGACCACCTCCAGCACGACGACCGTGATGACCATCGCCTCGGCCAGCGCCACCCGCCCGGTCACCGCGCCGGCCAGGACGAGGAGCAGCGTGACGGACTTGGTGAGGAGCTCGGTGCCGAGGAGGATGCGGAGCAGGTTCCGGCTGAAGAGGATGCAGTAGAGCCCCGCCACGAAGAGGATGCCGGCCGCCGACGCAACCGCCCGGTAGTGCTCGATCCAGTAGCCCGCCGTCATGCTGCCTTCTCCTCGGTCCGGGCGCCTGCGCGGTCCCCGGCCTCGCCCGCGCGCTCCTCGGCGCGCTCCTTGAACAGGACCACCACCGCGAAGACGCCCACGAACAGCACCGTGAGCTGCCCGACCAGGTCGAGCCGACGGGCGCCCCACAACACCTCGCGCGCGCTGGCGAGCGGCGCCGAGGCTGCGGGCGCGGTCACCTCGAGCGCGTAGCCGGTGGCCCAGAGGCCGACCCCGACCAGCGCCACCAGGAAGAAGGCCGGGTGGAAGCGCCGCTTGCGCCGGGCACGACAGCGCGCCGCCTCGGCATCGTCGATCGGACGGGTCATGCTGATGGTGCTCGCGAACACCACCGTGATGAGGCCGGCGCAGACCGACAGCTCGAAGACCGCCGCCAGCCGCGCACCCATCTCGAAGAGGAGCGCGGTCACGAGCGCGCTCGTGAGCGCGAGCCCGATGGCAGCGCGCAGGATGGTGGTCTGCACCGTCCAGAGGGCCACGAGCGCGAGCAGGACCAGCAACGCCTCCGTCACGTAGGTCACAGGATGCTCCCCACTGGCAGGAGGAACGTCTGAAAGAGCCAGGGCACGGCCAGGCCGACCGCCACCGTCACCGCCGCCAGCAGCACCGCGGGAGCGAGGCCCCAGGCCCCGGTTTCCACCACCCCGGCGTGCTCGGGCGCCAGCGGCCCGAAGAAGACCCGCCGCTGCACCCGCAGGAGGTAGGCGAGCGTCACGACGCTCGCGAGCACCGCCACCGCCGCCAGGGGCGCGTGGCCGGTCTTCCAGAGCGCGATGACCACGAGCAGCTTGCTCCAGAAGCCCGCGAAGGGCGGCAGGCCCGCGGTGGAGAGCATGGCGATGACCGAGGTGGTGCCGGTCACCGGCATGCGGACCGAGAGGCCGCCGAGCCGGTAGAGGTCGCACGTCCCCGCCTGCCGCTCCACCGCCGAGGCGTTCACGAAGAGGAGCGTCTTGAAGACCGCGTGGTTGAAGAGGTGGAAGATGGCGGCGGCGACGCCCAGGCCCGGGCCGGCGCCCAGCCCGAGCAGGATGTAGCCGATCTGGCTCACGCTGGAGTAGGCGAGCACGCGCTTCAGGTCGCGCTGCCCGAGCGCGCTCACCGCGCCCACCAGGACCGAGAGCATCCCCGCCGCGAGCAGCACCCGGCGCACGGGCTCGCCGTAGCCGAGCACCGAATCGACCACCCGGATGAGCGTGTAGACGCCGGTGGTCTTGGTGACGATGCCGGCGAGCAGCACCGAGACCGCCGACGGCGCCGAGGTGTAGGCGTCGGGCACCCAGCCGTGGAAGGGCGCGGCGCCGGCCTTCATGGCGAGGCCGGAGAGGAAGAGCGCGATCGCGAGCAGCCCCAGCTTGCTCCCCGCCGCGCTGCGCAGGCCCGCCGCCGCCGCCTCGAAGGACGTGCCGCCCGCCACGATGAGGAGCAGCGCCAGCCCCACCAGGAGGAGCGAGGTGGCCACCGCCGACAGCACCATGTACTTGAAGGCGCCCTCGAAGGCGGCGCGGCGGCGCTCCACCACGATGAGCACGAGCGAGGCGATGGCCGTGATCTCGAGGAAGACGTAGAGGCCGAAGAGGTCGCGCACGACCACGATGCCGTTCATGCCGCAGACCGCCAGGAGGAGCAGGTTCGCGAAGACGAAGCTGCCCTCGCGCCCCTCGCGCAGGGACCGGGCGACCAGCGCCGAGCACGCGCCGACGAGCCCGATGGCGAGGAACATCACCCGCGTCAGGTGGTCGACCTGGAAGCTCGTGGCGAGGAGCCGCGAGGGATCGAGCGCCTCCGGTCCTGCCGCGTTCCAGCGCGCCTCGGGGACGGACACGGCCAGGAGCGCCTGCACCGCGCAGAGCCCCCCGGCCAGCGCGAGCGCGGCGCGCGTGCCCAGCCGCAGGTGCGGCAGGTTCAAGAAGACGACCGCGAGCAGCGGCACGAGGATGAGGTAGGCGGCCACCTCAGAACCCTCCCACGAGGTAGAGGACGACGGCGGCGACGCCGAAGAGCGACCAGGCCAGATAGGTCGAGTGCCGGCCGGTGTGCGCGCGGCGGAGGAGCCCGGAGGCCGTCCGGCCCAGGCCTGTCGCCACCCGGTCGTAGAGCGCGTTCACCAGCCGGTCGATGGCGAGCCCGCCCACCGCGGCTGCGTCCACCGCGCCGCGGGCGAGGAGGCCCGGCTCGAGGCTCCGCTCGGCGCGGCGCAGCGCGCTCGCCAGGCCGGCGCGGGACGGGAGCGAGGGTGCGATCACGGCGGTCGGGCTGGACCAGCTGAAGAGCGCCGCCGCCAGGGCAAACGCGACGGCGAGCGCAGAGGCGAGCGCTGGGGGGCCCCACGCCAGCGCGAGGAGCACCGCCCCTGACGTCGCGGCCGCGAGGTGCGCCGGCCGGCGCGGCCGGCTCGCCTGCGCCACCGCGAAGAGGACGCCCGGGCCGAGGCTGAGCACCCCGAGGACCGCCATCAGCGCAGGCGCCGCCGGACCGGCGAAGGCCGGCTGGAGCCGGAGGAGGAGATAGGCGCTGGCGAGCTTGCCGGCGGCGATGACGAACGCGGCTGGCGCCGGCGCACGCTCGGCGGCGTCGGACATCCAGCCGTGCAGCGGATGCGCGCCGAGCCGGGTGGCCGCGCCGGCGAGGACGAGCGCGAAGCTGACCGTGGCGATGGGGCTCACCCCGGGGTGGAGCCGCGCGAGCTCGCCGTGCCCGCCCGCGTGCGCGAGGAGCCCGAACCCGGTCATGAGCGCCAGGTCGGCGGCCGCCCACCGGGTCAGGGTGGCGAGCGCCGGCCGCGCGGCCCCTGCGCCGCCGCAGGCGAGGAGCGCCGCCACCGGCGCGAGCGCTCCGCCCCAGCAGAGGAGGAGCGTCTCGGCGTCCGCGGCGAGGATCGCGCCCTGGAGGGCGCCGAGCGCGAGGAGCAGTGCCGCCGCGGCCGCCGCGGCGACCCGCCCGGCCGCGATCGCGCGGGCTATCCCGGCCGCGGCGATGACGCCGGCGGCCGCCAGCCCGACGAGGAAGGTCCGTGCGAGCGGGTCGAGCTCGAGCGCGACGTCGAACGCGCCCTGGACGGCCACCACGCCGCCGTCGGCACCCGCGACGGCGAGCGCGACCGCGGCAGCGCTCGCGAGCGCACCGGCGACGAGGAGGACGGCGGCAGCACGGCGCGCCCGCACCGCCAGGAGCGCGTGCGCGCCGGCGACGGCGGGGACGAGGACCGGCAGGAGGAGCATCGTCGTCACGGCCCCACCCTCCCCGCCTCGGCCAGCGTGGCCGGCCTGCGCGACAGGTCTCGCGCCACCGCGCCCGCCACCGCCGAGGGGTAGCGCGAGAAGAGGCCGCTCCCCAGCGCCAGCGCAGCGAGGACGGCCACGCATCCGACCATGAGCCGGGTTCCCTCGTGGACGGCGCGCCCCTGGACGGCCACCCCGGGCGGACCGAGGAAGACCTTGTCGAAGACCCGCGCCAGGTAGAGCAGGGTGAGGCCCGAGCCCGCCAGGAAGACGAGCGCCACTGGCAGCCGGCCGGCGGCCAGCGCGCCCGAGATGACGAGGTGCTTCGAGAAGTAGCCGCCGAAGGGCGGCAGGCCCATGACCGAGCAGGCGCAAAGCGCGAAGCAGCCCGCGGTGACCGGCATGGCGCGGGCGAGCCCACCCATCTTGCGGATGTCCTTCGTGTGGGTGCCGTGCTCGATGATGCCCGCGCAGAGGAAGAGCCCACCCTTGGCGATGGCGTGCATGAGGACGAACAGCAACGCCCCCTGCGTCGCCTCGGGCGTGCCGACCGCCAGCCCGAGGAAGATGAAGCCGATCTGGCTCACCGTGGAGTAGGCGATGATCCGCTTCAGGTCGTGCTCGAGCAGCGCCGCCATCCCGGCGACGAGCGCACTCGTCGCCGCGATCCACGGGACGATCTCGCCCACCATGGGGTCCGCCACGAAGGTGGCGCCGAAGAGCCGGGCGTAGACGTAGACGCCGATCTTCACGAGCACCGCGGCGTGGAGGAGGGCGGTCACCGGGGAGGGGGCGACGCCCGCGTCGGGCAACCAGCTGTGGAGCGGCAGCGTGGCCGACTTCGAGAAGAGGCCGGCCAGGATGAGCGCGGCCGCCCAGGTCGGGAGTCGGACGCCCTGCAGGCGGCCGAGGTCGAAGGTGCCCTGCCCCACGTACACGCCGATGAAGCCGAGCAGCATCAGCACCGCTCCGAGGGCCGTGATGAGGAACGCCTTGTCGGCGCGCAGCACGCAGCCGTCCTTGCGGAAGAACCCGATGAGACGCCAGCAGGCGACGGCGGTCAGCTCCCAGGCGGCATAGAGCACGAGCAGGTGGCGGGCGAAGACGAGCGCCATCATCGCCCCCAGGAAGAGCACCACCATGAGGTCGTACTCGTCGCGGTTGGGCAGGCCCGAGAGATAGCCGAAGGAGTAGACGACGATGACGGCGCCGAGCAGGGTCGAGACGAGCGCCATGAAGACGGCCAGCCGGTCGGCGTGGAGGAGCGCGACGCCGTGGACGCTGACGGTGGCGGTGCTGCCGCCCAGCACGGCCGGGAGGAGCGCCACGGCGCAGCCGAGGGCGGTGAGGACGAACACCAGGGCCAGCGCGCTGCGCAGGGCGCCGGAGATGCGTCCGGCCAGTGGCAGGAGGAGCGCGCCGGCGAGAGGCACGGTCACGCTGGTGGCGAGGAGCAGAGGGAGGTTCGTCATCGAGGTCGTGGGGTCGAGGTGCGCCGCCATCCATGAAAGGACGGGAGCTGGGGAACCTGTCGAAGATCCCGGCGAACGGCGCTCGCGCCCTGCTCACCGGCGCCGGAAGGGCCGCGAATGGCGGCCGCGGCGCAAGCGTGCGACCGTTTGCGCGCCCGGCGGCCGCCTCGCGCACCCCTCCACACGAGTGCGCGCACCGCTCCGTGCTATCTTCCGCCGCCGGACGCACGCCACCACACCAGGAGCCGTCGCATGCTGCGTGCCCTGATCGTCGACGACGAGCCCCTGGCGCGGGACGAGCTCGCGGGCCTGCTCACCGCCACCGGGCGCATCACCGTGGTCGGGCGCTGCGGCAACGCCGTCGAGGCGCTGCACGCGCTGCGCGCCGAGCGCCCCGACATCCTGTTCCTCGACGTCGAGATGCCGGGCGTGTCCGGCTTCGAGCTGCTCGGGATGCTCGACGAGGACCTCCACCCGCAGGTGGTCTTCGTGACCGCGCACGACGAGTTCGCCGTGAAGGCGTTCGAGGAGAGCGCCGTCGACTACCTGCTGAAGCCGGTCGACGAGGGCAGGCTCGCGAAGGCCGTCGCGAAGCTCGAGCACCCGCCCGCTCATCCCGGCCCGGCCGCGCTGGCCACCCCCGAGATCACGCGCATCCCCTGCCTCGCCGCGCGCGCCATCAAGCTCGTCGCGCTCGCCGAGGTGGAGTTCGTGCGCTCCTCCGAGGCCGGCGTCTACGTGGTGACCGCGGGCGGCGAGTTCTACACCGAGCTCACGCTGTCCGTCCTGGAAGCGCGGGCGCACCTGCTGCGCTGCCACAAGCAGTACCTCGTCAATGTCGATCGCATCGACGAGATCAGCCTCGCCGAGAACTCCCTGGCGGTGATCAAGACGAAGTCGGGCCAGGCGGTGCCGGTGAGCCGGCGCCACCTGACCCGGCTGCGCGACGCGCTCGGGCTCTAGGCCGAGAGTGACCTGCGGCGAGGGATGAACCCCCGCCCTACGTCCGAAGTAGGGCGGGGGCTTGTCCCCCGCCGCGAATCCCGAAGCGAACCGCGACCTCGACCGCGGCCCCGCGGCGGGACGCCGCGCCGCTCACCTCCCGCTTTCGACCGCCTGGCGCTCCTCACGTCCGCTCGCCCGGTTCGCGAGGCCTCCCGCGCCGGCCGCGGCGAGGATGTGCTCGCACCCCTACCGAACCGGGAGATCGACACGATGAGCTGGAACATGGTCACCGACCCGCTGCACCACGTGGCGCTCTCGGCGCTCGTGGCAGCGGTGCCACTCTTCTTCCTCTTCTGGGCCCTCGCCATCCGGCGCATGAAGGGCCACAAGACCGCCATCTTCGCCGCCGCGCTGGGCGTGGCGGTGGCGGTGGTCGGCTTCGGCATGCCCGCCAAGCTCGCCCTGCTCGCCACCTTCGACGGCATGCTGTTCGGGCTGTGGCCGGTGGCCTGGATCGTCGTGACGGCGGTCTTCCTCTACAACCTCTCCGTCAAGACGGGCCAGTTCGAGATCCTGAAGAACTCGCTCGCCTCCATCACGGACGACCGGCGCCTGCAGGCGCTGCTCATCGCCTTCTCCTTCGGCGCCTTCCTGGAGGGCGCGGCCGGCTTCGGCGCCCCCGTGGCGATCTCGGGCGCCATGCTGGTCGGCCTCGGCTTCGAGCCGCTCTACGCCGCCGGCATCTGCCTCATCGCCAACACCGCGCCGGTCGCGTTCGGCGCCATCGGCATCCCCATCGTGGTCGCGGGCCAGGTCTCCGGCGTCGACACGATGGCCATCTCCCAGATGGTCGGCCGCACCCTGCCCTTCGTCTCCATCGCCATCCCGTTCTACCTGGTCGTGCTCATGGCCGGCCTCAAGCGCGGCTTCGAGGTGTGGCCGGCGGCGCTCGTCTCCGGCGGCTCCTTCGCGCTGGCCCAGTGGGCGAGCTCGAACTACCTCGGGCCACTCCTCCCGGACATCATCGCCTCCATCGCCTCCATCATCTCGCTCACCCTGTTCCTGCGGGTGTGGCACCCGAAGCAGAGCTGGCGGTTCAAGGGCGAGGCCGTGAGCCAGGGCAAGGAGAAGCTGCGTTACACGGGCGGGCAGGTCTTCCGCGCCTGGACGCCGTTCATCCTCCTCTCCATCTTCGTCGGCGCGTGGGGCATCAAGTCGGTCAAGGCGGCCCTCGACCACTACACGCTCTTCAAGTGGGCCATCCCGGGCCTCGATCAGCTGGTGATCCGCGGCGGGAAGGGCATGCCGGCCGCCTTCAGCTTCAGCCTCCTCTCCGCCGCCGGCACCTCGATCCTCCTCACCGCGCTCGTGTGCCTGCCGGTGATGAAGGCCTCGCCGCGCCTGGCGGTGCAGGTCCTCGGGCAGACCGTCAAGTCGCTCAGGTTCCCCATCGTCACCATCTCCTTCATCCTCGGCTTCGCCTACATCATGAACTTCTCGGGCATGGCCTACGCGCTCGGCAACGCGTTCGCCTCGACCGGCAAGGCGTTCCCCTTCGTGGCGCCGTTCCTGGGCTGGCTGGGCGTCCTCATGACCGGCTCCGACACCTCCACCAACGCCCTCTTCGGCAAGCTGCAGGAGGTGACCGCCACCAAGCTCGGGGTCGACCCGGTCATCACGGTGGCCGCCAACACCTCGGGCGGCGTGTGCGGGAAGATGATCTCGCCGCAGTCGCTGGCGGTCGCCACGGCCGCGGTGGGCCTGGTCGGGAAGGAGCCTGACCTCTTCCGGTTCACGCTCAAGCACTCGATCATCCTCACCTCCGTCATCGCCGTCATCGTCTACCTCCAGTCGAACGTCCTGCACTTCATGGTGCCGATCTACGCCCGCGGGGTGGCCGCCGCGGCGGCGGTGGCCCCGTCGCTCAAGGAAGGGCTCGTGACGCTCGCCGTCACCGCGCTGGTGGTGGCGCTGGTCGCGGCGATCGCGATCGCGCTCGGCCAGGCTCGCCCGTCCGCCGAGCAGCAGGTCTCACTTCGCAAGGCGGCCTAGCGGCCTTTTGCGGGCGCGGCGGCGGGATCCTCGCCGCGCCCGGCCTCACCCTTCCCTTCACGCTTCAACCGCAACGACCAGGAACAGGAGCAGGCATGACCCCGAGGCGCATGGCGACGATGGACGGCAACGAGGCGGCGGCGTCCGTCGCGCACCGGCTGTCCGAGGTGATCGCGATCTACCCCATCACGCCGTCTTCACCCATGGGCGAGCTCTCCGACGAGTGGTCGGCCAAGGGCAAGAAGAACGTCTGGGGCACCGTCCCGCAGGTCTCCGAGATGCAGTCGGAGGCCGGCGCCGCCGGCGCCGTGCACGGGGCGCTGCAGGCGGGCGCGCTGACGACGACCTTCACGGCGTCGCAGGGCCTGCTGCTCATGATCCCCAACATGTACAAGATCGCGGGCGAGCTGACCCCGTTCGCGATGCACGTGACGGCGCGCACGCTCGCCACGCACGCCCTCTCCATCTTCGGCGACCACTCCGACGTGATGGCCGTGCGGCAGACCGGCTTCGCGCTCCTGTGCTCGAACTCGGTGCAGGAGGCGCACGACCTGGCGGCCGTGGCGCACGCGGCCACGCTGCGCTGCCGGGTGCCGTTCCTCCACTTCTTCGACGGGTTCCGCACCTCGCACGAGGTGGCGAAGATCGAGCTGCTCACCGACGACGACCTGCGCAGGCTGGTCCCCGACGAGCGCGTGGCGGAGCAGCGCGCGCGCTCGCTCACCCCCGATCGTCCGATGCTGCGCGGCACGGCCCAGAATCCCGACGTCTTCTTCCAGGCGCGCGAGGCCTGCAACGGCTTCTACGACCTCGTCCCGGACGCGGTGCAGGGCGCCATGGACGACCTCCAGGCCCTGGTCGGTCGCGCCTACCGGCTCTTCGACTACGTCGGCCATCCGCAGGCCGAGCGCGTCGTCATCATGATGGGCTCCGGCGCCGAGGTGGCGCACGAGACGGTCGAGCGGCTCGTCGCCCAGGGCGAGAAGGTCGGCCTGGTCAAGGTGCGGCTGTACCGGCCCTTCTCGGTGGCGCACTTCCTCGGTGCGCTGCCGGCCACCACCCGGACCGTGGCGGTGCTCGATCGCACCAAGGAGCCGGGCGCCGTGGGCGAGCCGCTCTACCAGGACGTCGTCGCCGCGCTCCGCGAGGAGGAGGCCGGGGCGCTGCCCGCGCTGAAGGTCGTCCGCGGCCGCTACGGCCTGTCGTCGAAGGAGTTCACGCCGGCCATGGTGAAGGCGGTCTATGACGAGCTCGCCCGCCCCGCGCCGCGCCGCCAGTTCACGGTCGGCATCCACGACGACGTGACGCACCTCTCGCTGCGCCACGACCCCTCCTTCGAGGTCGAGGCGCCGGACGTGGTGCGGGCGCTCTTCTTCGGCCTCGGGGCGGACGGGACCGTCGGCGCCAACAAGAACTCGATCAAGATCATCGGCGAGGACACCCCCAACTACGCCCAGGGCTACTTCGTCTACGACTCGAAGAAGTCGGGCTCGGTCACGGTGTCGCACCTGCGCTTCGGCCCGCGCCCCATCCGCTCGGCCTACCTCGTCTCGCAGGCGAGCTTCGTCGCCTGCCACCAGTTCAGCTTCCTCGAGAAGTACGAGATGCTCGAGGCGGCGGCGCCAGGGGCGACCTTCCTGCTCAACTCGCCGTACGGCAAGGACGAGGTCTGGTCCAGGCTCCCGCGCGAGGTCCAGCAGCAGATCGTCGAGAAGGGGCTGCGCTTCTTCGTCATCGACGCCTTCGCGGTGGCGAAGGAGAACGGCATGGGGGTGCGCATCAACACCATCATGCAGACCTGCTTCTTCGCCATCTCGGGGGTGCTCCCCCGCGAGCAGGCCATCGCCTGCATCAAGAAGGCGATCGAGAAGACTTACGGCCGCAAGGGCGCCGAGGTGGTGCAGAAGAACTTCGAGGCGGTGGACGCCGCGCTGGCGCACCTCCACGAGGTGGCCGTGCCCGGCACCATCGACGGCACCCCGCGCCCACCCATGGTGCCGGAGAACGCCCCGGACTTCGTGAAACGCGTCACGGCGCTCATGCTGGCCGGCAAGGGCGACCTCCTCCCCGTGTCCGCCTTCCCGGTGGACGGCACCTGGCCGACCGGCACGACGCGCTGGGAGAAGCGCGCGATCGCGGCCGAGGTCCCGGCCTGGGAGAGCGCCCTCTGCATCCAGTGCAACAAGTGCGCGCTCATCTGCCCGCACGCCGCCATCCGGACCAAGTTCTACCCGGAGGGCGCGCTGGCGTCAGCGCCGGAGGACTTCCGGTCGGTGGAGTTCAAGTCGCCCACCGTGAAGGGGGCTTGCTACACGGTGCAGGTCTCGCCCGAGGACTGCACGGGCTGCAACCTGTGCGTGGAGGTGTGCCCGGAGTCGAAGACCGCGAAGCGCAAGGCGCTCGCGCTCGCGCCCATGGCGCCGCTCCGTGAGCGGGAGGCGCGCAACTTCGCCTTCTTCCAGCAGCTCCCCGAGCCCGACCGCGCGCTCGTGAAGCTCGACGTGAAGGGGACGCAGTTCCTGCAGCCGCTCTTCGAGTTCTCCGGCGCCTGCTCGGGCTGCGGCCAGACGCCCTACGTGAAGCTCGTCACCCAGCTCTACGGCGACCGGGCCCTCATCGCCAACGCCACCGGCTGCTCGTCGATCTACGGCGGCAACCTCCCCACGACCCCGTACTGCACGAACGCGGACGGGCGGGGGCCGGCCTGGTCGAACTCACTCTTCGAGGACAACGCCGAGTTCGGCTTCGGCATGCGCCTCGCGGTGGACAAGCACTCGGAGCAGGCGCGCGAGCTGTTGCGCGACCTCGCCGCCGCGGTGGGGGACGAGCTCGTCTCCGCCCTGCTCGGCGCCGATCAGTCCTCCGAGGCCGGCATCGCGGCGCAGCGCGAGCGCGTGAAGGCGCTGCGCGGGCAGCTCGCCGGCGTCGCCCGGCCGGCGGCCCGCCGCCTCGAGCTCCTCGCCGACTACCTCGTGAAGAAGAGCGTCTGGATCTTCGGCGGGGACGGCTGGGCCTACGACATCGGCTACGGCGGGCTCGATCACGTGCTCGCCTCGGACAAGGACGTGAACATCCTCGTCCTCGACACCGAGGTCTACTCGAACACCGGCGGCCAGGCATCGAAGGCGACCCCGCCCGGCACCACCGCGAAGTTCGCGGTGGCGGGCAAGACGACGTTCAAGAAGGACCTGGCGATGCTCGCCATGACCTACAAGGACGTCTACGTCGCCCAGGTGTGCCTCGGCGCCAAGGACGCCCAGACCGTCCGCGCCATCCAGGAGGCGGAGAGCTATCCCGGCCCGTCCATCGTGATCGCTTACGCGCACTGCATCGCGCACGGCATCGACATGGAGAAGGGCCTCGATCAGCAGGCGTTGGCGGTCGACTCCGCGTACTGGCCGCTCTTCCGCTACGACCCGCGTCGCGCCGCCACCGGCGAGAGCCCGCTCAAGCTCGACTCGCCGCCGCCCAAGGTCGGCCTCGACGCGTACATCGAGGGCGAGAACCGCTACCGGCAGGTGCGACAGGCGAACCCGCAGCGCTTCGCCACCATCATGGAGCGGCAGCAGCGCCACGTGCAGGATCGCTACCAGCTCTACGCCGACATGGCGAAGGCGATGACGCCGGCCAAGGCGCAGCCGAAGGCCTGACGCAAGGCGACCCGCGCCGCCCTCGAGGACCCGCCACCGGTCAGGCCGTCACGCCCCCATGTAACGGCCTGGCCGGTGGTTCACGGCGAGCACGAGGTTGAGCGCGACGGCCCCCAGGATCGACAAGGCGATCGTGGTGGGCGGTACGACGAAGAGCGAGGCGACCAGGATGGCCGCGTCGACCAGGAGCTGGAACACGCCGGCGCGGACGCCGAAGCGCTCGTGCACGTAGAGCGCGACGATGTTCAGACCGCCGAGGCTCGCCTCGTGCCGGAACAGCATGAGCACGCCGACGCCGGCCAGGGCTCCCCCCATGATCGCGGCGTAGAGTGGATGCGTGTGGTCGAGGTGCAACACGAGCGGCAGGCGGTCGGTGGCGAAGGCGAGCAGGGCGATGGCCGCGAACGTCTTGAGGGTGAAGCGCCACCCGAGCTGCCGCACCCCGAGCCAGAAGAACGGCAGGTTCACCAGGACGTAGACCGTACCGAACCGGAGGTGCGTCACCCGGGAGATCAAGAGCGCGATCCCGGGGGTTCCGCCCATGAGGAGCCCGCCGTTCCCGAGCAGGGCCAGGCCGAGCGAGCAGAACGCGCAGGCGGTCATGATCGCCTGGGCGTCCTCGAAGGTGGTGTGGCGGTCCGTGGCGGCGATGCTCTCCATGCCGCGAGTAGAGCACGGCCGCCCGCCGTCCCCCGAGTCTCCCGAGAGGATCCCGCCGAAAAATGGCCCGCGCCTCGGAAACGGCAGGCGCCGGGACCGGCCGATTCGGCTAGGATCCGTCGGCATTCGGGGCGCTAGCTCAATGGTAGAGCAGCGGCCTTTTAAGCCGTTGGCTGAGGGTTCGAGTCCCTCGCGCCCCAATCGCACCGCCGCCGAAACCGCACGAGCCATGGCCACCGGCCTTTCTGCAGGTGGTGGTTCGATCTCGCGATGCGCTGGGCGCCGCCCTGGCTAGCGTCCTGACGAGGCCCCCCCCGCAGAGCACGGGCTCGCCTCCTCCGTATCGCTTCCCCGTGCCGCGGCGCGTGACCACCATCGTTCTCATGGCTGCGGAAAACACCCTTGGCGAGGAGCTGTCGCGCCGACGCGTCCTCGTGGTGGACGACGACGGGGCGCTCCTGGAGCTCCTGACCGAGTTCCTGGAGCTCCAGGGCGTCGAGGTCGTGGCCGCCGCGTCGGGCGAGGCCGCCTTGCGGGAGCTCGAGGGCCCGAGGCCGCCGGACCTCGTCGTGCTCGACATCCGCCTTCCGGGACTCTCCGGCAACGACGTCCTCCGGCGGATGAAGGCCGACCCCAAGCTGGCGCACATTCCGGTCGCCGCCATGACGGGCATGCGCCCGGGCGAGTTCCAGCTCGTGGCGGCGCCGGACGAGTTCCTGTCCAAGCCCTTCGACGTGGAGGCGTTCAGCGCGGCCCTGACGCGCATGGTCAGCGGCCGCCCGACTGGCCACTGATACTCCGGCGGAGTGATCCGCGCTTCAGCCCCAGAGCTTGTCCGTATGCCCGGTGATGATGCGGCCGCAGTGGGCGCACACCTTGGTGCGTCCTCCCACGATGGAGCTACGGCCATTCGCGTCGGTGTGCTCGCACCCATCGAGCAGCCGCACGAGCTGCTCCTGAAGATCGCGCAACTGCCGCTCCAGCTTGGCGGCGTCGCTCTTCAGAAACTCGCGGCGCGCGAGGCGCTCGGCCTGCGTGAGGGGGCGCGTCGGCTGAAAGTGAAGCGACTTGGGCATGGGGTCTCCCGCGCCGCGGATCGTACATCGTCCCCCTCGCCTTGTCTCGCCCGGCGCCCCGAGGCTCACCAGGGGCCTGCCAGCCAGAGGTCCACCACGAGTGGTCGGTGGTCCGAGGCCGCCGCGACGTCCGGGCCGGGCTCCACCGCGAAGCGGTTCACCGCGGCCCGCTCGACCTGGGGGATGAGCGCGTAGTCGAGTCGCTCCCTGGCGCCGCCACCCGACCACGTCCACGCGTTCGCGGGGGGGAGCCCCGCCCCGAGGTCGAGGAGCGCGCCATCCCCGAGCAGTGGGGTGAGCGCCTCCGACTCCGGAAGATCGTTCAGATCGCCCAGCACCATGACGAGCGGACGAGAGGGTCCGGCCGCGAGCCCATCGGCCAGCTGCCGTAGCCGCTCAGCTTGCAACCGACGCCGCTCGTCGGCCGGTTGCAGGCGCGAGACGAGGTGGGCTCCCAGGAGCACGACCGGGCGCCCATCGCTCGCGAGATGCACCTCCAGCGGATCGCGCGCCCACAGGTGAGCGCCCGAGGGCGTGCGGTCCTCGAGGTGGCCGAGCACGGACTCGACCGGCACCCGCGCCAGCAGGCCTACGTCGATGCCGCGCGGGTCGAGGCCTTCGCGCAGGAAGGCGCGGTACCCCAGACCGGCCAGCGGCCCCGCCGCCAGGCGCTCGAGGAGCGGCAGGTTCTCGATCTCCTGCAGCACCACCACGTCGGCGTCGAGGCGCGCTAGCACCGAACCCACCTTCGCGAGCTTCTCCTCGACCTCGGCGTGCGTGACAACCGTGTCGAGCTCGCCAGGGGGCGAGGTGCAATCGAGCTCGTCGAAGAGGTCGTGCACGTTCCAGGACACGATGCGCAGCGAGCGTGGGGCCGGGGCAGCGCCGTCGGGGGGAGATGCCGGCGCGGAGCAAGCGAGGCAGCCGGCGAGGAGGAGCAAGCGGAGGAGCATGGCGCCGCGGGATGCAACGGGGTGGCCAGCTCCTTGCCGCTACCCTCTGAGCGGAGCTACGTCCGCGCTGTGACCTTCCGGTCCGCTCTGCGGTCCGGACTCTCCGGAGGTCCCGAGGCGGCGGGTCTTTCGGGACCCTGCCTCGTGGCTCAACCGGATGAACCACGGGCGCACCCACGACATCACGCCGCGCAGCCTCGCTTTGACAGCGCTGCTGCCATTGGGTACAAGCGCCGCGACCCCATCGTCTAGAGGCCCAGGACGCAGCTCTCTCAGGGTTGAAACCGGGGTTCGAATCCCTGTGGGGTCAACTCAGCTCCTGGGCGGGCGCCGCCTCCGGGCCTCTCGCGCCTCCGGCGCGAGGGAGATGGCATGCTGGGTGAGCAAACCGCCCAGCACCACCCACCCCGCCGCCGTTGCTCGTCCGCCGGGCCGCCGCTAGCGTCGCCCGCATCGTGTCGCTTCTCACGCTCGCCGCGCTGGGACTCCTCGCGGCGGCCGCAGTCGGCGCCGCGGGCTTCCTCTTTTGGCGCCACCTGCGGATCCGGCAGCGGCTGCTCCGGCGCGTCCTCCGCCGCGGGCCACGCCTCCGCCATCCGGTCGTGCTCGTCCATGGACTGCTCGGCTTCGACACCGTCGAGCTGGCCGGCATGCGCCACGAGTATTTCCGCGGACTGCCGACGCTCCTCGAGGCGCAGGGCTGCTGCGTGCACCGGGCGCGGGTCTCGCCCGCCGGCTCGGTGGCGGAACGCGCCGAGGCGCTCGCCAGCTGCGTGCGCGCGCTGCGTGCTCGCAAGGTGAACATCCTCGCCCACTCCATGGGGGGGCTCGACGCCAGGTATGCCATCGCCAAGCTGGGTCTGGCCGACCGCGTCGCCTCGCTCACCACGGTGGCGACCCCGCACCGCGGGACGGCGCTGGCGGACCTCGGGACCGGCCTCGTCGGCGGCCGGCTCGGCAACGCCCTCGGTCGGCTCGGAGTCCCGCTCGACGGCTTGAACGATCTCACGACCGCCCGGACCGGCGACTTCAACGCCACCGTGCCGGACGTCGCGGGGGTCGCCTACGGCTCGGTCGTCGGCGTCTCTCGCGCCCGCCGGCGCACCCACCCGCTCCTCCTCCCCGGCTGGCTGTACCTGCGCTCCGCCGCCGGAGAGAATGACGGCCTCGTCCCCAGCTTCTCGCAGCCCTGGGGCGAGGTCCTGGCGGAGATCGAGGCCGACCACTGGGCGCAGATCGGCTGGTCGCGCCACTTCGACGCGCCGGCGTTCTACGAGAGGCTGCTCGGTGAGCTGCGCGGGAGGGGGTTTTGATAGCCGCACGCTCCCTTTGACACCCGCCCGGCCCGCGGCTACCTTCCCGGCGGTTTCGACCCCATCGTCTAGAGGCCTAGGACACGGCCCTTTCAAGGCTGTAACCGGGGTTCGAATCCCCGTGGGGTCATCGATCATGCTCGATGGCAGCTGTCTCTGCGGCGCGGTGAGGTACCAGCTCGAAGGTGAGCTCGGCCCGATCGTGTGCTGCCACTGCTCCATGTGCCGGAAGGCGCAAGGGACCGCCTTCGCGACCAATGCACCGGTCGAGGCGGCCAGGTTCCACATCACGCGAGGTGAGCAGGCTCTCCGGGCCTACCCCTCTTCACCGGGTAAGTGGCGGTGCTTCTGCTCGATCTGTGGCTCGCCGCTGTTCAGCAAGACCGAGCGCGATCCCGGCACCATCCGGCTGCGGATC
>DASPZP010000213.1:0-2977 GCA_035636195.1 Anaeromyxobacteraceae bacterium
CAAGAGGTTCGCCGTGTACGGCGACCCGGATCTGCTCCTCGGCTACGTCTCGTTCCTGCTCGAGATGGGGGCGACCCCGCACCACATCATCTCCAGCAAGGGCTCGAAGAAGGTCGAGAAGGAGCTGCAGGCGCTCCTCGACGCTTCACCCTACGGGAAGGGCGCCACCGTCTACATGAGCCGCGACCTGTGGCACCTGCGCAGCCTGCTCATGACGGATCCGGTCGACGCCGTGCTGGGCGACACGCACGGGAAGTTCGCCGCCCGCGACGCGAAGATCCCGCTCTTCCGCTTCGGCTTCCCCATCTTCGACCGGGTGAACAAGCACCGCATCCCGCTCATCGGCTACCAGGGCGTCATCCACATGCTGACGGAGATCTGCAACAAGTTCCTCGATCTCAAGGACGAGACCTGTGAGGAGCGCTTCTTCGAGATGATGCGGTAGCGAGGCGACCCGATGGCCCGGCCCGACTACTACGACGCCCCGGAGTGCGAGACCCACGAGCGGGGCGCTCCCAAGTTCTGCAAGAAGTCGGAGCCGGGCGAGGGCGCCGAGCGCAGCTGCGCCTACGACGGAGCGCGGGTGGTGCTCATGCCCATCACCGACGCCATCCACCTGGTCCACGGGCCCATCGCCTGCGCCGGGAACTCCTGGGACAACCGCGGCGCGCGCTCGTCCGGGGCGCAGCTCTACCGGCGCGGCTTCACCACCGAGATGCTGGAGAACGACGTCGTCTTCGGCGGGGAGAAGAAGCTGCACCGCGCCATCGTCGAGCTCGCGGCGCGCTACCACGGCGAGGCGAAGGCCATCTTCGTCTACGCCACCTGCGTCACCGCCATGACCGGCGACGACGTGGGGGCGGTCTGTCGCGCCGCCGGTGCCGAGGTGACCATCCCGGTCATCCCGGTCAACACGCCCGGCTTCGTCGGCGACAAGAACATCGGCAATCGCCTGGCGGGCGAGATCCTGCTCGAGCACGTCATCGGCACCGCAGAGCCGGCCACGACGACGCCCTACGACGTGAACCTCATCGGCGAGTACAACATCGCCGGCGACCTGTGGGGCATCCTGCCGCTCTTCGAGCGGCTCGGGATCCGCCTCCTCTCCTGCATCAGCGGCGACGCGAAGTTCGAGGAGCTGCGCTGGGCGCACCGGGCCCGCTTGAACGTCATCATCTGCTCGAAGAGCCTGACGAACCTCGCCCGCAAGATGCGCAAGCAGTACGGCATCCCGTACCTGGAGGAGTCGTTCTACGGGATGACCGACACCGCCCGGGCGCTCCGCGACATGGCGCGCGAGCTCGACGAGGCGAACGGCGGCGCGCCGATCATGCAGGAGCGGGTGGAGCGGCTCGTCGAGGAGGAGGAGGCCAGCTGCCGGGCCCGGCTCGCGCCCTACCGGGCCCGCCTCTCGGGCAAGCGCGCGGTCCTCTTCACCGGCGGTGTGAAGACCTGGTCGATGGTGAACGCGCTGCGCGAGCTGGGGGTCGAGATCCTGGCCGCAGGGACGCAGAACTCCACCCTCGAGGACTTCCACCGCATGAAGGCGCTCATGCACCGGGACGCCCGCATCATCGAGGACACCTCCACCGCCGGCCTCCTCGGCGTCATGGCGGAGAAGCAGCCCGACCTCATCGTGGCGGGCGGAAAGACCAAGTTCCTCGCGCTGAAGACGCTGACGCCCTTCCTCGACATCAACCACGGCCGCGCCCACCCGTACGCCGGATACGAGGGGATGGTCACCTTCGCCCGCCAGCTCGATCTCACCGTCAACAATCCCATCTGGCCGGTCCTCAACGCCGCCGCGCCCTGGGAGCTCGGGCCGGAAACCCGGGAGGAGGTCCGCGCGGCGGCGGCGAGCCACGCCGAGACCTTCCTCGCCGAGGACCTCTCGCGGTCTCGCGTCAAGGTCAGCGCGAAGGCCGCCACCGTGAACCCGCAGAAGAACTCGCCCGCGCTCGGCGCGACCCTCGCCTACCTCGGCATCGACGGCATGCTGGCGCTCCTCCACGGCGCGCAGGGCTGCTCCACCTTCATCCGCTTGCAGCTCTCGCGGCACTTCAAGGAGTCGATCGCGCTCAACTCGACCGCCATGAGCGAGGACGCCGCCATCTTCGGGGGCTGGGAGAACTTGAAGGCGGGGATGAAGCGCGTCATCGAGAAGTTCCACCCGGCGCTCGTCGGCGTCATGACCTCGGGACTCACCGAGACCATGGGCGACGACGTCCACGGCGCCATCGCCCACTTCCGGAAGGAGAACCCGGAGCTGGCCGCGACGCCCATCGTCTGGGCGGCCACCCCCGACTACTGCGGCTCCTTGCAGGAGGGCTACGCGGCCGCCGTCGAGGCCATCGTGGGCACGCTGGCCGAGGGCGGCGAGACCATCCCGGACCAGGTGAACCTCCTCCCCGGCGCCCACCTCACCCCCGCCGACGTCGAGGAGGTGAAGCGGATGGTGGAGTCCTTCGGGCTCACCGTGCTCACCATCCCCGATCTCGCGAACGCGCTCGACGGCCACATCGACGAGGAGGTCTCGCCGCTCTCCACCGGCGGCGTCTCCCTCGACGACGTCCGCAAGGCGGGGCGCAGCGCCGCGACGCTCTATGTTGGCGACTCGCTCGCCAAGGCGGCGCTCGCGCTGAAGGAGTCGTTCGGGATCCCGGCCTACGGGTTCGGGTCCCTCACCGGGCTGGCCGAGGTCGATCGCTTCATGGCGGCCCTCTCGGCGCTGAGCGGCCGCCCCGTGCCCGCCGAGCAGCGCCGGTGGCGCAGCCGCCTCGCCGACGCGATGGTGGACAGCCACTACCAGTTCGGCGGCAAGAAGGTCGCCCTGGCGCTCGAGGCCGATCACCTGATGGGGATGACCCGCTTCCTGGCGGGCATGGGGTGCGAGATCCAGGCGGCCCTCTCGGCCACCCGCACCCGCGGGCTCGACGGGCTGCCCTCGGCCACGGTGGTGGTGGGCGACCTCGAGGAC
>DASPZP010000214.1:0-16391 GCA_035636195.1 Anaeromyxobacteraceae bacterium
GGAGGGCTGACGGAGCGCGCGCCGCGCTCAGGTGCGGGAGTCGAGGTAGGGCTTCAGCCACCCGAGCCCCTCGCTCGTCCCGGCCCGTGGCTTGTACTCGCAGCCGATCCATCCCCGATAACCGAGCCGGTCGATGAGCTCGAACAGGAACGGGTAATTGATCTCTCCGGTGCCCGGCTCGTTCCGTCCTGGATTGTCGGCCACCTGGAGATGGGCGATGCGAGGCAGGTTGGTCCGGATGGTGCCCGCCAGCTCTCCTTCCATGCGCTGCATGTGATAGACGTCGTATTGAAGGAACAGATTGTCCGAGCCCACGTCGCGGATGATCTCCAGCGCCTGTCCGCTGTGGGTGAGATAGAAGCCAGGGATGTCGAAGGTGTTGATCGGCTCGATGAGGAGCCGGATCCCGGCGCGCTTCAGCTCGTCCGCGGCGTAGCGCAGGTTTGTCACGAAGGTCGCGCGAGCCTCCTCGGCCGCGAGGCTCGGCGGCACGACTCCGGCGAGGCAATTGAGCTGTTTGCACCCGAGCGCGCCGGCGTAGGCGATGGCCTGGTCGACGCCAGCGCGGAATTCGTCGACGCGGCCGGGTAGCACCGCGATGCCCCGCTCGCCCTTGCCCCAGTCCCCGGCAGGAAGATTGTGCAGCACCTGCTCCAGGCCGGAGGCGCGGAGCCGTTCAGCCAGCTGTTCCTTCGGGTACGGGTACGGGAACAGGTACTCCACCCCGCGGAATCCCGACCGCGCGGCCGCTTCGAAGCGCTCGAGGAAGTCGAGCTCGCCGTAGAGCATGGTCAGGTTGGCGCAAAACCGCGGCATGTGGCGGCCTCCCGAGGCTGTCCAGTCCCCGCGACAGCCTCCTCGTCGGTTTCCCTCGGTAGAAGCAATCATCGCTCACGTCGCCTTGCCGAGCCGTCTCGCGACGATGTCATGGTTCAGCCACAGGACTGGCCCCGGCGCATCCCAGGACGTGTCGAACATGAGCCGCCCAACGCCCTGGAACACGGAACGTGAGAGCTCCGCGCAAACCGGGTTCTTGGGATCGGCGCTCATCGCGAAGAGGTCGGCGGAGGCGGCGAGCATCGACTCCGCCTGGTCGCGCCCATTGTGTTGCGGCCATTCTTCGATGTTCCGGAAAGGCGCCATCACGGGAGAAGCGAGGAGCTCCTCGGCCCGCGCGAGCACTCCTTCGAGCGACGCGCCGTCCTTCAGGAGCGCGCGGCAACGGTCCCAGGTGGCTTCGGAGGCCGCGGTCCCCTCATCCCTGATCGCCCGGAGGAGCGGATAGATGGAGATCTCGACGCCGAGGAAGTGCGCGCTCGAGTTCGTCCAGATCTCGGGCGAGTTGAACACCGTGCACTTCACGCCATCCCGCCAGGCCTCTCGAGCGAACTGCTCGAGGAGCATCTTGGCCCATCCCTGCAGGTATGGAACGTAGGTCTGCCACGTATACTTCCCGCCGATGAGCACCTCGCAGCCGTGGTAGCCGTACGCGACGTACCGGACGCGCTTCACGCGCGCGCGAAGCGACGCCGTCGCGGCGAGGAGCCGCTCGAACGTCCTCCCTGTCACCTCTTCGAAGCTAGCTGCCCAGAGCCTTCCGAGATCGCTCGCCCAGAACTCGCGCGAGGGAAGGAACTTGTCGCCCGCGCTCCTGAACATGCGGCTCATGAGCGGCATGTAGACACGGGAGCGGGGGAAGCCACCCGCCATCGTGTGGACGAAGAGGACGTTCGCGCCTTCGGGCACGAGCGGCTCGAGCCCGGCGACGAACGCCTCGACGTTTCGCGCGAAGCGGCTCGCACCCGCCTGCCTCGACCTCGAGACGAGCTCCCAGTCGAGCGAGAAGCTCTGCCATGCTCCGGGCTTGGCGGCCTTGAGCTGCTCGACCGGCGACGGTCCATCCCCTCCCGGCTCCAGGTCGAAGCCGGCCTCGAGCGGAACGTTGAGGATGCGCCCGCCGAGACTCGCCTCCGCCTGCGCCAGCTCCCCGGCCTGAAGCGGGCGTAGCGCGCCATCGGGCTCGCGCCGCCCCACGGTCGCACCGACGATGGTCATGCCCGCCTTCCTGGCCTCGTCGACGATCCCGTTCGCGTACCCTCGCCCGAACAATTCGCCGAAGAGGACGAGGACGTCTCCCCTGCCATACCCGGCGTTGGCCGGGATCTCGCGCAGCGCCTGGTAGGTCACGGTTCGCTCCTGCTCGCTCAGGATGTACCACCGCCTCGCGCGCGCGCTACCCGCTCTCCATCGCCACCAGGAAGAACTTGTTCGTCGACTGGTCGGCGATGCGGAGCCTGGGGGCGTCGCCGACGGCCTGCCGCAGGGCGGCGTAGCGAGTGCGCTCGACGATGATCCAGGTGCGTCCGGGCCGCGCGGCGAGCTCCTTCATCCGCGCGGCGTCCTGCACCTGCCGGACGAGGTTGCGTGAGTAGAAGGTCTCGCCGCGCCAGTTCATGTAGTAGGCGATGATGGGCTCGTCGGGCGACTTCCGCTCGGCCAGGTAGGTGCGGAAGATCTCTCGCTGGGTCCAGTGCCGGGCGACCTCCGGCCAGTGGTACCAGGAGACGTACGACGCGAGGGCGAGCGCGATCGCGGCCAGCGCGGCGACGAGCGCCCGGCGCGAGCGCCACAGCCAGGCGGCCGCCATGGCGGTCCCTCCGGCCGCGAAGAGCACCGAGAACACCGGCCGAGCGCCGAGCGAGAGGAGGAACGGCCCCAGGCGCCACCCCGGGTGAAGCGCCAGCAGCTCCTTGTCCGGGTAGGGCCGCTCGTAGTTGTAGGTGTAGAGGTCGGGCAGCACGTCCGGCGACTCCCACAGGCTGTGCGCCACCACCACGTAGGCGGCGAGGCCGAGGAGCAGCGCGCCCAGGTGCGCCTCGAGGCCCTCGTCGAGCAGGCGATCGACGAAGACGGCGCACAGGATCGCCAGGGCTGGCACGGCCGGGAAGATGTAGTGGTGGAACTTGGTGGCCGAGAGGCTCATGAGGACGTAGGCGATGAGCGCCCACAGCCCCGCGAACAGGACGAGATCGTCCCGGCGCGTGCGCTCGCGCAGGCGGATCCTCGCCAGCTCCCCGAGCGCACCCGGCAGCGCCGCCACCCACGGGAAGATCCCAAACCCGAGCTGCTCGAGGAAGTAGTCGAACGTGCCGCCGGGCGTGGTGGTGTGCACCCCTTCGCCGAGCCGGCGCAGGTGGTCGTGGATCCAGAAGCGGTAGGCGAAGGTCTTCCCTTCGTCGTCCACCCCCCGGAAGAGCGACAGGACGGCGTACCAGGGCGCGGCGATGGCGAGGAACAGCGCCGGGCCGAGCGGGAGCGGGAGGCCGCGCACGCGCTCGAGGAGCCCGAGGCGCGCCAGGAGCCGCCACTCGCCGGTGAGGGCGAACCAGGCCAGGAAGGCGGCGCCGGGCAGCGCGAAGCCGAGCAGGCCCTTCGCGAGCGCGGCGAAGGCGAGGAACGCGTAGCCGGAGTACGCCCAGGCGCGGCGGTGCGCGCGCTCGTCCCACAGCGCGATGGCGAAGCACATGGCGCCGGAGGTCATGAGCGCCACGAAGGGCATGTCGGTGGTGGCCTGCCGCGCCATGAGGAAGAAGAAGGGCATGGTGGCGAGCGCGCCCGCGGCGAGGTAGCCGGCCCGCCGCGAGGCGAGCCGCTTCACGGCCACGAAGACGAGCGCGCAGGCGACGAGCGCGAGGAGCGCCACCGGCAGCCGCACCGCCCACTCGGTCCAGCCGGACAGGCCGCTCGGGGTGGGCCCGGCGGCGACGGCGCCCGGCGGCAGGGCGCGACCCTGCACCCCCGCGAGCCCCATCGCGAGCGCGTCGAGCCAGAACAGCAGCACCGGCTTGGAGAAGAAGTACGCGTTCTCCCAGTACGGGTGGACGTAGTCGCCGCGGACGATCATCTGCCGCGCCACCTCGGCGTAGTGGGGCTCCCAGGGATCCCACAGCCCCACCGAGCCGAGCCGGGGCAGGAAGACGAGGCCGGCGAGGAGGAGGACCAGCGCCACGCCGCGCCGCTCCTCGGGGAGGGCGCGCCAGCGGTCGACCAGGGCGGCGCGGGCGGGCGACGGCCCGGGGTTCACCGACATGGTGGGCGAAGTTACGCCGAGGTGCGCAGTCGCGCCAGCCACGTGCTCGGCGTCCTCCGCCTTGGCCTGCCCGGCCGGGCGGGATACCATCGGCCGGTGGTAGAGCCCGCCCGCGTCGTGCAGCCGCCCGACTTCAAGCCTCACCTCTTCGGCAAGTTCTTCATCCTCCAGCGGCTCGCCGTCGGGGGCATGGCCGAGATCTACCGCGCCAAGGTGGTGGGGGCGGCCGGCTTCGAGAAGGAGCTGGCGCTGAAGCGCGTCCTGCCGCCGCGGGCGCAGGACCACGGCTTCATCAAGATGCTGGTGAACGAGGCGAAGCTGACCGCCCAGCTCACCCACTCCAACATTGCCCAGATCTACGAGTGCGGGGCGTTCGAGGGCGCCTACTTCATCGCGATGGAGCTCGTCTACGGCGTCTCCATGAAGGAGATGCTGTCCGCCTTCGCGCGGGCCGGGACGACGCTCACGCCCGAGCAGGCCATCTTCGTCGTGCTGCAGCTCCTGCACGGCCTCGACTACGCCCACCGGAAGACCGGCGCCGACGGCGAGCCGCTCCGCATCGTCCACTGCGACGTCTCTCCCGACAACGCGCTCGTCTCCTGGGAAGGCGAGGTGAAGCTGCTCGACTTCGGCATCGCCCGGGCCGCCACCGGGCTCTCCAACTACAAGGAGGGCATGCTGATGGGCAAGCTCGGGTACGTGGCCCCCGAGCAGGCCTCGATCGAGAAGACCTGGGACCACCGGGTCGACGTCTTCGCGGCCGGGATCATCCTGTACGAGCTCTTGACCCGACAGAAGCCCTTCCCGCGGGCCACCGACGTCGAGTCGCTCGTCGCCTCGCGCAAGGCCACCGTCTCCGCGCCGTCCGCCATCGACGACCGGATTCCCCAGGAGTGCGACGCCATCCTCGCGCGCGCGCTCGCCTACGATCCGGACAAGCGCTACCCGACGGCGCGCGCCTTCGCCGACGCGCTCGTCGACGTGCTCTTCCCCACCCCGCACAGCGCCATCCAGGACCTGATCGGCCAGCACATGCGGCAGGTCTTCGCCGACCGCATCGCGCGCCAGCGCGCCGCCCGCGCCCACGACGCGCTGGTGCTGAAGGTCCTGCAACACGGGCTGCAGCAGCGGCAGAAGGCCGGGCTGCATCCGCCGGACAGCGCACCGCCGACGGCGTTCGAGCTCGAGCTGGCGGCGGAGGCGCAGGCGAGCACGGCCCCGACCCCGGCCCGGACGTCGCCGCGCCAGAGCCGCCCCGTGCGCCGCCTGATGAGTCAGGGTCGCGCGGTGGCGCTGGTCCTCGTGGCGGCGCTCCTCGCCGCGGGCGGCTCCTGGTTCGCAGCACTGGCGCTCCGGCCCGGGGTGGTGGTGGTCACCTCCGACCCGTCCGGCGCGGAGGTCTCGCTCGACGGGCACGTCCTCGCCAGCCGCACCCCAGCCGTGGTGGAGGGCATCCTGCCCTCGGCGCCGGTCGCGGTGACGGTGACGGCCCAGGACCGCAAGAGCGCCTCCTTCTCGCTCGAGGGCAAGCCCGGGCAGCTCGTGCGACGCGTGCACGCCCAGCTCCCGGCGGCGCTCGGCTCGCTCCTCATCGACAGCGCGCCGGCCGGCGCCCAGGTCCACCTCGACGACCGGAGCGTGGGGATGACCCCGCTCACCATCGACGGGGTGCGCCTCGACGAGCGCCACCGGATCGACCTCTCCCTCCCCGGCCACGAGCTCGACCAGCTCGTGGTGCTGCCGGAGAAGGACGGGCGGCGCGTCTTCCGGACCCTCACGCCCGCCCGCGGCACGGCGCGGGGCCGCGACGCACCGTGACGCTCCACCTCGTCTTCGCCGGGGCGCTCGGCCCGCAGCGCCTCCCGCTCGAGGGCGAGCTGACCGTGGGACGCGGCGCCGAGAGCGCGGTGCGCCTCGACGCGCGCAACGTCTCCAGGCGCCACGCCCGGCTCACGCTGGAGAACGGGACCGCCTTCGTGGAGGACCTGGGCAGCCGCAACGGCACCCTCGTCAATGGCCAGCCGTTGCGCGGCCGCCGCAAGCTGCGCGGCGGCGACGTGCTGCAGGTGGCGGACGAGGTGCTGTGCATCGAGGACGGGCCGGCCCAGGACCGAGCGCCGGCCGCGCCGACGCCCACCCCGTCCCGCCCACCTCCGCTGCCGGGTCGGCGCCCCGGGCGGCTGCGCGTCGCGCTCTCGGCCGCCCTGCGCGCGCTCTCCGGGAAGGGCGCCTAGACCAAGCCCCGCGCCGCCCTGGCCTGCCCCTCCGCCGACTCGGCCGCGTGCGGCCGCCGGTCGCGCGCGATGAGCAGGTAGATGGACGGCACGAAGAAGAGGGTGAAGGCGGTGCCGATCGTCATCCCCGCCACCAGCACGAGGCCGATGCTGTTGCGGGCCGCCGCGCCCGGGCCGGTGACCAGGGTGAGCGGGAAGTGGCCGCAGACGGTGGCCACGCTCGTCATGAGGATGGGCCTCAGCCGTGTCACCGCCGCGCTCTTCACCGCGTCCATCTTCGACAGGCCCTGCTCCTGCAGCTTGTTGGCGAAGTCGACGATGAGGATGCCGTTCTTGGAGACGAGCCCGACCAGGGTGACGAGCCCGACCTGCGAGTAGACGTTCAGGGTGGTGGTCCAGCCGTCGGTGAAGAACTTGAGGTTCGGGTTCGGCATCTTGAGGAACGTCATCAGGAGCGCGCCGAACATGCCGAGGGGGACCGAGCCGGCCAGGATGACGAACGGGTCGCGGAAGCTGTTGAACTGCGCCGCCAGCACCAGGAAGATGAGCACCACCGCGAGCAGGAAGGCCGGCAGGAACTTGTTGCCCTCGGTGCGCAGCTGTCGCGACTCGCCGGTGTAGTCGATGGTGTACCCGCGCGGCAGGATCTTGGCCGCCTCCCCCTCCAGGAAGCCCAGCGCCTCATCGAGCGGCCGGACGGCGACGCCGCTGATCTTGACCGCGTTGAGCTGCTGGAAGCGGTTGAGCTGCCGCGGCGTCACGGTGTCGCGCAAGGTGGCGATGGAGCTCAACGAGACGAGCTGCCCGCTCGGACCGTTGACGTAGATGTCCTTGAGCTGCTCCGGGTTCAGCCGATCCACCCGCAGGAGCTGGGGGATGACCTTGTAGCTGCGCCCGGCGATGCTGAAGCGGTTGACGAAGTTCCCGCCCACCGCCGCCGAGAGGTCCTGCCCGACCGACTGGAGGTTCAGGCCGAGCTCCGCCACCTTCTCGCGGTCGAAGACGACCTCCGACTCCGGCTGGTCGATCTTCACGTCGATGAGGGGCGGGAAGGCGAACATGCCGCTCTTGGCCGCCGCCTGCTGCAGCTGCTGCGCGAAGCCCAGGATCTCGGCGCTCTCGGCGGTCGAGGCGAGCACCACCTCGACCGGGAACTGTCCGCCGCCCGGGAGCGCCGGCGGCACGATGGGGAAGGTCTGCACGCCCGGGATGGCGGCCACCTTGCCCTGCACCTCGGGCAGGATCTGGGCCGCGGTGCGCTTTCGCTCGGTCCAGGGCTTGAGGCCCACGCCCCAGAAGCCGGTCGTCGGCTGCGTCACCTGGAAGGTGAAGTCCGACTCGGGGGTCGCCATCACGACGCGGTTGATCTCCCGGGTCGAGTGCGTCACCTGGTCGAGCGTCGAGTTCGCCGGGGTGTTCACGATACCGAAGATGACCCCCTGGTCCTCGGCCGGCGCGAGCTCCTTGGGGGCCATGGTGAACATGGCGACCGCGAGCAAGCTCACCACGGCCCAGGCGGCGTAGATGGCGCCCCGGGCCCGCAGCGACGTCTCGAGGTGCCGCGCGTAGAAGGCCTTGAAGCGATCGAAGGCGCGGTTGATGCGCCCGGCCAACCCGTGCTCCTCCTGACCGCCCTTGAGCAGGTACGCCGACATGACCGGCGAGAGCGTCAGCGCGACGACGCCGGAGATGGTGACCGCCCCGGCCAGCGTGAGCGCGAATTCGCGGAACAGCGACCCCGTGAGCCCGCCCTGGAAGGCGATGGGCGCGTAGACGGCCGCCAGCGTGATGGTCATGGCGACGATGGGCCCGACGAGCTCCCGCGCCGCGGTCAGCGCCGCCTGGACCGGCGCGAGCCCCTCGCGCAGGTGGCGCTCCACGTTCTCCACCACCACGATGGCATCGTCGACGACGAGACCCACCGAGAGCACGATGGCGAGGAGGGTGAGCAGGTTCACCGTGAACCCGAACACCTGCATGAGGAAGACCGCCCCGATGAGCGAGACCGGGATGGCCACCACCGGCACCATCACCGAGCGCAGCGAGCCGAGGAACAGGAAGATGACCACCACCACGATGAGCAGCGTGTCGCGGAGGGTGGACTGCACCTCGTGGATGGCGCTCTGGATGTAGCTCGTCGCGTCGTACGCGATGAGCCCCTTCAGCTGCTCGGGGATCTCCTTCTGCAGCGACGTCATCTCGGTGCGGACGCGGCGGATGACGTCGAGCGAGTTCGCGTTGGGGAGCGACCAGACGCCGACGAAGACGGCCGTCTGCCCGCTGAAGTTCACCGCCGCGTCGTAGTCCTCGGCGCCGAGCACCACGTCGGCGACGTCGGAGAGACGCACCCTCGCGCCCTGACTCTCGCGCACGACGAGCTGCTGGAACTCCCTCACCGAGCGCAGATCGGTGTTGGCGGTCAGGTTGACCTGCACGAGCGAGCCCTTGGTCGTGCCCACCGCCGACAGGTAGTTGTTCGCCGCCAGGGCCTGCCGCACCTGGGCCGGGCTGACGTTGAGCGCCGCCATCCGATCCGGCTTCAGCCAGATCCGCATGGCGAAGGTGCGCGCGCCGAGGATGTCGGCCCGCTGCACCCCTTCGAGCGCCGACAGGCGCGGCTGCACGATGCGCACGAGATAGTCGGTGATCTCGTTCTGCTTGAGGAGATCGGAGGAGAAGGAGAGGTAGGCCGAGGCGAACTGGCTGTCGGTCGACTCGATGTTGAGGAACGGGACCTCCGCCTCGGGAGGCAGGTCGCGCCGGACCTGATCCACCTTGGAGCCGATCTCCGAGAGCGCGCGGGTGGCGTCGAAGTCGAGCCGCAGGCGCGCGCGGATGATGGAGACGCCCTGCCGGCTCTCCGACTCCAGGTAGTCGACCCCGTCGGCGGAGGCGATGACCCGCTCGAGCGGCGTCGTGACGAAGCCGCGCACGAGCTCCGCGCTCGCGCCGACGTAGTTGGTGGTGACGGTGATGGCGGCGTTCTCGCTGCGCGGGTACTGCCGCACGTTGAGGGTCCGCAGCGCCTGCACGCCGGCGATGACGATGAGCAGGTTGACGACGATCGCGATGACCGGCCGGCGGATGAAGAGGTCCGTGAACTTCATGTCGAGCGCTCCTGGCGCCTCACGGGTTGGCCGGGCGCGGCGCGAGGTCGGTCTGAGGAGGGGCGGCGTCGCTCACCGCGACCGCGACACCGTTCCGCAGCTTGAACGCTCCGTTGCCCACGATGCGCTGGCCGGCGGAGAGGCCGGAGGTGACCTCCACGAAGTCGCCGCGACGCTCCCCCAGCCGGACGAAGGCCTGCTTCGCCTGGAGCGAGGTCTTGCCCGCCTCGTCCTTCTTCTCCTCCAGCGCGTACACCGAGTCGCCGTAGGGCGCGTAGATGACGGCCGTCGCCGGGACGACCAGCGCGCGGCGTCGCTCCCCCGAGAGCACCTCGAGGTTGACGAACATGCCGGGGCGCAGCCGGCCGTCGGCGTTCTGGAAGGTGGCGCGAACGCGCACGTTGCGCGTCGCGACGTCCACCTCGGGGTTGACGGTGGTGACGGCGCCATCCCAGGAGGCGTTCGGGAAGATGTCGGTGCGCATGCGGGCGCGCTGCCGGATCGAGAGCTCCGCCAGCGCCTGCTGCGGCAGCCAGAAGTCGGCGTAGATGGGGGTCACCGACTGGAGCGACGCGATGGGCGTCCCCGAGGACACCACCTGGCCGAGCTCCACCTGCCGGATGGCGAGCCGGCCGTCGAACGGCGCCCGGATCGACTTCTTCGCGATGGTGGCGCGCAAGCTCGCCACGGCCGCCTCGGTCTGCTGGGCGCGCGCCTGCGCGGCCTCCAGATCGGCGGGGGTGTTGGCGCCCCCCTCGCGCAGGGCCTTGGCGCGCCCGAGGGTCACCTTGGCCAGCGAGGCGTCGGCCAGCGCCGCCGCGAGCTGCGCCTCCTCGGTGGAGGTGTCGAGCTTCACGAGCAGCGCGCCCTCCTTCACCGCCTGCCCCGAGTCGAAGCCGATCTCGCGGATGGCCCCGGTGAGCTCGGCCCCGAGCGTCACGGCGCGCGCCGCCACCAGCGTCCCGATGGCGGTCCGGGTCGATGGCCAGTCGACCTCCTGCACCGCCGCCTGCGTCACCGACTCCGGCGGGGGGCGGAAGGCCTTGCCGGCCTGGATCATGGCGCGGATCTGCGCGACCTTGACGGCCGCCAGCACCCCGACCACCACCAGCAATGCGAGGACGGCAACGGCCCACACCTTGGTCTTCGTCTTCATGCAGTTGGCACCTGGGGCGCCTATCTACCGCGAAACACGGGCGCGCGCTTCTCGAGAAACGCGTCGCGGCCCTCGCGGACGTCATCGCTTTCGAAGGCGCGCCGGCGCAGGGCCGCGATCTCGCCTCGTTCGCTATCGGTGAAGCCGCGCTCGGCGGCGGCGTCGAGCAGGCGGAAGATCCGCTTCATTCCCTCCACCGCCAGCGGCGCGTTTCGAGCGATCTCCTGGGCCAGCGACAGGGCGGCCGCCTCGGCCTCGTCGACGGGCACCACCCGATCGACGAGCCCGATGGCGAGCGCCTCGCTGGCGTCGACGGCGCGCCCGGTGAAGAAGAGCTCGCGCGCCCGGGCAGGCCCGACGAGGTGAAGGAAGCGCCGCAGGCCGGCCGGCGCGTAGACGACTCCGAGCCGGGCGGGCGGCATGCCGAGCTGCACGCCCGGCCTCGCCACGCGGAGGTCACAGGTGGCCGCGAGCTCGCCGCCAGCGCCCATGGCGGAGCCATTCAGGAAGGCGATGGTCGGGCAGGGCACCGCCTCGACGGCCTCCATGGCCCGCTCCACCGCCAGATCGGGCCGGTCGCCCTCGCTCGGGCCGACCGGGATCGCGGAGATGTCGAAGCCGGAGCAGAACGCCCGGTCGCCCGCGCCCCGGAAGACGAGGCATCGCACCTCGTCCCGCCCCGCCGCGGCGCACGCGTCGGCGAGCGCCGTCAGGCTCGCGAAGTCGAGGGCGTTCCGCTTGCCGGGGTTGTCGAGGGTGATGACGCGGACCGGACCGAGATCCTCGGCGCGGAGCGTCGCTCCACTCACTCCAGCACCACCAGGACGTCGCCTTCGCTCACCGCCTGACCCTCCCGGCAACGGATCTCCTTCACCTTCCCGGCCCGCTCGCTCTCCAGCGGCATCTCCATCTTCATCGACTCCAGGATGACCACCGGCTCCCCGGGGCTCACGGCGTCGCCCGGCTTCTTCTCGATCTTCACCACGGTGCCGGTGATGTGCGCCGCCAGGTTCGCCATCGAGCTCCCCATACACGAAGGGTCCGCACGAGGCGGACCCTTCCCTGAGCGCGGGGCCTGCGTTGCTCGCCCCATCTGCCAGCGGTAAGCCGGCACGCTTGCTACCAGAATTAAGAACCACCGCGGCGCGGATTGCAAGCCCGTCCAGACGGAGGGCCACAAGAGGGGGCACGAGTTGCGGTACGCTCCATGCCGCACATGCCCCGTCGCCCGCCGCCGCTCTCGCTCGACATGCCCGGAGCCGGGGAGAGCCGCCGCACGTTCCTGGTACGCGGGCTCGCTGGCGGGGCGCTGCTCGTCCTGGGGAGCGCGGGCTGGCTCCTCACCCGCAAGACGCGGCTCCCGCCAGAGGCATTCGGTTCCCTGAGGGTCTTCTCCCCCGAGGAGGCGGCGGTGCTTGCCGCGATCGCCGAACGCCTGGTGCCCGAGCGGCCGGGGTTCCCGCGGCCGGGCGTGCTGCGGCTCGCCTCGCGCATGGACGAGGTGGCGGCCATGGCTCACCCTGCCACGCAGGTGGAGCTGCGCCGCCTGGTGCGACTCTTCGAGAGCGCGCTCGGGGGCCTCCTCCTCGACGGCCAGGCTCGCGTCTTCACCACCTCCACGCCGGCGCAGCAGGACCGGCGACTCGGGTCCTGGGCGCAGAGCCGTCTCCCCTTGCGCCGCACCGGTTATCGCGCGCTGAAGCGGCTCGTCTACGCGAGCTACTACGCCGCCCCCGAGACCTGGGCCGCGATCGGCTACGCGGGGCCTCCCCTCGAGATCCCTGCCGCTGGCGGGGGTGGGAGGTGACCCGGATGGCGGAGTCGCAGCCGGCGCGCATCGTCACGGGGCGTGACGTGACGACAGACGTGGACGTCCGCGCCGACGTCTGCGTCGTGGGCTCGGGCCCGGGGGGCGCGGTGATGGCGGCGCGCCTCGCCGACCGCGGCGCGCGGGTGGTGGTGCTGGAGGAGGGCGGCTTCCACCCGCCCGGCTCGGTCCCGCTCAGCGAGGCGGTGGCTTATCCGCGCCTCTACCAGGAGCACGGCCAGCGCGCGACCTCCGACCTCGCCCTCACCATCCTGCAAGGCCGGGCGGTGGGCGGCTCGTCGACGGTCAACTGGACCACCAGCTTCCGCACGCCCGACCGCGTCCTCACGCACTGGCGCGAGCGCTACGGCCTCGTGGGCTTCACCACCGAGGCGCTGCTGCCGCACTTCATGGCGGTGGAAGAGCGCCTCGAGGTGCACGAGCAGCCCGAGGATGGCGTCAACGCGAACAACCGCGTCCTCTACGATGGCGCGGAGCGGCTCGGGTGGGACCGGGCCCGCACGCGCCGCAACGTGCAGGGCTGCCAGAGCCTCGGCTACTGCGGCATGAGCTGCCCCATCGGCGCGCGCCGGTCGGCCGACCAGACCTACGTCCCCGACGCGCTCGCGCGCGGCGCCCAGCTGTACGCCAACGCGCGCGTGGTGAAGCTCGTCCGCGAGGGGCACCGCTTCACCGAGGTGGTGGCGGAGGCGCTCGACCCGGCGACCGACCAGCCCACCGGCCGGATGATCCGCGTCCGCCCCAAGGTGCTCGTCCTGTCGGGCGGCGCGATCAACACGCCGGCCCTGCTGCTCCGGAGCGGCATCGACCTGGCGGGGAAGGTCGGGACGCGCACCTTCCTGCACCCGGTGGCGGCCATGATCGGACGCCACCGCCAGCGCATCGAGGGGTACTACGGCGCGCCGCAGTCGGTGTCCTCGCACCACTTCGCCGAGCGCGGGCCGGGCAAGGTCGGCTTCTTCATGGAGGCGGCGCCGGTGCATCCGGTGCTGGCCGCCACTGCCCTGGGCGGCTTCGGCGCGCGCCACGAGGAGCTCATGAGCGCGCTCCCGTACGTCTCGGCGCTCATCGCGCTGGCGGTGGACGGCTTCCTCCCCTCCGAGGACGGCGGCACGGTCTCGCTCCGCTCGGACGGGCGGGTGCGCATCGACTACCCCATCCCGCCCGAGGTGTGGGAGGCGCTGCGCGAGGGGGCGAAGGCGCTGGCGCGCGTCCACCTCGCCGCCGGGGCCGAGGTGGTGCACTCGCTCCACGAGGAGCCGATCGAGATCCGGAACGAGATGGACGTGGCGAAGCTCGATCGCGCCCGCTGGGAGCCAGGGCGCCTGGCGCTCTTCACGGCCCACCAGATGGGTGGGTGCGCCATGGGCGCCGATCCCGAGCGCTCGGTGACGACGCCCGAGCTGCGCCTCCAGGCCCACGAGAACGCCTTCGTGGTGGACGGCTCGGTCCTGCCTACCTCGCTCGGCGTGAACCCGCAGCTCACCATCTTCGCGCTGGCCCACTGGGCGGCCGAGCACGTGGCGGCGGCGGTGCGGTGAGCGCGCGACCTCGTCAGGGCGTCGTCGGGACAGCCCCCGCCGGGAAGCGACGCCCGGGCGTGCGACCCCACGCGCGGAGGCGGAGGGCGAGCCCGACCAGCAGCGCGCCGAAGACGAGCGCGTAAGCGCCGATCCAGAGCGTGACCGCCAGCGCGCCGGCCACCGGCGCGACGACGAGGAGCACGCCGAACGCGACCGACAGCACGCCGGTCAACGCGAGCAGCCACTCGCCCCGGAGCTGCTTCCGCAGCCGGACGGCGGCCACCACCTGCGCGACGCCCGTCACCACCGCCCAGGCCGCGATGAGGAGGAGCAGCACGAGCGCCGTGATCCCCGGCCAGATGAGCGTGAGCGCGCCCGCCAGGATGCTGGCGATGCTCTCGAACAGGAGGGAGCCCCAGCGCGTCTCGCCGGTCGGGGTACGCATGGAAAGCGAGACGTTCATCGCGCCGTTCACGATCGCATAGACGCCGAACAGCAGCACGAGCGCGAACAGGCTCGCGGCCGGTGCGACGAAGGTGAGGATACCGAAGATGATGGCCGCCGCGCCCCGGAGCGCGAGCATCCACCACCGCTGAGCCAGCAACGTTCCGTCCATGACCCCTCCAGGTGCGCCCACCGAGCCGGTTTGCGCAACGTTGACGATGCCACCCGGGGTGCACAAGCGGCGCGGAGGCCACGCCTCCAATCGAGCGACGCGCTGGCGTCGAGCCGCCTGAGCCAGCCGGGCTCGCCTGGACGCGTTGACGAGTGGCCCGGCCCGTCCTTCCCTCCCGGGGCCCCCGGCGCGCCGCGTTGCGCCGCCCCGCTCGCCCGCTACCTTCCACGGAGCCCCTCGCTGCGGGGCTCCACTCCATGGCCCGACGACCGAGCGATCCCCTCTGGTTCAAGGACGCGATCATCTACGAGACCCACGTCCGGACGTTCTTCGACAAGAACAACGACGGGGTCGGAGACTTCCCCGGCCTCATCGACAAGCTCGACTACCTGCAGGACCTCGGCATCACCTGCCTGTGGCTCCTGCCGTTCTTCCCCTCCCCCGGCCGCGACGACGGCTACGACATCTCCGACTACCGCGGCGTGAACCCGCAATACGGGACGCTCGAGGACTTCCGCCGCCTCGTCGGCGCTGCGCACGAGCGGGGCATCCGGGTCCTGGTCGAGCTGGTGGTGAATCACACCTCTGACCAGCACCCCTGGTTCCAGGCGGCCCGCCGCGCGCCGCCCGGCTCACCCGAGCGCGAGATGTACGTCTGGAGCGAGACGAACCAGAAGTACACCGACGCCCGCATCATCTTCACCGACACCGAGAAGTCGAACTGGACCTGGGACGACGAGGCGAAGGCCTACTATTGGCACCGGTTCTTCCACCACCAGCCCGACCTCAACTTCGAGCACCCGCGCGTCCTCGCCGAGATGCTCGACGTGATGAAGTTCTGGCTGGAGATGGACGTCGACGCCTTCCGCCTCGACGCCATCCCCTACCTCATCGAGCAGGACGGCACGAGCTGCGAGAACCTGCCCGGCACCCACGTCATCCTGAAGCGCATCCGCGCCGAGCTCGATCGCTCGTACCCCGGCCGGATGCTGCTCGCCGAGGCGAACCAGTGGCCAGCCGACGTCTGCCCCTACTTCGGCGAGGGCGACGAGTGCCAGATGGCGTTCCACTTTCCGCTCATGCCGCGCATCTACATGGCGCTCCGGCTGGAGGACACGACGCCCATCATCGACATCATGGCCCAGACGCCCGCCATCCCCGACTCGTGCCAGTGGGCGCTCTTCCTCCGCAACCACGACGAGCTGACGCTGGAGATGGTGACGAACGACGAGCGGGACTACATGTACCTGGCCTACAGCGCCGATCCGCGCATGCGGCTCAACCTGGGCATCCGGCGCAGGCTGGCGCCGCTCGTGGAGGGTTCGCGGCGCCGGATCGAGCTCCTGCACGGACTGCTCTTCTCGTTCCCCGGCACGCCCATCCTCTACTACGGCGACGAGATCGGGATGGGCGACAACGTCTACCTGGGCGATCGGAACGGCGTGCGCACGCCCATGCAGTGGAGCGCCGACCGAAATGCCGGCTTCAGCCGCGCCAACCCGGCCGCGCTCTACAGCCCGCCCGTCATGGATCCGGTCTACGGGTACCAGACGCTCAACGTGGAGGCGCAGCTCGAGAACCCGTCCTCGCTGCTCGCCTGGATGAAGAACATGATCGGCCTGCGCAAGCTCTTCAAGGTGTTCGGCCGGGGCACGATCGAGTTCCTGCCGGTGGAGAACCGGGCCGTGCTCGCCTACCTGCGCCGCCTCCAGGGCGACGTCGTCCTGTGCGTGGCGAACTTCTCGCGCTTCGCCCAGCCTGCGCAGCTCCCGCTGCAGCGCTTCCGCGGCTACACGCCCATCGAGATGTTCGGCTACACCGAGTTCCCGCGCATCGG
>DASPZP010000215.1:0-6121 GCA_035636195.1 Anaeromyxobacteraceae bacterium
TGGCCCTTCCGCGAGGAGCGCGGCCGGACTTACCCCGAGAACCGCCTGGTGAACGGCGTCAAGCTCGCGAACCAGCGCATCCGGGAGCGGGCCCAGCGCGACGAGCGGCTGCGCGGAATGGGGACCACGCTCGTCGCGGCCTGGTTCTCCGACCGTGAGCCTGAGGCGATCGTCGCGCACGTGGGCGACAGCCGCGCCTATCTCATGCGCCGCGGCGCGCTCACGCAACTCACCGAGGACCACTCGCTCCTCGCCGACTACATCCGCCTGCAGCACCCCAGCGCGGCGGAGATCCAGGCGTTCCCGCACAAGAACGTCATCCTGCGCGCGCTCGGGATGAAGGAGCTGGTCGAGGTGGACGTCCGCCGGGTGCCGCTCGAGGAGGGAGACCTCCTCCTGCTGTGCTGCGATGGCCTCTCCAGCCTCGTCCCTCCGGAGCGCGTGGCGGCCCTCTTGCGCGATGCGCGCGGCGACCTCCCACGCGCCGTGCACGCGCTCATCGCCGCGGCGAACCAGGCCGGCGGCACCGACAACGTGACCTGCGTCGTGGCGCAGGTCCAGCAGTGATCCCGGCGAGGGCGGCATGGCCGACGCAGGCTGGTGGTACGAGTGGGAGGGGCGCCAGGCGGGGCCGATCGACGAGGCCGCGCTGCTCGAGCTCGCCCGATCCGGGCGGCTCCACCCCGAGGCTCGCGTGTGGCGCTCGGGGATGGCGGGCTGGGAGCCGCTCCGGGAGGTGAGGTTCGCCACCGCGGCGGGGGAGGCGACCCCGATCTACGGAGGAACCCCGACCCCGACCGCGAATCCGACTTCCCCCTCACCCCAAGCCTCTCCCCCGCCGGGGGAGAGGGTGACGGGCGTGACCGCGGCGCTGCCGGAGGGCATGGAGCCGACCTCGACGGCGGCGGTGCTGGTCCTGGGGTTCCTCACGCTCGGCATCTATCCGGCCGTGAAGTTCTACCAGGCGGGCGTCGCCTATCAGGCGCTGGCCGGGCGCGCGTCTCGGTTCACCAGCTGGTTCTGGCTCTCCATCGTGCTCGGCGTGCTCGGCGCGCCGCTGCACCTGCTCGGCGTGCCAGGCATCCTCAGCCACATCGCCGCGATCGCCTTCACGATGCTCACCTTGTTCGAGTTCCTGGCGCTGCGGGCGGAGCTGGTGACCCGCCAAGGCATCGCTCCGGCGCTCACCCCGGACGGTACCCACAAGGCGCTCTTCATCGCCGGCCTCCTCACGACCTGGTTCCTGGTCGGCTTCGCCCTGCTCGCCGCGCAAGCGGTGAAGCTCTTCCAGGATCACCGGGCGATCGGCGACGCGCTCCGGGCAAGGCGCGCGACCGCGCTCCTCTAACCACCCGTCGGTTCTGCACCGCCAGCGCGGACCCGGTCTCGTCCGGCCGCGACCGCGCGCACGAGCTCCTCCCCGGCCCCGAGCGCGCTGTCCTCCCACACCACCGCATGCGCGACGCGCGCCCCGGCGGCGATCCGCGCCCGCGCGCCCACCACCGCCGAGGGTCCGACCGTGGCTCCAGCCTCGACGTGTGCGCCCGCCCCGATGAGCGCCGGCGCGTGCAGCGCCACGCCGGCCTCGATCCGCGCTCCAGGTCCGAGCCACACGCCGGGATGGCCGAAGGGCTCGTGCCCGGCGAAGGGGCTCGCCCCGTGGAGACGCCCGAGCGGAAAGCGGCCGCCGAGCACGTCTTCGTTCGCCTCGAGGTAGCGCTCGGGCGTGCCGAGGTCGTTCCACGTCCCGGCGACCACATGCCCGCGCACCAGCCCGGCCGCCATGAGGGGCGGATAGACGTGGCGGTTCACGTCGAGCTCGAACGGCGCGGCCGGGATGCCGGTCAGGAGCTCTGGCGCGAGGACGTGAACGCCCGTGAAGTGCCACGGCGAGAGGCCCTCGCCGCCAGGCCCGAAACGGCCGGCGATGCGCCGCACCACCCCCGCCGGGTCGAGCTCCACCGCCGCGTAGGCGGCGCCGGCCGGCATGGGCATGACGACCATGGTGGCGAGGGCGCCCGAGGCGCGGTGGGCGGCGAGCGCGAGGTGGAGGTCGAGATCGAAGAGGATGTCGCCGTTCACCACCACGATCGCGGCTGCGCCGGAGAGCTCGACGCGCGCCTCGCGCAGGGCGCCGCCGGTGCCGGCGATGACGGGCTCGCGGGAGACCGCGAGCTCGAGCCCGAGCGACCGCGCCGACTCCTCCGCGGCCGCCGCCATCGCCCCCGGCAGGTGGTGGACGTTCACCACGGCCCGCCGCACGCCGGCGCCAGCGAGGAGCCCGAGCGTGTAGTGGACGAGGGGCAGCCCGCAGACCGGCACCGCCGGCTTGGGGAGCCGGGCCGTGAGCGGCCGCAGGCGCGTCCCGAGCCCGGCGCAGAGGACCATCCCGACCACGTCTCCGCGTCCCATGGTAGAGGCCGACTCTACACCGATGCCGCTCACCGCGCGCCTGCGTCTCTTTTACTTTCTGTACTACGGCGCGGTGGGCGCCAACCTGCCCTACTTCGCCGCCTACCTGCGGGGACTCGGCTTCAGCGGCGAGCAGATCGGGACCGTGCAGATGATCGGCCCCATCCTCGCCGTGCCGGTCGCGCTCGGCTGGGGCACGCTCGCCGATCGCCTCGGCGCGCCAGGCCGCGCGCTGGGGATCGCCTGCGCCGGCTCGGCGCTGTTCGCCCTCTTCCTGCCGGCCGCGCGCACGCCGCTCGCGCTGGCGGCGGTGATAATGGGACAGTCGCTCGGGGAGCGGGCGGTCGTGCCGCTCGCCGACGCCGCCACGCTGGAGTGGGCGCGTCAGGGCGCCGGGCCGGCCTACACGCGCATCCGCCTCTTCGGCTCGATCGGGTTCGTCGTGCTCGCCCAGGGACTCGGGCTCCTCCTGGCGGCGCGCGGCGATCGGCGGGCCGACATCGCCGTGCCGCTCACCATCGCGAGCTGCGTGGTCGGTTATGCCCTCGCGGCGCAGCGACTCCCCCTGGCGGTGGCAGCCGCCGCCCGCCCTCACCTCCGGGAGGCGCTCGCCCTCCTTCACGACCGGCGACTCATCACCCTCCTCTGCGCCTGTGGCTTGCACTGGGCCGCCTGCGCGCCGTTCCACCTCCTGTTCGGCGTGCTGGTGCGCGACCTGGCGCTGCCCGCGAGCGTCACGGGCCTCGCCATGACGGCGGGGGTCGGGGCGGAGGTGCTGGCACTCCTCGCCTATCCCCGCCTCGCGCGGCGCTTCGGCACCCGGGCCCTCTTCGCCATGGCGTTCGGAGGCACCGCGCTCCGGTGGGCGCTCGTCGCGTTGGCGCGGGGAGCGCCGGGCCTGGTCGCGCTCCAGCTGCTGCACGCCCTCACCTTCGGCCTCTTCTGGGGTGCCAGCATGCAGGCGCTGACCGCGCTCGTCCCGCCTCGCCTGCGCGCGACCGGGCAGGCGCTGTATTCGGCGGTGGTGTTCGGGGTCGGGAACGCCGTGGGCTACCAGCTGGCGGGGGTCGGCTACGACCGCCTCGGCGGGGTCGGGCCGCTGTTCGCCTGGGCGGCGGTCATCGAGCTGATACCGCTGCTCGTGACGCTCGGTCTCAACACGATGCGTCACGAACCCGACTGACGCCGGTTCAAAAGGGTCGGCGCTCCTCGGTCGGGCGAGTGCCTACCTATGCAAAAGCGATCGTTCATTGATCTCTCGGCTCGGCCTTCACTCACGGAGAATTACGCATGGCGCTACCACCCAACATCGCTCCTGCGACGCCCGGTGCACCCGCCGCCGGCACGCGCGGCATCACCAAGGAAGAGCAGCTCGTCATCTTCGCCTCGTCGCTCGGCACCGTCTTCGAGTGGTACGACTTCTACCTGTACGGCTCGCTCGCCGCGATCATCGGCAAGCAATTCTTCTCCTCGCTGAACGAGACGAGCGCGTTCATCTTCGCGCTGCTCGCGTTCGCGGCCGGCTTCGCGGTCCGTCCCTTCGGCGCCATCTTCTTCGGCCGGCTAGGCGACATGATCGGCCGGAAGTACACCTTCCTCGTCACCATCCTCATCATGGGCATGTCGACCTTCATCGTCGGCTTGCTGCCGTCGTATGGGACCATCGGCGTCGCCGCCCCCGTCATCCTCATCGGCCTCCGCATGCTGCAGGGGCTCGCGCTCGGCGGCGAGTACGGCGGCGCCGCGACCTACGTCGCGGAGCACGCGCCGCCCGGCAAGCGCGGCTTCTTCACGAGCTTCATCCAGACCACCGCCACCGTCGGTCTGTTCCTGTCGCTGCTCGTCATCCTCGCCTGCCGCAACATCATGGGCGCCTCGTTCGACACCTGGGGCTGGCGCATCCCCTTCATCCTCTCCTCGGTGCTGCTCGCGATCTCGGTCTACATCCGCCTCAAGCTGAGCGAGTCGCCGGTCTTCAAGAAGATGAAGGCGGAGGGCAAGTCGTCCAAGGCGCCGCTCACCGAGTCGTTCCTTCGCTGGGGCAACCTCAAGATCGTGCTCCTCGTCCTGCTCGGCGGGACGGCGGGGCAGGGGGTCGTCTGGTACACGGGCATGTTCTACGAGCTGTTCTTCCTGCAGCAGACCCTGAAGGTCGAGCCCTCCACCGCCAACATCCTCGTGGCCATCGCGCTCGTCCTCGCCACCCCGTTCTTCATCGTGTTCGGCGCCCTCTCGGACAAGATCGGCCGGAAGCACATCATCATGGCGGGCTGCGTGATCGCGGCCGCCACCTACTTCCCCATCTTCAAGGCGCTCACCAAGGCCGCCAACCCCGACATCGCCGCCGCCGAAGCGAGCAACCCAGTGACGGTGGTGGCCGACCCGAAGGACTGCAGCGTCCAGTTCGACCCCATCGGCAAGACGCAGTTCACGACCTCGTGCGACCTCGTGAAGAGCTTCCTCGCCAAGCGCGCCATCGCGTACACCAACGAGTCGGCGCCCCCGGGGACCGTCGCGTCCGCCAAGGTCGGCTCGAGCGTCGTCGTGCAGAGCTTCCCGGGCCGGCAGCTCCCGCCCGCCGAGTTCAAGGCGCGCAACGCCGCCTTCCAGAAGCAGATGACGGATACGGTCAACGCGGCCGGCTACCCGACCAAGGCGGACCCGAACAAGATCAACAAGGTGATGGTGGTCTTCCTGCTCTGGATCCTCGCCATCTACGTGACGCTGGTGTACGCGCCGATCGCCGCCTGGTTGGTCGAGCTCTTCCCGGCCCGCATCCGCTACACGTCGATGTCGCTGCCCTACCACATCGGCAACGGCTGGTTCGGCGGGTTCCTCCCCACCATCGCCTTCGCCATGGTCGCCGCGACCGGCGACGTCTACTACGGCCTCTGGTACCCGATCGTCATCGCGCTCATGACGGCCGTCGTCGGCACCCTCTTCCTGCCGGAGACGCACCACCGCGACATCGCGCACACCTGAGGGTCGGGCGCGGGGAGAGGCGCCGCTCCCCGCCTCACCCGCCGCGCGACCGCACCACCGTCACCGTGCAAGGCGCGTCCAGGGCGACCTTGGTCGGGATGGTCCCGAGCAGCCCCTTGAACGGGAGGTCCGGCGGCGGGGCGCCGATGACGACGTGGTCGACGTGGTTCTGGCGGGCGTAGTCGAGCAACGCCTCGGCCGGATCGCCCGACTCGAGCGTGTGGAAGGAGATGTGGCCGGGCGGAAGGCGCAGCGGCTCCGCCCAGTGGCGCAGCAGCACGAGGTGCTTGATGCGCTGGCTGGTGGCCGTCTCCGCCGCGCTCGAACCCCCGAGCTCCGGCGTGGGGCGGATGACGGTGACGCAGGCGAGCCGCGTGGCGTCCTTGCCCGCGAGCAGCCTCGTCACCGCCTCGCGCAGCGCCTCGAACTGCGCCTCGTTGCCATGGCTGGTGGCGATGGCGACGAGCACGATGGGCGCGCTCGAGAGCTGCGCGCCGGGGGTCGCGGGCGGCTTGGGGTCCAGGCCCGCGGCGCGGATCCAGCTCAGGAGCGCGCGCAGCCCCGCGCGGCGCCGCGTGCGGAGCGCCCGCTCCCCGAGCGGCACCTGCTCCGGGTGCGCCAGGTCGAACGCCATCTGCGCCGCCGAGGCGTAGCGCTCGCGCGCGTCGGGCTCCAGGCAGCGCAGCACGATCTCCTGCAGCCAGGGCGGCACCGACGGCTCGAGCGT
>DASPZP010000216.1:0-2764 GCA_035636195.1 Anaeromyxobacteraceae bacterium
CGCAGGGCCGAGCGGAGCGTCGGTAGAAGGGCTACGAGTAGGCGTAGCATCGAGCCGGCGAGAATCCGGGCCCTGGGCTGATCGTCAATGGTTTCAGCGCGGACGAGTTTTGGCGAGCCACAGGCGGGGGTAGGGGAACGAAAAAGGGCCGCAAGCTCGGAAGCTTGCGACCCTGGAACTGGCGGGGAGTACGGGACTCGAACCCGTGGCCTCCGGCGTGACAGGCCGGCGTTATAACCGACTTAACTAACTCCCCAAGTGAATCGTCGAAGACTTGGGCGGAGCAGGTTTCGAACCTGCGACCCTCGCCTTGTAAGGGCGATGCTCTACCGCTGAGCTATCCGCCCTCAACGAGCGCGAGCAGGGCCGGGTTTCTAGCTTGACACGCCAGGGCTGTCAACGCCCGCGCGGCCGGCGGGCGAGCGACGCCCTTCGCTTCTAAGTTCCTGGACCCCCCGGGGAATGGGGTGGTAGAGGCGGGCCGCATGCGCTGGGAACCAGGGATGAAGGTCGTGCACCGCGCGCAGCGCGGCTGGGGCGTGGGGATCATCGTCCAGGTGGGGGACGACGGCCGCCGCCTGGCGGTCCGCTTCGCCGGCCGGGACGGCGTGACGGTCGTCTCCGGGCGGGACCCGGCGCTGACGGCGGTGCCGCAGGACACCCCCATCGAGGAAGTGGGCGCGACGGGCCCGCTCGACACGCTCGCGGCCGGGCAGGCGGGCGGCGCCTCCGCGTTCCGGCTGCGGGCGCAGGTGGCTCGCCTCGAGACCCTCCGGCGCGCCGGCAGCCTGGGCGCGCTCCTGTCCTCGCGCGTGCACGTCCTCCCGCACCAGGTCGGCGCCGCCGGCCGCATCCTCGCCGACCGCAACCCGCGCTTCGTGCTCGCGGACGAGGTCGGCCTCGGCAAGACGGTCGAGGCGGGCCTCGTCTTCGCCGGCCTGCGCCAGCTCGGGATCGCGCAGCGGGTGCTCGTCATCGTGCCCGAGCACCTCGCCTTCCAGTGGCTGGCCGAGCTCTTCCACAAGTTCAACGCGCTCTTCACGCTCCTCACCGCCGAGCGCATCGCGGAGCTGGGTGGGCCCGAGGCGGCGCTGGCGCGGAGCCCGCTCGCCATCGTCTCGCTGGAGCGCCTGCGCGAGGACGCCGAGCTCGTCGACGCCGCGTGCGAGCTGCCGCTCGACCTCGTCATCGTCGACGAGGCGCACCACCTCGCGGACGACGCGCTCCACGACGCGGTCGAGCCCATCGCCAAGGCCTCCTTCGGCCTGCTCCTCCTCACCGCCACTCCCGTCCGCCTCGATCCGCGCGAGTACTTCCGCCTGCTCGGCCTGGTCGAGCCGGTCCCGACCGCGTCGCTGGAGGCGTTCCTGGAGCGTCTGGCCCGGCACGAGCGCCACGCCGAGGTGGCTCGAAACCTCCTCGCCGGCGGGGACGCGGCCGAGGCGCGGCAGAAGCTCGCCGAGCTGGAGCCCGAGGACCCGTTCTTCGTCGACGACGGCGAGCCGGTCGGGCGCGATGCGCTCCTCGCCCATCTCGCCGATCGCTACAGCCTGTCGGCGCGGCTCATCCGCAACCGGCGGGTGAAGGTGGGCGCCTTCACCGAACGCGTCCTGCGCCGCGAGGACGTCCCGGCCGGCGCGAAGCTCGAGGCCACCGCCGCGCTCTGCGCGAGGCTCGCCGGCGAGGGCGAGAAGGTGCTGGTCTTCGGGGCGGACCGCGACGCCCTGGCCGCGCTACGGACCGCCATCGCCCACGCGGGCCGGGAGGCCCTCGTCTACGACGACGCCGAGACCATCGAGGCGCGCGACCGGCTGGTCGCGCGGTTCCGCGACCCGGAGGGGCCGATGGTCCTGCTCTCCGGCGAGTCGGGCGGCGAGGGCCGGAACTTCCAGTTCGCGTGCCACCTCGTCTGCCTCGACCTCCCCGACTCGCCGCTCACGCTGGAGCAGCGCATCGGGCGGCTCGATCGACTCGGCCAGCACCGGCCGGTCGAGATCCACGTGCCCTGCGAGCCCGGCGAGGACAGCTTCCTGGCCGACCTTTACCAGCACGAGATCGGAATCTTCGAGGAACCGGTCGGCGGCCTCGACGCGGTGCTCACCTCCCTGCCGGCCGAGCTGGCGGAGCTGCGCCGGCAGCCGCCGGAGGCGCGGGCCCGCTTCCGGAAGCGCCTCGCCGCGCGGGTGGCCGAGGGCCGCCGTGCCCAGCACGAGGGCTACGATCCGATCCTCGACCTGCGCTCGGCGGCGCTGCCCGAGCTGGCGGAGCTGGTGCGGAGCGCGTGCGCGCGCATGGGCGAGGAGCCGCCCGCGGAGCCGGAAGCCGGCGGCGAGGCGATCCAGGAAGCGCTCCTCGCGCTCTCGCGCTCGCTGGAGGAGCGGCTGGAGGACGTCTGCGCCGACGTCGGCCGGCGCGTCGGGATGGAGGTCGACACCGACCAGAACGTCCATCCTTTCGAGGTCGCGTTCACGCTCGGCGCGCAGCTCCGCATCGAGGCCTTGCCCGGGATGGAGATCCCGGAGGAGCCGGTCACGCACCTCGGCAGCTTCTGGCGCGAGACCGCGGTGGCCCGCGACGAGCTGGAATGGTTTGCCACCGGCCACAAGCTGGTCGAGGCGCTGGTCGGGCTCGTGCGCGACGGCGCCGCGGGCCGCACCGCCGCCTTCCGCGCGTCGGCGGCCCCGCGGCGCGGCGCGCTCGCCACCCGCTTCGAGGTGACCTGGCCGGCGCCGGCCGACCTCGAGCCGGGCGCCCGCGTGCCCTC
>DASPZP010000217.1:0-17223 GCA_035636195.1 Anaeromyxobacteraceae bacterium
CCTCCTGCGCGAGCGCAAGAACGCGCTCCTGCGCGAGGCGGAGTCGGTCCGCCAGCGCACCGACGAGGTGCTCGGCGGCGAGACGGCAGGCGCGCTGACAGCGCGGCGAAGCGAGGCCGACGCGCGGGTCGCCGAGGCACGAACCGCGGCCTCGCGCCTCGAGACGGAGCGCGAGGCGGCGGAGGCCAGCCTCGCCGCCGCCGAGCAGCTCGCGGCGCGCTTCGACGAGCTCGACCGGGCCCGGGCAGCGGACGCGCAGGCCGCGGCCGGCGCTCCGGCGCTCGCCGCCAGCCGCGAGCGCCACGCGGCGGCCGAGCGGGCCGAGCGGGTGCGCGAGAAGATCGGGCTGGCCGCCGAGGCCGAGCTGGCGCAGCGGGCCCGCACGGCCGACGAGGCCGATGCCGTGCGAGCGCGCGCGGAGGCACAGGCCGCGCTGGGGCAGGCGGCGGACGCGCTCAGCCGCGCCCGTGAGGCCGCGGCGCCGCTCTCGGAGCTGTCGGGGCGCGCGCAGGCCCTCGAGCGCGCCCTCCCGGAGCTGGAACGCTTCGCTCGAGCCGAGGCGGACGCGGCATCCCTCAGCAGCGAGGCGGAGCGCGCCGGCGCGACGGCCGCCGCGGCGCAGCAGGGATATCAGGCTGCGCTGCGGGAGGTGGCACGGCTCGACGAGCGGGCCATCGCGCGCCGGCCTGCGGCCCAGGACGAGGGGCGGCGGGTGGAGGCGTCCGGGCAGCTCGAGGCAGCCCTGAAGGATGCCCGCCACCGCGACGCGCTCACCACCGAGGTGGAGACGCTGCGCAAGGGCGCCGGCGAGCTCGAACGCAAGGCGCAGCACGCCGGCCGGGCGGCCGAGGGCGCGCGTAGCGAGGCCGACGCCCTCTCCGCCGCGCGCGAGGGTGGGCTCGCGGCCTGGCTCGCGCAGAAGCTCGCGGGCGGCGAGGCGTGTCCGGTGTGCGGATCGAAGGACCACCCGTCGCCCGCGCGCGCCGAGGCCCGCGTCCCGGAGAAGGAAGAGATCGCGAAGGCGCGCCAGACGGCGAAGCGCTTCGCGGACGGCGCGGCCTCGCTGGAACAGGAGCGCTCGACGGCCGCCGCCCTGCTCGCCGAGAAGTCGACGCGCGCGACCGAGGCGGCGGCGGCCGAGCCGCGGCCGGTGCCGGAGCTCGTCGCGGGGGCGGCCGCCGCGGCGCGCCTGCTCGCGGAGGCGCGCGCCGCGGCGAAGGACCTGGCGCTGGTCGAGGCCGAGCTGGCGCGGGTTCGCGACGCCGGCGAGACTGCGCTCCAGGCGAGCCGCGTCGCCCAGGATGCGGCCGAGGCGGCGAGCGGGTGGGCCGCCGCGGCCCGGGCCACCCGCGATGAGCTCCGGCGCCAGCTCGCCGCCGCTGGAGCGGGGCCCGATGCGCGAGGCGAGCTGGCGCGAGCGCGGCAGCGGATCGGGGAGCTCCAGCAGGCGCTCGACGGCGCGACCCGCGCCCGAGGCGAGGCCGAGGCCCGCCTCGCCGCGGCCGAGGCGAGGCTCGCCTCCGCGGCAGTGGAGCGCGAGCGCGCCGCGCAGCGGGCACTCGACGCCGCGGCGGAGGTCGGCGCCGCCTGCGCGGCGGCTGGGTTCGCGGACGCCGCGTCCTGTCAGGCGGCGCTCCTCCCCGAGGCGAGCCGGGCCGAGATCGCGCGCGCGATCGAGGACCGCACCGTCGCCGCGCGCACGGCGTCGGATCGCCTGGCGGCGCTCACCCAGGAGCTCAGCGGCGCCGTGGCTCCGGAGCTCGCCCCCCTCCGCCTCGCGCGCCAGGCCAGCATCGACGCCGCGCGGCAGGCCCGCGACGCGGCGCTCCATGCGGGCCGGGACCTCCAGGCGATCCGCGAGAAGGAGGAGCGCCTGGGCCGACTCGGCGCCGAGCTCTCCGCGCTGGAGCGGCGGCTGGAGGTACTCGGCCGCGTCGCCGAGGTCACGAACGGAAAGAACGGGCTCAACATGAGCCTGCAGCGGTTCGTCCTGGCGGCGCGCCTGGAGGAGGTGGCGGACGCCGCCAGCCGGCGCCTCGCGGTGATGTCGCGCGGCCGCTTTCGCCTGCGCCACGACGCGAGCGTCGCGCACCGGGGCCAGGCCGCCGGGCTCGGTCTGGTCGTGGAGGACGCGTGGACCGGCGTCACCGACCGCCCCGTCGGAGCCCTCTCCGGCGGAGAGAGCTTCCTCGCCAGCCTGGCGCTGGCGCTCGGCCTCTCCGATGTCGTCTTGCGGCGGTCGGGCGGGCTCAGGCTCGATGCGCTGTTCGTGGACGAGGGCTTCGGCTCGCTGGACGAGGAGACGCTCGACGACGCGCTGCGCGCCCTCGAGGAGCTGCGCGAGAGCGGCCGGCTGGTGGGCATCATCTCGCACGTGCCCGAGCTGCGCCGCCGCATCGGCGCGCGCATCGAGGTGCGGCGGGGCACCGAGGGCTCGAGCGTCAGCGTTCACCCCGGCTGACCGCGTGCGCGGCTAGATCGCAGCCGCGGGAAACCGCCCGTCGACCAGGAACGCGCTCCGAGCGAACTCGTACTTCGAGAGTCCAGAGATCTCTTCGTGCATCCACGAGACGTCCCGACGCGGCGTCACCGTGCAATGCCACGTCTGGGAAGGTCCGAGCGGCTTCGCGAGCGCGAACGCTGCCGGGCTGAACAGCGCCACGTTGATCCCATTCTTGGGATCGCGCGCGGAGCCGTACCGGAGGAGCTCGATGCCGGACTCCCTCATCTCGGACCCGAGCCGCTGTGAGCCGCCGTAGTCCTCCTTCGAGGAGATGACTTCACGGTGGACGTCGAATGGCGCCCGCGTCAGATCCACCGCGGCGGTTGACCTCACCCCTACCTGAAACGCGGACTTCGCGATCCGGTTGGGCGTCAGGTCCGCGGCCGTCCCTTCGAAGAACAACAGCCGGTAGTAGGCGCCCTCGGCCAGTGCCGTCTCCAGCAGCTCGGACCCGTACCAGATGCCGCGCTCGAGTGCCGTCCCGAAGCGGGAGCCGTGCGGAAGTGGAGGGTAGCGGAACGGCGAAGACAGCAGGAAGTCGAGGCGCTCGAACCCGGGGCCTCTGGGCAAAGCGGGCTTGCTGCCTTCGATCAGGTCCTCCAGGACGCCGTGCTCGGCGTCCGAGTCGACCAGCTGTCGGGTGGAGATTCGCTGCTGCGATTCCACCACGCGCCAGGGCGTCCCTTCGAGGGGGCGGTCGTTAGATCTTCCCCCGCATCGCGTCCAGATACTGGGTGACATGCACGAGCCCTTCGACGCGGCGGATGAGTTCGGCTGGAATGCCGGCCAGGTGCCGGTTCTCGCTCTTGAGCCATTTCCGGCAGCTCTCGAGGTCGCCCAGCAGCGCGTCCAGCCCGCGGTACGCGCGAAGGAAGAGCAAGGCGCGCTCGCCCTCCGCAGAATCCGGATCGATCGTCCTCTTCTCGCCGAGCCTCGACACCGTGGAGGCGCTCACTCCCAAGACGTCGGCCAGGATGGCGTCCTGAAGGCCGAGCTGCTCGGCTGCCCGGCGCGTGGCCTTGGTCAGCACCGTCGCAGAGCGAGGCTGTGCTGCGGAGTCGGCCCTGGCCGCGCGAAGCCTCGTGCGCATCCCATTCCTCGTCACTTGCAAGCCAGTATGGCTAGCATCTGCAAGCATACCGCCAGGTTCTTTCAGCTGCAAGTCGGCCGGAGGTGGACCGCCGCGGCTAGCGGCCGACAGCACGCTGCTGGACGGCGCCGGAGACGGCCCAGCCCGTGAACGCCGCCAGCGTGCCCCACAGCGCGCCCGCCGCGACGTCGCTGGGCCAGTGCACGCCGAGATAGATGCGCGAGAGCGAGACGGCCAGCGCCACGGCGAAGGCGAGCGGCGCGAGCCGCGGCCGCGCGAGGAGCACCACCCATGCGAGGGCGAACATGTTCGCCGCGTGCAGGCTCGGGAGCGACGGTCCGTTCGCGGCCGGAGCGAGCCAGCGGAACGTCCCCGGCGGGAGCGCATAGCAGGGACGCATGCGAGCGAAGATAGGGCGCACGAGGTGCGACCCGGCGAAGTCGCTGACCAGGATCGCCAGCGCGAGCGCGAGGAGTGGCCGGAAGGAGCGACGCCCGAGCGAGGCGAGCAGCCAGGCGGCGAGGAGCAGCCCGAAGCCGATTCCGAACGCGTGCGTCGAGAGCATGCGCATCGTCGCGTCGAGCCACGGGCCACCGTCGCGGTTCGCGAGCTCGAACAGGCGCAGGTCGAGCGGGAGCTGGAAATTCGTCAGCGTCATCGCCTTCGAAGAGTCATAGCACGCAGCGGGGCGCGCCCCTCCCATGGCGGTGGCCGCACGACCAGGCGTGCTCTAGCTTCGCGAGCAGACGCATCCCCAGGCAGCGAGCATGCGCTGGGCGTGTGCCGGAGGCCGGCCGTGACATCCCAGACGAGCAACAAGACGACAACCCCCGCGCCGGCGCCTCAGAAGAACCCGCTGCAGTGGGTGCAGGAGCGCCTTTCCGAGCTGCGTGCGCCGCGGGCGGCGCCTGCGCTGAAGATCCCGCCTCGGCAGAAGCTGCGCTCGCCCAAGGCGAGCCGGTCGTCTGCCTGGTGGGCAGCCCGCCTGGCGGTCCGCGCGGGCATCCCGGTCAAGGACTTCCTGCAGCACCGCCTCTCGCAGCGCCTGGCGGCGCTGGCGGTTCCTCCGTCGCGGCTGCCAGTCACGATCGCGGTGGAAGAAGGGGGCGCCATCGCCGCCGCGCCCGCGCCTGCGCAGCGCGCTCCCTGGCTCGAGTCCTTCCTGCGCGCCGAGGGCCCGGCCGCTCTCGGCCCGGAGGTCCAGTTCGCCCAGGCCGATGCCGCCCGGCTGGCCGCTCGCATCGAGGCGCAGCGCGCGCGCGTGGACGAGGTGACGCGCGAGCTGGAGGAGGTGACGCGCGGCGCCGACGTGGCCGATCCGGCCGACGAGGCTCAGGCCCAGCAGATGGGGCGGCCACAGGTGCCGCCTCCGCTCGGCCTCGGGTTGCAGCTCTTCGCGCTGGCGCTGCTCCTCGCCGAGACATGGCAGCTCGCGGTCCCGTGCCTGGAAGGCGCCGGCATCCGGACCGCCAACCTCTCCGCGGAGCTTCAGCGGACGCCCATGGGCGTCGTCCTGGTCAGCATCTTCGCCCTGGGTGCGTCGGCCAGTCTCTTCCTCTTCGCGCACCTGGCGCTGCGCCGCGGGCTCGAGCTGTTCCAGGCCCAGGCGGAGCCGCGCCGGCGGCTCCTGACCGCGCTCGCGGCGGCCGCCGCCGCGCTGCTCGCCGCCGCCATGGCCTGGTCCATCACCGGCGTGCGCCCGGGCACGACGCGTGCGGTAGACCTCCGCTACGCCCGCTGGACGCTCTTCCTCATCGCGCTCGCCATCCCGGCCGCCACCGCCTGGATGCTGCGCACGGCCCGCGAGCTCGACGCCATGCGCGCGGAGGCGCTGACGAAGGCGCGGGCGTGGGACCACGAGCACTATCGGTCCTACGCCGAACTCTCCCGCCGTGCTGCCGCGCTGGGCGAGGAGGAGCGCCGGCTGGCCGGGCTCGAGGCGGACCGCGCCGCCGCCATCCGCCGCCTGCAGAGGCTGCAGCAGCGCGGGGCGGTCGCTCAGCGCCTGGCCGCGGACGCCGCCGATGAGGATGAGCAGGAGCTGGCGCGCGTCGGCCAGTCGATCGCCGCGGCGCTGGAGCTCGACCGCTACGAGTACGTCCGGCAGGCGACCAACCGGGGAAGTCAGATCGAGCAGCGCGCGCGCGTCCCCTCGTCCCCTGGGACGACCACACCGCAACAGGCGGGGCACGGCGCTCACGAGGTTCAGCACAACCTCGGGCTCGCCGGCTGAGCGCGCGCCGGCGGGCAAGCCCCGCCCATGCGCTACAGCTTTCGGCGGTCGACCACGTCGCCGGCGATTCCCACCGTCGCCACCTCGAAGGGCGCCGCGTGGCCCGACGCCGTGAGCGCCTGCCGCGCGGCGACGGCGATCCCGTTGCAGCAAGGGACCTCCATCTTCACGACCAGCACGCTCTTCGGCGCGGCGTGGCGGAAGAGCACCGCCAGCTTCTCCGCATAGGCGCCGAGGTCGTCGAGCTTCGGGCAGCCCACGAGCACGCGGCGCCCGTCCAGGAACTCCTCGTGGAAGCGGGCGAAGGCGAACGGCACGCAGTCGGCGGCGAGGAGCAGGTCGGCGCCGCGCAGGTAGGGAGCGGCGGGCGAGACGAGGTGGAGCTGGACCGGCCACTGCCCGAGCCGGCTCCCGCCCTGCGGCACCAGGGGCGGAAGGGCGTCCGAGACCACCGAGAGCCGAGGGCGCCGCGTCTGAACGGAAGGGGGCGGGACCGGCGTGAGCGCGCGAGGCCGCGAGCCGGGGCAGCCCCCCGAGGAAGGCAAGTTGGGCGCGAGCGACAGTGGCGTGCGCGCGGGCTGGGGCGCAGCCTTCTTCGCGAGCTCGGCCTGGACCGCCGCCTCGTCGAAGGCGGGCGCCTCGCGCCGCGTCACCTTGAGCGCGCCCTGCGGGCACTCGCCGAGGCAGGCGCCGAGGCCGTCGCACAGCGCGTCGGCCTTCAGCTTGACCTTGCCGCCCTCCAGGTAGAGCGCGCCCTCGGCGCACGAGGGGATGCACTTCCCGCAGCCGTCGCACTTCGTCTCATCGATCTCGACGATTTCTCGAAACATCGACTTCTTTGTGCCACATCCGGGGGTACAAGATCGAGCGCCAGCAGGCGAACCCGCTGGCCAGGCGCCTGCCGTGAGGCCCCATCAGGGTCAGGTGAGCGGGAACCGCACCACGGCGATGGTGCCGCCGCCAGAGGTACGGTCGAGCACCAGCGTGCCGCCGAACGCGGTGACGATGCCGTGGCAGACCGACAGGCCGAGCCCAGCGTGCATGTCGTGGCTCGTGCCGAACGGCTCGAAGACGCGCTCCCCGGGCTCGTCCGCCATGCCGGCGCCCGTGTCCGAGACGACGACCGTGGCCTCACCCTCGCTGGCGACGAGCGACACGTAGATCTGGTTCACCTCGGGGTCGCCGCCTTCCGGGAGCGCCTGGGACGCGTTCGCGAGGAGGGTGGCGAAGAGCTCGACGAGCAGCGACTCGCTGCCGCGCATGGTGACACCCTCGGCGAGATCCAGGACGAGCCGCCCGCGGCCTTCGAGCTCATGCTCGCTGAGGTGCACCGCCAACCGCACTGCCACCGCCAGGTCCACCTCGTGGAGGAGCGGCGCCGCCGGCCGGCCGAAGCTCTGCAGGGAGCGGACGATCCGTCCCACCCGCAGCGCCGCTGCGTGCGCTTCTTCGAGGGCGGCGCGTGCCTCTCCCAGATCCGCGTCGAGCGCGGAGGGCAGGAGCCGATCGTGCTCCGCCTCCACGAAGGAGAGGCCCGCCACGACGCAGGCGAGCGGGTTGTTCACCTCATGAGCGATGCCGGCCGCGAGCGTGCCGAGGGCGGCCTGCCGCTCGGCGGCGCGCAGGCGCGCTTCGACGGCGCGGCGATCGGTGAGGTCCTCCAGGACCGCCACGGCTCCTCGCACGACGCCGCCGCTCGTCATCCGGCGCAGCCGCGCCGCGAGGTGGCGGCGCCCATCGGCTGTGTCTACCTCGGCCTCGAGCCCTGCCTCGGCTGCGCCCGCCAGGACACGTTCAGCCGCCGGCGCGAGCCACGGCAGGGACTGCGCGAGGGGCTCGCCGCCGTGCGCCGCCAGGGTGGCCGCGCGGCCGAGCAGCGCTTCCGCCGCGCCATTCATCTGGGTGAGGCGCCCGTCGGCGTCGACGAGCAGCGTCGGCTCGGGCAGGCTCGCGAAGGCGAGATCGTAAGGATGTGATGCGGCGGGCTGCATGTGCGGCGGACTTTCTCTCCCCGCCACGTTCCTGACGCACGTCGCGTGCCGCGCCAGCCGGAGCTGTACCCCACTCGAGGTACAGCAAAAGAAACACATCGATACAGCCAGTTAGCCCTTGCGGGCCCCATGCGAGGGCTGCTCCGCTGATACGGGTCTCTTCTGACCCCATGGGTCGGCAAAGGGGTCGAGCCGACCTCCGCGCGCGGCCATTTCCTGCGGAAGCAGCGCCGCGAGCAGGACGCGGTGAACCGGCACCTCCACCCCGGCCTCGCCGGCGAGGCGCACCACCGCGCCGGGCTGATCGGGCAGCTCCGACGGTCGGCCAGCCACGAGATCGCGGTGCATGGAGGCGGTGGATGCCGGAGCGACCCCGTCGATGAGGCGGAGCGCCTTCTCCACCGCGTCGGCGGCGAGGCGCACCCCGCGGGCGCGCGCGACGGCCGCCGTCTCCTCCATCGCCGAGCGCAAGAGGGCGCGGGTTGGCTCGAGCGACCGCACGACGCCGACCGGCGCGCGGGTGACCGCGCCCACGGTGCCGAACGCGTCGATGAAGAGGAACTTCTCCCACAGGGCCGCCTCGATGTCGGGGGCCAGCACGGCGTCGATCTTCGCGGCGCGGAGCGCCCCGGCCAGCCGCTCCAGGCGCTCGCTCGCGCCGCCCTGTCGCTCACCCATGGTGATGCGCAACAGCTCGCCCGCGTGCTTCACCACCCCCGGCTCATCGAGCCAGGCGAAGAGGTGACAGAGGCCGCCCACCACCCTGGCGTCGCCGAGCGCGCGCGCCAGCGCGGAGGCCGCCTCGACGCCGTTCTCGAGCGGCAGGGCGAAGCCGTCCGGCTTGCAGAGCGCGGTGAGGCGGGGGGCGACCTCGCGCACCTGCCAGCCCTTCACCGCGACGAGCACCACGTCGGCCGGAGCGAGCGCGCCGGGGTCCTCGGCCGCCTCCACGCGCGGCAGGTGGAAGGCGGCGCGCGGGCTGTCCACCCGGAGCCCGCGCTCGCGCAGCGCGGCGAGCTGCGCGCCGCGCGCGACGAAGGCCACCTCGAGGCCGGCGTGGGCGAGGAGCCCGCCCACGAGGCCGCCCACCCCGCCCGCTCCCACCACGGCGACGCGCATGCGGTGGGTTTACGTTCGATGCGCTCGGCGCGCAAGCGGCCTGATTGCACCCCCGCCGCCGGCTGGTTACGAACGGCCAGTCCCCCATGACCTCCCGCACCGGCGCCGATCCCCGCCTCGACACGCCCGGTGAAGCGGATCCCGCCCGCGGCGGCGCGGTCGTCGAGCTCGAGCAGGCCGGGCGCGTCTACGGCGCGTTCCGCGCCCTCTCCGCGGTGACGCTGACGATCCACCCGGGCGAACGGGTGGCGATCCTGGGGCCGAGCGGGGCCGGCAAGTCCACCTTGCTCCGGCTCGTCAACACTTCGCTCCCGGCAAGCGAGGGCCGCGTGCGCGTGCTGGGCGAGGCGCTCCACGGGCTCGCCCCGCGCCGGCTCCGCGCGCTGCGCGCCCGCATCGGCACCATCTATCAGCAGCTCCAGCTCGTGCCGCAGGCGAGCGTGCTCGAGAACGTGCTCATGGGCCGGCTCGGACGCCTGCCGGCGATCTCGGTCGCGCTGGGGGCGCTGCGGCGGCGCGAGCGCCAGGAGGTGGCCGAGGTGCTCGCGCGGGTCGGCATCGCCGCCAAGCTGGACGAGCGCGTCGACCGCCTCTCCGGCGGCGAGCAGCAGCGGGTCGCGGTGGCCCGCGTCCTCTACCAGGCGCCCGAGCTGGTGGTGGCCGACGAGCCCTTCTCCTCGGTGGACCCCGAGCGGACGCAGTCGGTGGTGGCGCTCCTCGTCGAAGCCGCGCGTGGGCGGGCGCTCGTCCTCAGCACGCACCAGCTCGCGCCCGTCCTGCCGCACTTCCCGCGCCTGGTCGGGCTGCGCGCGGGGAAGATCCTCTTCGACCGCCCGCGCGAGCAGGTGAGCCGCCACGACCTCGCGCTCCTCTACCAGCCGGAGGCTGCCACCCGCTCCCCCGAGCCGCGCCGCGTGGTCCCGGCCAGCCGCGCCGCGCGCACCGGTGAGCTCCGGCTGGGCGCCTCGACGACGCCCGGCGAGCACATCCTCCCCGCCGCGGCGGCCGCGTTCGGCGCCGCCGAGCCGGCGGTGCATCTTCGCCTCACCGTGAAGGGGACCGCCGAGGTGCTGGCCGACCTGGCCGCGGGCCAGGTCGAGCTCGCCTTCGTCGGCGCGCGCACCGAGGACCCCGACCTCCACTTCGAGGACTTCGCCGAGGACGAGATCGTGCTCGTGGCCGCGGCCCGCTTCGGGGGGCTGCCCGAGCCGCTCGCCGCCTCGGCCGCGGCGCGGCTGCCGCGGGTGGACCGCGAGCAGGGCTCCGCCACCCGGGCGATCGCCGAGGCGCAGCTCGCCGCGATGGGCGTCGTGCTGGAGCCGGACGCGGCCGTGCTCGAGGCGGGCAGCGCGGCCGCGCTCGTCGCGGCGGTGGCGGCGGGGATGGGCATCGGGTTCGCCTCGCGTCGCTCCGTGGCGCGCGCCGTCGCCGAGGGGCGGGTGCGCGAGGTGCCCATCGAGGCGGTCCAGATCCCGCGCCGCTTCTTCGTCGCCTGGCGGCGTGCAGCCGCCCTGTCAGAGCCGGCCGCCCGCTTCCTCGCCCTGGCACGAAAGGCCGCCGGGGGCGAGCCGCCGTGAGCCCCGGCCTTCCTCCGCCGCCGCGCCCCTGGTTCCTGTCCTGGCCCGGGCTCCTCCTCGCCGCGGCGCTGGCGCTCGCCTGGCACGGCTCGGGCGGGAGCCTGTCGGCGCTCGTCTCGGGCGAGGCGCGCGCAGCGGCCCGCGACTTCGCCGCCGGCTTCTGGCCGCCGGCCCACGACGCGGAGCTCCTGCGCGGCCTCGTGCGGCCGCTCCTCGAGACGTGCGCCATCGCCCTCCTGGGCATGGCGCTGGCGCTCCTGCTCGGAGGGCCGCTCTCCCTCCTCGCGGCGAGCCCGCACGTCCGCGCCGCCTGCGGGGCGCGGACGGGTCCCGGCCGGCGCGCCACGCACGCGCTCGCGCGCGGCGTGCTCGCCGTCATGCGGTCGGTGCCGGAGGTGGTATGGGCGCTGCTCTTCGTGCGAGCGATCGGCCTGGGCCCGGCAGCCGGAGTGCTCGCCATCGGCATCGCCTACGGCGGCGTGGTGGGAAAGGTGTTCGCCGATCTGCTGGAGGGCGTGCCGCGCGGTGCCGCGGAGACGCTCGGGGCCGCCGGCGCACGGCCCTGGAGCGCCTTCGCCTTCGGCATCCTGCCCCCGGCGCGCCCGCTCCTCGTCTCCTACACGCTCTACCGCCTCGACTGCGCGCTGCGCGCGTCGGCGGTGCTGGGGCTCGTCGGCGCGGGCGGCCTGGGCCAGCAGGTGGAGCTCTCGCTCAAGATGCTCCGCTACGACGAGGTGGCGACCTACGTGCTGGCGCTCTTCGCGCTGGTGGCGACGGTGGATCTCGCCTCGGAGCGGCTCCGCCGCCGGGTGGCCGCACGCGGCGCGCTCTTCCCCGCCTCGGCCGGCGCGCTGGCCCGCGCCCTCGCGGCCGGCTTCGCGCTCGGGGTCACCCTGGCGGGCGCTTCGTGGTTCCTCGACCTGTCCCCCACGGCGCTCCTCTCCCGCCGCGCCCTCGGCTCGATGGGCGCGTTCACGCGCGCGCTGTGGCCGCCAGAGCGCTCGCCCGAGCTGCTGCGCGAGCTCTTCCCGGCGGTGCTCGAGACGCTGGCCGTATCGGTGCTGGGAACCGCGTTCGCCGCGGCGGGGGGCCTCCTCCTCGCCTGGCTCGCAGCGCGGCCGCTCGACCGCATCCCAGGCGAGGCTGGCCGGGGCCTCGCCCGCACCGGGCGCGCCGGGGTCGCCGCCGGCGCGCGCGCCATCATGAACCTCGCCCGCACCTTGCCCGAGCTCCTCTGGGCCCTCGCCCTGGTGCTGGCGGTGGGGCTCGGTCCCTTCGCCGGCGCGCTCGCGCTCGGGATCCACACCGCGGGAGTGCTGGGGCGGCTCTACTTCGAGGCGCTGGAGGAGGTGCCCACCGCCCCGCTCGGCGCGCTGCGCGCCGCGGGCGCCTCGCGCGCGGGCACGGCGCTCCTCGGGGTCCTGCCGCAGGTCTGGCCGCAGCTCGTCGCCTACACGCTCTACCGCTGGGAGGTGAACATCCGCGCCTCGGCCGTGCTGGGCGTGGTGGGAGCGGGCGGGATCGGCCGGGACCTCAAGCTCGCCCTCTCGTGGTTCGACTACCCGAGGGCCGCGACGCTCGTCCTGGTCATCCTCGCCCTGGTGCTCCTCGTCGACGCAGCGAGCGCCGTGATCCGCCGGCGCGTGCTGGCCGGCCTCGCCGCGCCGCCGCGCCCCGGGGACGAGCGGGCGCTGGCGGCCTGATTGTGAGCTACCGAATCAACCCCGCGCTCTTCGCCGCGTCCTCGATGCGCAGGTAGTTCTCGGGCTTCGTCTCGATGAACTTCTTCGTCCGCTGCAGGTCGAGGATGGCCTTCTGCTCCGGGTTCGCAGGGTCGAGGGCGAGGAAGGCGGCCTTGAGCTTCTGAATGATCGTCGGGTCGAGATCGCCGCGCACGGTCCAGTTGTAGTCGTAGAAATCAGGCGTCGTGTAGAAGACCACCACCTTGGCGGGGTCGACCTTCTTCTCCTCGACGAGCTTGTTCCACACCGACTCGTTGAGCGCTCCGGCGTCCACCTTTCCCTGCTCCACCCACTTCGCGGTCACGTCGTGCGCGCCGCTGAAGGCGAAGTGCGCGAGATCCTTCTTCGGATCGATCCCGGCCTGGAGGAGGTAGTAGCGCGGCATGAGGTGGCCGGAGGTGCTGCTCTCCGAGCCGAAGGCGAGCGTCTTGCCCTTGAGGTCGCCGAGCGACGCGAGCTTCGAGCCCGCGAGCGTGATGAACTTCGAGTGGAAGTGGGAGTCCTCCTCGCGCTGGACGAGCGGCAGCGCGGTGCCGGTGCGGCGGCGCGCCTGCACGAAGGTGAAGCCTCCGTACCAGACGAGATCGAGGTGCCCACCCGCGAGCCCCTCCACCGTGGCGGCGTAGTCGGTGACGGGGACGAACTTCACCTCCATCCCGAGCTGCTTCGCGAGGTAGTCGCCGAGCGGCTTGAACTTCCGCTGCAGCTCGGTGGGCGCCTCGTCGGGGATGGCCGAGACGTTCAACACCTTCTTCTCGGCGGCCAGGGTGGGCGCCGCAGGCAGCATGGCGAGGGCGAGGGCGAGGGAGCGGAGTGCGCGACCGGGCAAGGACGACCTCCTCGGAAGAGTGTCGACGCAGCGTAACCAAGCACCCGCGCCGTGGCCACCGCCGGGTGCGCCACGAAGCGCGGCGGCCGGCGGCGACGTCGGATAAGCTCCGTGGCAGCTCACCCCATCGAGGAGTCGTCCTCATGCGCCCTGCGCTCGCCGCCGCCGTCCTCTGCCTCTGCCTTCCCGGCGGCGCGCTCGCCGCCGACGTCACGTCCGCGCGCGCCACGCTGAAGGACGCCCAGGGCCAACAGGTCGGTACGGCCACCCTCACCGGCGCGGGGGGCGTGGTGAAGCTCACCGTCGAGGTGAAGGGCCTGCCCCCCGGCCAGCACGGCATCCACGTCCACGGAGCCGGCAAGTGCGAGGCTCCCGAGTTCAAGAGCGCCGGCGCGCACTTCAATCCCACGCACAAGAAGCACGGCCTCGAGAGCGCCGAAGGTCACCACGCCGGCGACCTGCCGAACCTCACCGTCGGCGCCGACGGGAAGGGCACCTTCTCCGGGACCCTGGACGGGGCCACGCTCGGTCAGGGCCCGAGCTCGCTTTTGAACCCGGAGGGCACCGCCATCGTCATCCACGCCGGACCCGACGACGGCAAGACCGATCCGGCCGGCAACTCCGGGGCGCGCATCGCCTGCGGCGTCATCGAGAAGGCGTAACCCCACCCGGTGACGCTCACGCCGGGCGTCCTCGCCCTCCTCGCCCTGGCTGCCTTCGCCGCGGGCGTCATCGATGCGGTCGCCGGCGGCGGTGGCCTCATCACCGTCCCGGCGCTCCTCGCCGCGGGGCTGCCACCGCACCTCGCCCTCGGCACCAACAAGGGCCAGTCGGTCTTCGGCTCGGGCGCGTCGCTCCTGCGCTTCGCCCGGGCCGGCCTCGTCGACGCCCGCCGGGCGCAGGTGGCGTTCCCGGGCGGGTTCGCCGGCGCGCTCTGCGGCGCGGCGCTGGTGCTGCTCCTGCGGCCGGCGGTGCTGCGGCCGGTCGTGCTCGTCCTCCTCGTCGCGGTGGCGCTGTTCATGGCGTTGCGGCCCAGCCTGCCGGCCGTCGCGCAGCAGGGCGCGGCGCGTCCGCACCGCCGCTGGCCGGTCGCGGTGCGCCACGCGCGCGGTGCGACGCTCGTCATCGCGCTCGCCATCGGCGCCTACGACGGCTTCTTCGGACCCGGCACGGGCACCTTCCTCATCGTCGCCTTCGCCCTGGTGCTGGGCGACGGGCTCACCCGCGCCTCCGGAGAGGCGAAGGTGGTGAACTTCGCCTCCAACCTGGCCGCGCTGGCGCTCTTCGCCGGTCGCGGCGTGGTCGTGTGGCAGGTGGCCCTGCCCATGGCCGCGGCGCAGTTCGCCGGGAGCACGCTGGGCGCGCACCTCGCCGTGCGCCGGGGCGACGCCTTCGTGCGGCGGGTGGTGCTGCTCGTCGTGCTCGCGCTGGTCGTGAAGCTGGCGCGCGACCTGCTCACGGGGCCGTGACGATCGGTTAGCATCTGCGCATGATCCGCCTCGCCGTCCCGGGCGACCTCCCGCGCGTGGTCGCCATCTACAACGCCTCCATCCCGGGCCGCCTCGCCACCGCCGACACCGAGCCCGTCACCGTGGAGCAGCGCCAGCCGTGGTTCGCCGCGCACGGCGCGCGCCGCCCGCTCTGGGTCGACGAGCAGGAGGGCGGGGTGCTGGGCTGGGTGAGCCTCTCGAGCTTCTACGGCCGGCCCGCCTACGGGGCGACCGCCGAGCTCAGCGTCTACGTGGCCCCCGAGGCGCAGCGGCGCGGCCTGGCGCGCGCGCTCCTCGCCCACGCCATCGCCGAGGCGCCGCGGCTCGGGTTGACGACGCTCCTCGGGTTCGTCTTCGGGCACAACACGCCCAGCCAGGCGCTCCTCGGCCAGCAGGGGTTCGCGCGCTGGGGCCACCTGCCGCGGGTAGCGGTGCTCGACGGCGTCGAGCGGGACCTGGACATCCTCGGGTTGAGGGTGGGCTAGGTCGAGGTCGAGATCGGCGTCCAGGTCACCGCACCCCCGCCGGCAACCGCGACGCCGCCGCCTCGTCGAGGTACCAGGTGAGGTCGCCCTCGGCGAGGTGGACGCGGGCCGCAGGTCGCGCGCCGCGCCCGCCGAGCACGTCCGAAACCGCCGCGGCCTTGTCCTCGCCGGCGACGAGGAACGCCACCGCGCGCGCCGCCCGGATGAGCGGGAACGTGAACGTGAGCCGGAAGCCACCCACCTGCGGCACCTCGTTCGCGACGACGAGGCGGGTCTCCTCGTCGAGCGCCGCCGTCCCGGGAAAGAGCGAGGCGGTGTGTCCGTCCGCGCCGAGGCCGAGGAGGATGAGATCGAGGCGGGGCAGGCCTGGCTCGACCGGCACCACCCGCCGCAGCTCCGCCTCGTAGGCCGCGGCGGCCGCGAGCGGATCGTCCTCGCCCCTCAGCCGGTGGACGTTCGAGGCAGGGAGCGGGACGTGGGCCAGGAGAGATCTCCGTGCCGCGCCGTAGTTCGAGTCCGGGTGGTCGGGCGGGACGCACCGCTCGTCGCCGAAGAAGACGTGGGTGGCCGCCCACGAGATGCGGCCGCGGAAATGCTCGACCGGATCGGCGAGCAGCGCGTGCAGCGCCTGCGGGGTGTGACCTCCCGAGAGCGCCAGCGTGAAGCGGCCGCGCAGCGAGGCCGCCGCCTGCGCGCGGGCCACCACCTCCTGCGCGCCGAGCCTGGCGGCCTCGGCGAGGTCGCGCCCGACCACCACCCGCGGCGCGCTCAGCCCGGGTTGACCCATCGATGACCGTCCTTGCGCAAGAGCTCATCGGCGGCCGCCGGCCCCCAGCTCCCGGCGGCGTAGTTGGGAAACTCGCGCGCGGGCAAGCTCGCCCACAGGTCGAGGACCGGCGTCGCGATGCGCCACGCGGACTCGACCGTGTCCCAGCGGTGGAAGAGCGTCGGGTCGCCCACCATGACGTCGTAGATCAGCCGCTCGTAGCCGGTGGTGGGGACGAGCGGCCCGAAGTCCTGGTACGAGAAGCGCAGGTCCACGTCGGCCAGCCGGATGGCCTGGCCCGGGATCTTCGCCTTGATGCGGAAAGCCATCCCCTCGTCGGGCTGGATGCGCATCTCGAGCCGGTTCCGGTCGATCGCCTCCACCCCGGTATCATGGAAGAGCATCAGCGGCGGGCGCTTGAAGGCGATGGAGACGAGCGTCTCGCGGCGGGCGAGCCGCTTGCCGGAGCGGACATAGAAGGGCACCCCGGCCCAGCGCCAGTTCTCCACCTGCAGGCGCAGGGCGGCGTAGGTCTCGGTCTTGGAGTTGGCCGCGACGCCCGGCTCCTCGCGGTAGGCCGGGACGCGCCGGCCGCCCACCACGCCCTCACCGTACTGCCCTCGTACGGTCGAGGCGATCACCTCCTCCGGCTGCATCGGGCGGATGGCGTCGAGCACCTTCACCTTCTCGTTGCGCACCGCCTCTGCCCCGAGCGAGGACGGTGGCTCCATCGCCACCAGCGTCAGGAGCTGGAAGATGTGGTTCTGGATGATGTCGCGCAGGACGCCCGCCTGCTCGTAGTAGGCGCCGCGCCCCTCCACCCCCAGCTCCTCCGCCACCGTGATCTGCACGTGGTCCACGTAGCGACGGTTCCAGACCGGCTCGAAGATGCCGTTCGCGAAGCGGAAGACGAGAATGTTCTGCACCGTCTCCTTGCCGAGGTAGTGGTCGATGCGGAAGATCTGCCGCTCGCGCAGGACGGTGACGAGGTCGGCGTTGAGCACCCGCGCGCTGTCGAGGTCGCGGCCGAACGGCTTCTCGACGACGACGCGCCGCCAGCGCCCCGCCTCCTCGCCGGTGAGCTTGGCCTCCCCGAGCTGCTTCACGATGGGAGAGAAGGCGTCGGGCGGGGTGGCCAGGTAGAAGAGGACGTTCCCGCCCGTGTGGTGCTCGCGTTCGAGCTCCCGCAGGCGCTCGCCCAGCCGTCGGTAAAGGTCGGGCCCGTCCACGTCGCCCGAGACGCAGTGGAGGCGGGCGCGGAACTCGGTCCAGAGCGCCGGGTCGATCGGGCCCGTGGCGAACTGCTGGATCTCGTCGCTCAGGAGCGCGCGGAAGGCCTCGTCGTCCATGGGCTTGCGGACTACGCCGACGAGCGCGAAGTCGCGCGGCAGGAGGCCG
>DASPZP010000218.1:0-5794 GCA_035636195.1 Anaeromyxobacteraceae bacterium
GCTTGTGCGAACGGCGTCGGCGCTGTCACACTCGGGGCCATGCAGATCCTCAAGATCCTGGCTCTCGTCCTCGGCCTCGCCGCCGTCGCCTTCACGGCGAAGGTGGCGCTGACCGGCACGACCGGCGCGAGCGACCCCGCCGCTCCGAGCCAGCCGAAGCGGCAGCTCGACGCCGTGCGCGCGCGCGCCGGCGAGCTGGAGCAGGAGCTGCAGAAGAGCGCGAATCGGGCCGACGCGGAGCGCTGAGCGGTTCCGGCCCCGAAGATCGAGCGCGGGGGGCGGCGGGTGATCGCGGTCTTCGGTGGTCGGCTGCTCGGGCGCGGCCGTCAGGGCGCCAGACCTGCGTCGCTCGGTCCCGGCCCGTCTGGGGCCAAGCTTTCGAGCCGGCGCAACGACACATGCACTTCCGGGTTTCGCAAGAACGACGAGGTGGCAAGCACATGACCATCCGAGCCTGGACCTGCTTGCTGGCGTTGGTGCTCCTCTCCATACCGGTGACGGCGCGGGCCGCACCCGCGACCATCCGCGTGTTCGAGGCGGCGGTCCACGCCTCGCCCGATCCCTCGTCGCCCGTCATCCACACCTTTTCGGAGAACACCCGGGTCTCCGTCTCGGAGGACTCGGTGAACGGGTTCAGGAAGGTGCGGCTCCCGAACGGGAAGATCGGCTACGTCGAGGAGAGCGCCCTGGCGCTCGCCGGTGCGCGTCCGCCCCCTCCTGCCGCCGCTCCCGCTCCACCGCCGCCTCCACCTCCCGGGTTCGAGCCGCCGCCTCCTCCGGCATTCGCCCCGCCTCCCGGCCCGCCCCCGCTGCGGCCGTACTATCCGGCGAGGGTGTACTACGATCCCGGCGCCTTCCGGCACACCGGCTTCTTCCTCCGGCTCGACGCCGGGCTCGGATACATGGGGTCGTCGACGTCCATCGGTGACTCGGCGCACGGCGGCGCGGGTGAGCTGGGGCTGGCCGTGGGCGGCGCCGTGGCCGAGAACGTCCTGCTGGCTGCGCACTTCTGGGGCGTCGGCACCCTGGCCTCGCCGGACACCTCCGGGGCCTTCTTCCCCCCCGGTGGCGACGTCTCGGTCTCGCTGTACGGGATCGGCCCGAGCTTCGACTACTACTTCATGCCGCACAACGTGTACGTGACCGTCACGCCTTCGCTGACCTGGGTGCGGTTCACCGACAACTTCTTCAATACCTTCGACACCTCCGCCGGGTTCGGGACGCGGTTCGCGCTGGGCAAGGAGTGGTGGGTGTCCCGTCATCTGGGAATTGGGCTCGCCGGCTGGTTCGCGTTCAGCTTCAACAAGGAGCACGGCGCGGGGACCCCGACCTGGAGGACGTATGCGGGCGGCCTCGCCTTCTCGTCGACCTTCAACTGACCTTCGACAGAAGAGCGCACTCCGCGGCGCTGGAGTGCATTCCCGCCGCTATCTCCTGCTCGCCCTGGTGCTGATCGCGCTCGCCGGGATCGTGTTCTGGCGCGCGAAGCGCGCACCGGCCACCTCTGGGCCCGCGCCGGTCACGGCTCCCGCCGTTCCGCCCGCGGCGTCCCGCGTCGGCGGAGGGGCGCACCCCGTCGCGCAGGTGCCCCCGGTGACCGTCGTGCCGTCCACGCCACACGCGCCGGCAGCGCGCGCGCCGAATGGCGCGTTCGCGGGGCGGGTCGTCTCCGCAGCGGACGGCAGTCCGGTGCCGGGTGCGCAGCTCACCTTTGCGCGCGCGGAGGAGGCGTCGTCGGTGACCGCGCGATCCGACGGGACGTTCTGGTTCGAGGCGCGCGTCGCCGGGCGATGGTCGCTGGCGGCGGTCACCGCTCCGGGTTTCCTGCCGTTCGCGCCGGCGTGGGGCGCGAGTCCGGTGTCGCTCGAGGCCAGGGCCGGCGACGTCGTGCATGGGGTCACGATCACGCTGGTGCCGGAAGTGCGCTACCAGGGCCGGGTCATCGACGAGCACGACGCGCCGGTCGCCGGGGCGGAGGTTCGCATCCTCGGCGAGCGCGGAGCGGACGCCATCGTGCCGCTGCGCGACCGCTTCACGAGCGGTCCCGACGGCGGCTTCTCCTTCGCCGCGCCCGAGGACGTGGTCCTGGAGGCGCGCAAGTCGGGGTTCGCGCCCGCCCGCGGGCGGGTGGACTACACGGTGCGGGTGAGCGGCCAGCTCACGCTTCGGCTCACCCGGCCGACAGCGGGCCTGCTCGCGATCGAGGGGATCGTCGAAGACTCCGCCGGAACGCCGCTGAGTGGCGCGAGCGTCACCGCCCATGCTCGAGCGAGCAGGGATGGGTCCGTCGTGCGAACGGCCGCCGACGGCACGTTCAAGTTGGACGGGCTCGAGCCTGGTTCCTGGCGGCTCGTCGCGGAGCGCGCCGGATCCGCTCCAGCCACGAAGATCGCGCACGCCGGCGACACGGGCGTGCGACTCCGGCTCGCGTACGGGGGCCGGATCGAGGGACGGGTGAGGGACCGGCGCAGCGGGCTGCCCGTCGCGCCGTTCACGGTGATCGTCCAATCCATCACGGTGCGCACCGCGTCCATCGTCGATCCCGATGGACGGTACGCGCTCGACGACCTCGCTGCCGGCACCGCCGTCCTGAGCGTCGTCGCGCCCGGCTACGCGCCGTCGTCCGAGGTGAGGGTTCCGGTCCCGGCGCCCGATGCCGCCCCGGCCATCGTGGACTTCGAGCTCGCGCCGGGCGGGCGGCTGTCCGGGGTCGTGTTCTCCCGGGGAAGTCGAGCGCCGGTCGCGGGCGCGACGGTCGAGGTGGAAGGGATGCCGACCTCCGCCGGCGTCCCGGTGCGGATGGAAGCGGTCAGCGGCCCGGACGGGCGGTTCGAGCTCGCGGGCATCTCCGAGCGGGCGATGAGCCTGTTCGCGTCCGCGCCGGGCCACCACGCGCGCGTCCTGTCCGTACCCGGGGTGCCGAGCGGGGAGCTGGGCGGACCCGTCGAGATCGAGCTCACGCCGCTGGCTGCGGGCGAGGAGCCTCGGGTCGAGCTGGCCGGCATCGGCGCGCAGCTCGTCAAGGAAGGCGAGGCGCTCCGGGTCCTCAGGGTCCTCCCCGGCGGCGGCGCAGCCGAGGTGGGGCTCGCTGCAGGCGACGAGGTGATCGCGATCGACGGCGCGGCCGTCTCGGCGATGACGCTCGGCGATGCGGTGCCGCGCCTGCGCGGTCCCGAGGGCACCACGGTCGCGCTGACCGTGCGGAGGGGCGCGGCCGCTCGACAGAATCCCGTCGTGGTCCTCGTGCCGCGGCGCCTCGTGCGCGGCTGAGCCGTTCCCTCACGTTTGCGGGGGATGGGCCGGATCGACCCAGAGCTCTTCCGGCCGCTCCGCGGGCGAGATGTCGAGGTTCACGACCACCGGGTCGGAACCGCTGCGTACCAGCACGCAGTCCAGAGGCTCTTCCGGGCTGGCGTTGATCTCTTGGTGCGGGACGAACGGCGGCACGAAGATGAAGTCGCCCGGCCCGGCCTCGGCGGTGAACTCGAGGCGCTCGCCCCAGCGCATCCGCGCGCGTCCCTTCAGCACGTAGATGACGCTCTCCAACTCGCCGTGATGGTGCGCGCCCGTCTTCGCGTTCGGGTGGATGGTGACCGTGCCCGCCCAGAGCTTCTGCGCACCCGCCCGCGCGCGGTCGATCGCCGCCGCCCGGTTCATCCCCGCTGTCTGTGGCGTGTTCGGATCGAGGTCGCAGCCGTGGATGACCCGCACCCCGTGGTCGCGCCAGCGGGTCGCAGCCGGTTCCTCGCGCATGTCGAAGGTGTAAGCGGCCGGGCGGTCCGTGGCCGCGCTCGACGCGCGGGAACGAGTGGCTCCCCGGAGGTCCGCCGACCATGATGGCGGGACCATGAAGACCATCGGCCTCCTCGGAGGGATGAGCTGGGAGTCGTCGGTGCACTACTACCGCCTGCTCAACGAGGCGGTGAGGGCGCGGCTGGGAGGGCTCCACTCGGCGAAGTGCATCCTCGCCTCGGTGGACTTCGCCGAGATCGAGCCCTTGCAGCGAGCCGGCCGCTGGGAAGAGGCGGGCGCCGTCCTGAACCAAGCCGCGCTCGGCCTGGAGCGCGCCGGAGCGGACCTGCTCCTCATCTGCGCCAACACGATGCACAAGGTGGCGGACCAGGCGATGCGTGGCGTGAGCATCCCCCTCGTCCACATCGCGGACGCCACCGCCGAACGGGTGAAGGCCGCCGGCGTCCGGCGCGTCGCGCTCCTGGGCACCCGCTACGTGATGGAGCAGGACTTCTACCGGCGGCGGCTCGCCGGGTACGGCCTGGAGGTCCTCGTTCCGGGCGAGCCCGAGCGCGCCGAGGTGAACCGCGTCATCTTCGAGGAGCTGGTGGTGGGCCGGATCGTGCCCGCCTCGAAGGCGCGCTACCTGGGGATCATCGAGGCCCTGGTCGGCGCGGGGGCCGAGGGCGTCGTCGCCGGCTGCACCGAGATCACGATGCTCCTGCAGCAGCCCGACGTGTCCGTCCCGCTCTTCGACACGACCGAGATCCACGCCACGGCCGCGCTCGAGCGGGCGCTCGCGTGAGATGCCCCGTCGGCGCGTCTCCGCGACTCGACCTGCTCAGCGCCGGACCGCCTGGATGGTGCGGGCCTGCTTCAACCGCTGGAGCTCTGCAGTCGCGAGCGTGATGGAACTCGTGGCGAAGTAGTCCGGGCGCGCGATCTCGCCGCGGCTGATCGCCTGGTCGGCCCCCCTCGACTGGCTGTAGGCGAACGTCCCGAGGCGCAGCTCGAGCTGGTCCGGCGAGACCTTCACGACGCGCAGCACGCCGTATGGATGGCCCGGGTCCGGGCGTTTCACGAACCCAGCCAGCTTCACGACGTAGCAGTCGCCCGCGGCCGGCGCCGCGAGGTACCCGGCCTCGCGCGCGGTCTGCTGGGCGCTCCCGTAGGCGACGGGGATGGCGAGGAGCGCGACCAGGATCGCTCCGGCGAACATGGGGAGCACGCGCCGCTTCGTGAAGAGCAGCGCCGCGACGTCCTTGCGGACGCGCTCGGGGAGCTCCTTCCCGACGAGGGCCTTCTTGCAGTGCAGGCACTCCATCGCCGGCTGCTTCATCGTCGGGAACATCGGGATCCAGAAGACGTGAAAGTAGCGGAGGACGCCGAAGGTCTGGTGCACGTCCATGCCGCATGCAGCACAGGGCACCCCGCGCTTCTGCGGGCCCTTCACGACTCTTCCGCGCGTTCCGAAGACGATCATGGACAAAGCCTCCTGCGGCTATGAGTGAAACCATAGCAAAGAAGGGGCGGAGGTCGAATGTCGACGATGTGTGCGCGTCAGGCGCGGAGCTGCGACATGTGGGAGCTGCTCTCGGCTCACCCCTACCCCTTCGGCAACGCCGAGACCTCGCGCCGGATCCGGTCGCGCCAGGCGGCCTGCGCCGGGTCGGAGGCCGCCGGCGCCGCCGACGGTCCGACGCCGAGCTTGTCGGAGAGCAGCACCGCGAGCAGCGACTCGAGCAGCGAGCCGTTGCTGCCGGCGCCGCCGCCCGGCCCGCCCGCGCCGCCGCCCACGATGATCTTGGGCACCACGTCGACTCCGGAGGCCTGGATGGCCTCCGCGAAGCGCGACATCACCTCGCGCGTGAGCTGCGCCTGCGGACCGCCGTACGCGCGCACCTGCTCCTCGATGGCCAGCGCCTGGCCCACGCCGACGCGGGCCGCCTTGTCGGCCTCGGCCTCGCCGAGCGCCCGCACCCGCTGGGCGTCGCCGGCGGCCAAGAGCTTCGTCTTGTCCGACTCGGCCTCGGCGAGCGCGCGGATCTGCGCCGCCTGCTGG
>DASPZP010000219.1:0-9469 GCA_035636195.1 Anaeromyxobacteraceae bacterium
CATCGCCCGCCCTCGCCTGGCGGTGTGCGCCATGAACCCGCACGCGGGCGAGGACGGGTCCTTCGGCGACGAGGAGACGCGGCTCGTGGCGCCGGCCCTCTCCCGCGCCCGGCGGCTGGGGATCGACGCCAGCGGGCCGTACCCCGCCGACAGCGTCTTCTTCCGCGCCGCGCGGGGCGAGTTCGACGCGGTCCTGGCGCTCTATCACGACCAGGGCCTCATCCCGGTCAAGCTCATCGACGCGCTGATGGCCGATCCGGCCGTGAACGTGACGCTCGGGCTGCCCATCGTGCGGACGAGCCCGGACCACGGCGTCGCCTACGACCTGGCCGGGAAGTGGAAGGCGAGCCCGACCAGCATGATGGCCGCGCTGGCGCTGGCGGCGAAGCTGGCGGCGCGGAGGCGGAGGACGAAGGCGAGCGCCCCTTCGCAGCGGCGGGGGATGAACCCCCGCCCTACATCCCGGTCGTAGGGCGGGGGCTTGTCCCCCGCCGCCGGCTACACGTTGAACCGGAAGTGCATGACGTCCCCGTCCTGCACCACGTACTCCTTCCCCTCCACCCGCATGAGCCCCTTCTCCTTCACGGCGGCCTCGCTGCCGAGGCGGAGCAGGTCGTCGACGCGCATCACCTCGGCCTTGATGAACCCGCGCTCGAAGTCGGTGTGGATGACGCCGGCGGCCTGCGGCGCGCGCGCGCCGCGGTGGACGGTCCAGGCGCGGCACTCGTCCTCGCCGGCGGTGAGGAAGGTGATGAGCCCGAGCTCGCGGTAACCGGCGTGGACGAGCCGGTTCAGCCCGGGCTCCGCGAGCCCCAGCCCTTGCAGGAACTCGGTCCGCTCGGCCTCGGGCAGCTCGGCGATCTCCGCCTCCACCTTGCCGCACAGCGGGACGGCCTCGTAGCCCTCCTCCTTGGCCATGGCCTCGACCGCCTGCACGCGCAGGTCCGCCCCGGGGTTCGCGAGCTGGCCTTCGTCCACGTTCGCGACGTAGATGACGGGCTTGCCGGTGAGGAGGAAGAGGTCGGCCAGGACGGCGCGGTCCTCCTCGGAGAGCCGCTGGGCGCGCACCGGCTTGCCCTGCTCCAGCCCGGCCCGGACGCGATCGAGCGCCTGGAGCTCCGCCTTGGCGAGCTCGCCGGGCTTCCCGGGCGCCTTGGCGTTCTTCTGCGTCCGCTCGCGCCGCTTCTCGACCGACTCCAGGTCCTTCAGCATGAGCTCGGTCTCGACCACGTCGCGGTCGCTGCGGGGATCGACCTTGCCCACCACGTGCACCACGTCCGGATCGTCGAAGCAGCGCAGCACGTGGGCGATCGCGTCCACCTGGCGGATGTGCGAGAGGAACTGGTTCCCGAGCCCCTCGCCCTTGGACGCGCCCGCGACGAGCCCGGCGATGTCGACGAACTCGAGGGTGGTGGGCGTCGTCTTCTTCGGCTTGAAGAGCGCCGCCAGCCGCGCGAGCCGCTCGTCCGGCACCGGCACCACCCCCAGGTTCGGGTCGATGGTGCAGAACGGGTAATTCGCCGCCTGCGCCTGGGCCGAGCCGGAGAGCGCGTTGAAGAGGGTCGACTTCCCCACGTTCGGGAGGCCGACGATGCCGATGCCGAGCGCCATGGTGCGTTCCTTCTGAAGAAAAAAGGCTCCGGGAGTGCCGGAGCCCTTTGAAGTAGGGCGGGGGCTTGTCCCCCGCCGCGCCGTGATTTCTTACGCGGCTCGTTCGGCCGGCAGCTGCGCGATGTACTCCTCCACGAGCGCGCGCTGGGCCTTCTCGTCGAGCGACGACTGGATGAGGCGGCGGGCGGCGTCGATGGCGAGGTCCGCCACCTGGGCCTTCAGCTCCAGGAGCGCCTTCGACTTCTCCTCCTGGATCTGCTGGCGCGCCTGCGCGACGAGGTCGTCCGCCTCCTTGCGGGCGCGGGCGGTGAGCTCCTGTCGCATCGCCTCGACCTCCTGCTTCGAGCGCTGGGCGAGCTCGGCCGCCTCGCGCTGCGCCTTGGCGAGCGAGGCCTTCTGCTCGAACAGCATCCGCTCCGCCTCGGCCCGCTCCTTCTTCGCCTGGTCGATCGCGTCGCGGATGGTCCGCTCGCGCTCGTCCAGCATCTTGACGATGGGGCCCCAGGCGAACTTCCCCAGCACGACGATCAGGACGAGGAAGGTGATGGCAGTCCAGAGCGTGAGCCCGGGATTGAGGTCCATGATCCCCGCGGCGAGGACCGGCGTGAAGAGGGTGTTCATCGGGCGCTCCCTTGGAGGTGGCGGGTCGAGGCGGTGCGGCGGCCGGCTACTTGTTGATGGCGAGGAGCAGGCACACCACGATGGCGAAGAGCGTCGCGCCTTCGATGAGGGCGGCGGCGATGATCATCGAGGTGCGGATGTCGGCGGCCGCGGTGGGCTGGCGGGCCGAGCCCTCCAGCGCTGCGGCGGCGAGGCGGCCGATGCCGAGGCCGACGCCGATGACGGACATGCCGGCGCCGAGGCCGGCGGCGAGGTAACCGAGTGCGAGGCTGTTCATGACGCGTGACTCCAGTGTGCGAGGGCGGTTCGGGACGGGCCGCCGGACCCCGTGGCGCTTACGGCGCTCGACTACCCATGGGCGGGAGACTTCCCGTCCACGTGAGAGGCGTGCTCCGACCCCATGCCGGGGCCGGCGTGGCCGTGCTCCTCGTGGCCGTCCGCGTGCTCATGGTGCACGAGGCCGGCGCCGATGAAGAGGGCCGAGAGCATGGTGAAGATGTAGGCCTGCACGAAGGCCACGAAGAGCTCGAGCATGAAGATGGCGAGCGCGAGGGCCACCGAGACGGGCGCGACGAAGATCGAGATGGAGAAGATGAGCCCGAGCAGCGCCAGGATGACGAAGTGGCCGGCCACCATGTTGGCGAAGAGTCGGACGGTGAGCGCGAAGGGCTTCGTGAAGAGCCCCAGGAACTCGACCGGGATCATGATCGGCCACAGCCAGGCGAGCGACTTCGGCACGCCGCCGGTGAGGTGGGCGAGGTAGCCGCCCACGCCCTGCGCCCGGATCGCGGCGTACTGGGTGACGAAGAAGGTGAAGAGCGCCAGGCCCACCGTCACCGAGACGTTGGCGGTGGCCGTCGCCAGGAACGGCACCAGGCCGAGCAGGTTCAGCACCAGGATGAAGAAGAAGGCCGAGCACAGGTACGGCACGAAGCGGTCGGCGTCGCGCTTCCCGATGTTCGAGACCGCGATGTCTCGCACGAACTGCACGAGCAGCTCGAGGAAGTTGTAGAAGCCGCGCGGCACGAGCGTCCGCTGGCGCCCAGCGGTGCCAAACACCACGAGAAGTAGGAGCCCCGCCACCCACAGCATCACGACGTGCTTCGAGGGCGTCATGTCGAGGGTGAGCCCGCCGAGGTGGAGCACCCAGCCGCCGCCGGTCAGCGCGCGCAGGTTCACCTCGCAGTTCCAGTGGAAGCCGTCGCAGAAGCCGGGGAGCTCCAGCACCTCGCCGTTGGCGACGTGGTGCATCATCACCTCGGGCAGGGTGTGCCCGCCCTCATGGCCGCCGGCGGCGCCGTGCTCACCGGCAGGCGCGCCGTGCTCGGGGGAGGCCGCGGCGCCGTGCTCGGCGGGCGCGCCGGGCGCTTCGGCGTGGACGGCGGGCTCGGGCGAGTGCTGCGCCAGGGCCAGCGCGAGGGCGAGGGGGGCGAAGAGGCTCGTCATGCGGGCGACCCCGGGCCGCGGCCCAGGCTGGCGACATACCAGGCCTCGACGGCGGCGAAGAAGAAGTACGGCACGAAGAAGGCGACCACGAAGGCGACCACGCTCTCACCGGCCCGGACCACCGCCAGCGTGCCGAGCGCGACCACCACGATGCGGACGAGGAAGGCCACCACCATCACCGCCAGCGCGGCCTGGACCGGCTTCTTCCCGGTCGCGAAGCGGCCCATGGCGAGGAGCGAGCCGAAGGCGGTCAAGCTGGCCGAGGAGGCGCCGATGAGCGCGGCGCGCCGCTGGCCCTCGCTGGCGGCGGCGGCGATGAGGACGGCGAGGAGGGCCGCGCCGGCGGCGATGAGGAGGGGCCGCGTCACGCGTCCTTCTTGCCGAGTACGGTCTTGAAGAAGCTCACGAATCCGACGGTCATCCCGACGCCAGCGCCGACGAGCAGGAGCCACGGCGTCGTGTGGCCCAGCTTCTGGTCACCCCACCAACCGAGGGCCGTGAAGAGCCCCACCGACGCCACCAGCTGCGTGGAAGCGCCCATGTAAGGCGCCGCCTTGCGATAGGCGTCGGCGAGGTTCGACAGCCCCTCGTCGTCCTTGGCGCGCCGCTCTCTGTCGTCGCGCTCGGACACGTGACTCCCAGACCGACCCGGCGGCGGGGGACGCGGCCCCCGCCCTACGCAGACGCCGCGGGGGGGAAATCCTTGTCTTTCCGCGGTACCGGGAGGGCAGAGCCGTATAGCAGGGCGCCAAAAAAGCGTCAATGGCTAGCTGCGCTCCGGCGCCGCACTCACGCGGGGCGGACGGCCTCCCGGAAGGCCTCGCGCGCCGCTGCGACGGTGGTCTGGATGTCCTCCGCCGAGTGCGCCACGGAGACGAAGGCCGCCTCGAACTGGGAGGGCGGCAGGTAGACCCCGCGCTCCAGCATGGCGTGGAAGAACCGCCCGAACTTCTTCGTGTCGCACTTGCGAGCGCTCGCCGCGTCGAAGACCGGCCCCTCCGAGAAGAACACGGTCAGCATCGAGCCGACCCGGTTCACCTGCACCACCGCCCCGGCCGCCTTCGCCGCCTCGGCGAGGCCGCGCTCGAGCTCGGCCGAGAGCTGCTCCAGCTTCTGGTACGAGGCGGGGGAGAGCTCGGAGAGGGTGGCCGTCCCGGCCGCCATGGCCATGGGATTTCCGGAGAGCGTGCCCGCCTGGTAGACCGGCCCAGCCGGCGCGATCTTCTCCATGACGTCGGCCCGGCCGCCGAACGCGCCCACCGGCAGCCCACCGCCGATCACCTTGCCGAAGGTGACGAGGTCGGGCGCGATCCCGTAACGCCCGCAGGCGCCGCCGGGGGCGAGGCGGAACCCGGTCATCACCTCGTCGACGATGAAGAGCGCGCCGTGCGCCTTGCACACCCGGGCGAGGCCCTCGAGGAAGCCAGGCTTCGGCACGAGCACGCCCATGTTGCCCACCACCGGCTCGGTGATGATGGCGGCGAGGCTCTTCCCCTTCTCGGCGAAGAGCTTCTCCACCGCGGCGAGGTCGTTCCAGGGGAGGGTGAGGGTGTGCTTGGCGAGGTCGGCTGGCACGCCGGGCGAGTCGGGCAGGCCGAGCGTCTCCACCCCCGAGCCCGCCTTCACGAGCAAGGGGTCGCCCGCGCCGTGGTAGCAGCCGTCGAACTTGAGGAAGTCGTCGCGGCCGGTGAAGCCGCGCGCGAGCCGGATGGCGGCGGTGGTGGCCTCCGTGCCCGAGGAGACGAAGCGCATCTTCCGGATCCAGGGCATGCGCTCGCGCACGAGCTCGCCGAGGAGGATCTCGCGGGGGCTGGGAGCGCCGAAGGAGCTGCCCTCCCGGAGCGCGTCCTGCACCGCCTGCATGACGGCCGAGTGGCAGTGGCCGAGGATGAGCGGGCCCCACGAGCCGACGTAGTCGAGGTACGCGTTCCCGTCGACGTCCCACATCCTCGAGCCGCGGCCCTTGGCCATGAAGCGCGGCGTGCCGCCCACCCCCTTGAACGCGCGCACGGGGCTGTTCACGCCGCCGGGGAAGAGGTCCTTCGCCTTCTCGAACAGCTTCTCGCTGTAGTCGGTCTTCATGGCTCCTCGTCGGTCTCCTCGGGTTCGGGTTCCGGTGCTGGCTTCGCTGCGGGCTTCGGCGGCGGTCGGCGGTGGTCGAAGGCGGTGGCGCGATCGCCGGGCCGGGCGCTCGGAAGCGATCGGTCGCGACGCGTCCGGACCTTCTCGAGCGCGACGCGGATGGTCTCCGGACTGGGGTGCCCCTCCAGCGCCTCGGCATAGAGGGTGAGCGCGCGATCGAGCTGGCCCGCCTCGACGGCGAGCCCGGCCTGGCCCTCCAGCGCCCGCGCCGCCACGTCCTGGCGCGGCCGGCGGTCGATGAGGGCCTGGAAGGCGCGCTGCGCCTCGCCGACGCGCTTCTCCAGCGCCCAGGACTGGGCGGTGAGGAGCTGCGCCTCGTCGGCGAGCTCGGAGGCCGACCAGCGCTCGCGCAGGATGCGCGCCTCGGTGCGCGCCTGCTCCCAGTTCTTGAGGTCGACGTAGGCGCGCGCCACCTTGAGCTGGTAGGCCGACGCCTCGGGCGCGTCGCTCTGCGCGATGTCGGCCCACTGGGCGATGGCGCCCCGCGTGTCGCCGAAGCGCTGCTGGTAGATGTCGCCCGTCACCGCCCGCGCCTTCCAGGCGTCCTCCGTGCCGGGGTGGAGCGCCACGATGCGGCGGTAGTAGGAGACCGCCTGCGTGAAGTCGCCGATCTCGAGGTAGGAGACGTCGGCGGCGTTGCGGAGCGCCTTCAGGCGCAGGGTCGCGTCGCGCTCGGGCAGCTTCCCCTCGCCGAGCTCCGCCAGCACCTCCTGATAACCCTGGAGCGCCTCGCGCGGCTGGCCGGCGCGCCGGGCCGCGTTCGCCTCGTCCAGGCGGCGAGCGGTGCCGCTGCAGGCGAGCAGCGAGAGGCCGAGCGCCAGCCAGCGCCGCATCAGCTCTCGACCCCGCCCTCGGGCTCCTCGCCGCCCTCCGGCGCGTCCTCCTGCCCCTCCGGCGCGTCCTGGCCCTCCGCGCCTCCGCCCTCGGCCGCCTCGGCCTCCGGGGTCGACTCGGCCACCAGCGCCACCCCGGCCACCTGCTCCTCGCGCGACTCGACCGTGATGAGGCGCACGCCCTGGGTGTTGCGGCCGATGACGCTGATCCCCTTCGCCGGCATGCGGATGAGCATGCCCTTGTTGGTGATGAGCATCACCTCCTCGGTCTCGAGGACCGACATGGCGGCCACCACCGGCCCGTTGCGCTCGGTCGTCTTGATGGTGATGAGCCCCTTCCCGCCGCGGGTCTGCACGCGGTACTCGGCGAGCTCGGTGCGCTTGCCGTAACCGTTGGCGGTCACGGTGAGGATGGTGGGCGCGGGCTCGCCCTCCCTGGCCGCCGGCACCACCTCGGCCGAGACCACCTCGTCGCCCTCTTCCAGGCTGATGCCCTTCACGCCGTAGGCGCCGCGTCCGGTGGCGCGGACGTCGGTCTCCTCGAAGCGGATCGCCATGCCCCGGGCGGTGGAGAGGAGCACGTGCGAGGTGCCGTCGGTGAGGCGGGCGGCGATGAGCGCGTCGCCCTCCTCGATGCCCACCGCGATGATGCCGGCTGCGCGCGGGCGGCTGTACGCGTCGAGCCGGGTCTTCTTGATGAGCCCCTTCCTCGTCCCCATGAAGACGTACTGGTGCGCCGCGGCCACGGCCTGCTTCTCGGCCAGCTCCGTGGCGGCCGCCGCCTCCTGATCGAGCGTCTCGTCGGCGCCGGCGGGCGGCTCGGGCAGCTGGCGCACCGGCAGGATGGCCGCCACCTTCTCGCCGGGCGCGAGCTGGACCAGGTTCACGATGGGCTTGCCGCGCGCGGCGCGCGAGGCCTGCGGGATCTCGTGAACCTTGAGCCAGTAGCCCTTCCCCTTGTCGGAGAAGACGAGCAGGTAGCTGTGGGTGGAGGCGACGAAGAGGCTCTCGAGGAAGTCCTCCTCGCGGGCGCCGGCGCCGGTGATGCCGCGTCCGCCGCGGCGCTGGGCGCGGTAAAGCGAGACGGGGTTCCGCTTCACGTACCCGGCGTGCGAGACGGTGACGACCATCTCCTCCTCGGCGATGAGGTCCTCGAGGTCGAGGTCGCCCGGGTCTCCCTGGATCTCGGTGCGGCGCTCGTCGGCGAAGAGCTGCCGGACCTCCTTCAGCTCGTCCACGATGACCTGCAGGAGCACCTGCTCCGAGCCGAGGATCTCCATCAGGCGGGTGATGAGCCGCTGCACCTCCGCCAGCTCGTCGATGATCTTCTGCCGCTCGAGGCCGGTCAGGCGCTGGAGCTGCATCTCGAGGATGGCCTTGGCCTGGATCTCGGAGAAGCCGAACCGGGCCATCATCTCGTCGCGGGCGGCGTCGCGGTCGGCCGCCTTCTTGATGAGGGCGATGATCTCGTCGATGTGGTCGAGCGCGATCTGGTAGCCGAGCAGGATGTGCTCGCGGGCGCGCGCCTGCTTGAGCTCGAAGCGAGTGCGGCGCGTGACGACGTCGCGCCGGTGGGCGACGAAGCGCTCCAGCATCTGCTTCAGATCGAGGATGCGCGGCTGGCCGCCGTCGATGGCGAGCAGCGTGACGCCGAACCCGGTCTGGAGCGCGGTGTGGGCGTAGAGGTTGTTCAACACCACCTGCCCGACCGCGTCGCGCTTCAGCTCGATGACGACCCGCATCCCCTCGCGGGAGGACTCGTCGCGCAGGTCGCTGATGCCCTCCAGCCGCTTGTCGCGGACGAGATCGGCGATGTGCTCGACGAGCTTCGCCTTGTTCACCTGGTACGGGATCTCGGTGACGACGATCGTCTCGCGCTCGGTCTTCGGGTGTACCTCGATCGTGGCGCGCGCGCGCACGGTGATGGTGCCGCGTCCCGTCTCGTACGCCTTCCGGATCCCGTCGCGGCCGAGGATGATGCCGGCCGTGGGGAAGTCGGGGCCGGGCACGAACCGCATCAGCTCGGGGACGGTGACCTTGGGGTTCTCGATGACCTGGATGGCGGCGTTCACCACCTCGCCCATGTTGTGCGGCGGGATGGAGGTGGCCATGCCGACCGCGATGCCCGAGCTGCCGTTCACGAGCAGGTTCGGGAAGCGCGACGGGAGGACGAGCGGCTCCTTCGTGGAGTCGTCGAAGTTCGGCCCCCAGGCGACGGTCTCCTTGTCGATGTCGGCGAGGAGGAAGTCGGCCAGTCGCTCCAGCCGCGACTCGGTGTAGCGGTAGGCCGCGGCCGGGTCCCCGTCGACCGAGCCGAAGTTGCCCTGCCCGTCGATGAGCGGGTAGCGCAGGTTCCAGTCCTGCACCAGGCGCACGAGCGCGTCGTAGACCGAGGCGTCGCCGTGCGGGTGGTACTTCTTCAGCACCTCGCCCACCACGCCGGCGCACTTGGAGTAACGCTTGTTGTGGTGCAGCCCCTCGGTGTGCATCGCGTAGAGGATGCGGCGGTGCACCGGCTTCAGGCCGTCGCGCACGTCGGGGAGCGCGCGCCCGATGATGACCGACATCGAGTAATCGAGATACGACTTGCGCATCTCGTCTTCGATGTTGACCTGCGCGCGCTGCCCGTCGCCGGAGGGCGGCAGGGCCGGCGCCTCGGGTGGAGGGGGCGGAAGGGTCTCGTCGGGCATCTTTCGGGAGGGCTCTTCGAACGAGCGACGGGGTCGCCGGCGGGGAAGGGTCGTTGTAGCCCTTTAGCCGCGGAGTTTCAAGGGATTTCCTCGTTCAGGACGAGTGCGGGGCGGGTCCTCGCCGCG
>DASPZP010000220.1:0-11576 GCA_035636195.1 Anaeromyxobacteraceae bacterium
GACCGACAGGCCGGCTCCCACGGCCGTCTGCCCGTCCGGATGATTGAGCCGAACGGGAGCGAAATCACCCTGGGTCACGACGCCTTGGTCGAGGCGGATGCCGAACGCCATGAGGGGCTCGTCGGTGCGGACGGCCTTCGCTTCGAGCGCGAGCGCGGGGAGCCAGCCGTGGTCGGCGGCGTCCGCATCGGCCCGCGCGGCGGTGGCCTGGTGAAGCGCGGCCCGGAGGCCGAGGTGCCCAGCCCAGGCGGACCGGATCGCGTCCTCGACGGAGAGGGGACTGGCTTTCGCGGGGCTCGCCGCGGAGAGCGCGGCCGCGAGGAGGACCCAGCTCGAGCGTGCGGGGAGAGAGGCGTTCACGACACCTGAGAGCCACCGGGCCCGAAGGCGGTGCAACACGAGCGCGGCAGCGGCGGCCCCGAGCGCGGGATTGTTGCGGGGCCGCTGCTCCCGGGCTAGGTGCCGGAGGTCGCGCCCGGAAGACTCCTCGAACCAGGCCGGGCGCCGGAGGAGACGATGTGTAGGCATCTGAGCGCGCTCGCACGCCCGAGGCCCGAGCCTGTGACCCCCAGCTCGCAGGGCTGCCAGGAATGCCTCCAGCAGGGGGACGCGTGGATGCACCTCCGGCTCTGCATGACGTGCGGTCATGTGGGGTGCTGCGACGACTCGACGAACCGCCACGCGACGCGACATTTTCACGCGACGAAGCACCCGGTCATCAAGTCGTTCGAGCCGGGTGAGAGCTGGGCCTGGTGCTACCCGGACGAGGAGCTCATCGAGGCCATCGCCGCCTTCCCCGTCGAGTCTCCGCTGGAGCACTACGCGTCGCCGAGCGAGGCGCCTTAGCTAGGATTCGGTCGATGCTCAGGGGCATCAGCGTGTCAGCGGGAGTTGCCAGGGGCGCGGCCTTCGTCGTCGCTTGTGGCTACCGGTCCGCGGTGCCCCGGCGCACCATCCTGGCCTCCGAGCTGGAGAGCGAGCGCGCACGCTTCGAGGCGGCGCTGGCCAGGGCCGCGTCGGAGCTGATCGCGCTCCAGGAAGACCTGACCGCGAAGCTGGGCCAAAGCCAGGCCGACATCTTCGGCGCGCAGCTGCTGGCGCTCGAGGATCGGGGCCTCCGCGACAGGGTCCTCCTGATCGTCCAGGAGAAGCGCGTCAACGTCGAGGCGGCGCTCTCGGAGGTCATCGACAAGTACACCCGGACGCTGGACGGGGTGCCCGACGCCTACCTCCGGGAGCGGGCAGCCGACGTCCGCGACGTGGGCCGCCGCATCCTGTCGGCCCTGATCGAGCGGCAATGTCCGGACGGTCCCGAGATCCCGGACGGCGCGATCGTGGTCGCGGAGGAGCTGCTCCCCTCCGTGACGGCCCGCCTCCAGCTGGAGCGGGTGCAGGCGTTCGTGACCGAGCGGGGAAGCAAGTTCTCGCACAGCTCGATCCTGGCGCGCTCGCTGCGCACCCCGGCGGTGGCGGGGGTCCGCCAGGCGGCGCTGCGGATCAAGACCGGCGATCGCCTCATCGTCGACGGGGTGGCGGGGGTCGTGTTCGTCAATCCGGAGACCTCCGTCGAGCGAGAGTACGATCGCGTGGAGGCGGAGCTCCGCGCCGACAAGGAGGGGCTGCGCCACCTCGTCGGCCTCCCGTCGGTCACGCTCGACGGCACGACGATTCCCTTGCTCGCCAACATCAACAAGCTGGCGGACACCGAGGCCGCGCTCCGCTACCAGGCGGACGGCATCGGCCTCTACCGGACGGAGTTCGCGTTCTCGATCCGCCCGCGCTTCCCGACCGAAGAAGAGCAGTACGAGTTCCTCGCGCGCGCGGCGGAGCGCTTCCACCCGCGGAAGGTCGTCTTCCGGCTGCTCGACCTGGGCGGCGACAAGATCCTGCCCTATTTCCCCTTGCCTCCTTCGCGCAATCCGTCGCTCGCGCAGCGGGGCCTCCGCCTGCTCCTGAAGCACCTCGACGTGCTGAAGCCGCAGCTGCGTGCTTTCCTGCGCGTCAGCGCCGAGCACCCGGCTTCCATCTTGCTGCCCGTCGTGGGGGGGCTGGAGGACGTCCGGCAAGCGCGCGAGGTCGTGCGCCAGGTCCAGGACGAGCTGACCGCCGCCGGCAAGCGCTTCAACCCCGCGATCCCCGTCGGCGCCATGATCGAGGTCCCCTCGGCCGCCCTGATGGCCCGGACCCTCGCCAAGGAGGTCGACTTCCTGAGCCTGGGGACGAACGATCTCGTGCAGTACGTGCTCGCAGCCGATCGCGAGGACGAGAGCGTCCCCTCCTACTACCAACCTCTGCACCCGGGGGTCCTGAGCCTCATTCGCTCCGTCGCGGTGGCAGCGCGGAGCGCAGGGCGGGAGCTCACGATGTGCGGGGAGATGGGGGGCGATCCCCGCCTCACCTCGCTCCTGCTCGGCCTGGGCCTGAGCGAGTTCAGCGTGGCTCCGGGCGAGATGCTCGAGGTGAAGCAGGCGATCCGCGGGATCCGGCTCGACGACGCAGAGGACCTGGCGGCGAAGGCGCTGGAGCTCGGCTCGGTGTCCGAGATCGAGGCGCTGCTCCTCGAGCGGCGCGCGGCCGGCGCCTAGCGCCGCTCGAGGACGGCGAGCCGCAGGCCGAGCGCCACGAAGAGGCCACCGGTGACGCGCTCGAGCAGGCGCGTCACCCCGTAGCGGCCGCGGAGCCAGGCGCCGACCGAGCTCGCGAACAGCGCGAAGCCGACGCAGACGATGGTGCCGTTCACCGCGAAGATGGCGCCGAGGAGGAGCAGCTGGGGCGCGAGCGGGCCGCGGATGGGATCGGCGAACTGCGGCAGGAAGGCGAGGAAGAAGAGCGCGACCTTGGGGTTCAGGACGTTGGTGAGGGCGCCCTGCACGAAGATGCGCCGCGGCGACACCGGCGCGAGCCCCTTCACCTCGAGCGTCGCCTGGTCCGAGCGCAGCGCCTTCACGCCCAGCACGACCAGGTAAGCCGCGCCCACCCAGCGGACGAGGTCGTAGGCGTGGGGGAGGGCGAGCAGCAGCGCCGAGAGCCCGAGCGCTGCCCCGAGCACGTGGACGAGGCAGCCGGCGCCGATGCCGAGCGCCGAGAGGACGCCGGCCGAGCGGCCCTGGCTCACGCTGCGCCCCAGGATGTAGAGCAGGTCCGGGCCGGGCGTCACGTTGAGCAGGAGCCCGGCGCCGGCGAAGAGGAGGATCGAGTGCGTGTCGGGCATGTCCGACCGTTACAACAGCGCGGGCGTGCCGCGCAACGCCGGAGTTGAGCGGTCAGTGCGCCGGCCAGGCCGCGGGGCGGACGGGCGCGGGCGAGCCGGGCTGGGCCGGGCCGCCGGGCTGCGCCGGCCGCGGCGTCCTCAGATCGGGCGACGTGGCGCCGTCGACCGCGCCGGCGTCGAAGCCAGCGGTGAGCTCGAGCGACGCGATCGAGCCGTCGCGCAGCGCCGCTCGCCGTTCGGAGGCGAGCGTGGCGAGGGAGATCTGCACCGCTCCCACCAGCTCATCGGGCGCGCCCGGTTCCCGCTGGACGACGCGCACCGAGAGCTCGCGGCGATCGTAGGCGTTCGTGGCGAGCGTCACCGTCGATCCGGGCCGATAGGCGAGGGCGCGCTGGGGGACCGTCTCGAGCAGCCTGCCCCCGGGCAGCGTCACCTGCAAGACGAGGGTGGGCCAGTTGGCGGGCGGCACGAGGTCCGCCACCTCCGCCGTGCGGTCGAGGGCCGAGCGGCGGTCGTGGCGGGAAGCGTTGGCTGCCGCGCCGGCCAGCCGGAACAGCTGCGGGCTGAGCCCTCCGGCCCAGGGCGTGCCGTCGGGGCGGAACGGCTGGACGAGCAGCGAGGTGAGGCGCACCGTGAGCGGTCGGATCGCGACCGCATCGAGCGCCGCGGCTGCCAGGCCGCCGCGGTCGAGCCCGGTCTCGCTCGCCTGCCGGTACGCGCGCTCGGCGCCGCGGAAGTCGGCGCGGGCCACCGCCGCCTCCCCGGAGGCCATCGCGCGGGCGTACCGCTCCAGCCCGCCCGCGCGCTCGTCCGGCCGGAATCCCTGCGCCGCCCGCAGCCGCTCCGCGGCGTCGAGCCAGCTGCGCTGCCCGAGCGCGCCCTCCGCCTCGAAGACGAGGCGGTCGTGCTCGGCCGTCCGGAACGCCTCGTGCTCCGCGCGCAGCGCCGCGAGGCGCGGCGCCAGCGCCGGGTCGAACTCGACCGCGCCGGCGAGGACCTTCACCGCTTCCGGGAAGCGCCGCGCCTGGCGGAGCGACTCGGAGGCGGCCGCGGCGCTCGCCGCGTACGACGCGCCGGCGCGCCTCACCGCCTGGACGACGTCGGGCGCGCTCGAGAGCTCGCGGCCGGCGCGCAGCGCCGCGCCGGCCCGGTCCAGGTCGCCGCGAGCGATCGCGGACTGCGCGTCGCGCACGCGGAGCAGCGCCACCTGGCGGGCCGCGTCGGCGCGCAGCGCGCCCAGGGAGGCGCCGGCGGCCGGGTCGAGGCCGGACACGAAGTCGGCCTCGTCCAGCGCGCACTCGAAGTCGCCCTGCGAGGCGCACAGCCGCGCGCGCTGGGTCGAGCTCGATAGGGCGTGCGCCCGCGCCTCGTCGAACTTCTTCCGGAGGACGGGATCTTCGGGGCTCGACTCGACGGCGGAGCGATACTCGAGCACGGCGTGGCGCCAGTCGCCGACGGCGGCGGCGGAGTCGCCCGACTTCTCGTGGGCCACGCAGGAGGCGAGGAGGACGGCGGCGAGGAGGAGGGATGAGCCGAGCAGGCGCATCCCGGCACGCTACACCGGACGGAACGGCGAGTGCGCGGTGGGCCCCCGGAGCCGATGTCGGGAAGGCTGCGCCGGAGACGTCACGACGACTCTGCTTCGGTCGGGACGGTCCGCGCGGCGCGGCGCTCCGCGGCCGGCCGCTGCTGCGAGCCGGCGTTCGCCGGCGGCAGGAGCATGCGGAACGTGGTCCCCCGCTCCACCTCCGTGTGCACCCGGATCTCCCCTCCGAGCGCCTCCACGATGCCGTGGCAGATGGAGAGCCCGAGGCCGGTGCCCTCGCCGACCGGCTTGGTGGTGAAGAACGGATCGAAGATGTGCGGCAGGACGTCGGGTGGGATGCCCGCGCCGTTGTCGCGCACCTCGATGGCCGCCCAGCCGCCGGCGGTGCGCCAGGTGGAGACGGCGATCTCCGGGTCGGGCTGGCCCTCCGGGATGGCCTGGGCGGCGTTGACGAGCAAGTTCGAGAGGACCTGCGCCAGCCGGGCCGCGCTGCCGTGCACCGCCGGCACGTCGCCCAGGCGCGTGACCACGCGCGCGCGGGAGGTGATGACCTTGGTCATCTTCAGGCAGCCCTCGATGACGGCGTTCGGGGCAGCCACGCCCGCCAGGTCGTCGCCCGACCGAGAGAAGGTCTTCAGGTCGCGCACGATGTCACGCACGCGGCCGGCGCCGGCGAGCGCCTCCCCGAGCGCTGTCGCCGCATCGCGCAGGGGCGCGCAGGCCGGCCGGTTGGACCAGTCGAGCTCGCTCGCGCGGAGCTGCTCCATGGCGAAGGCGACGTTGCTGAAGACGTAGGTGAGCGGGTTGTTCACCTCGTGCGCGACGCCGGCCGCCAGCGTGCCGACCGAGGCCATCCGCTCGGAGATCAGCATGCGGGCTTGCAGGTCGCGCTGCTCCGCGATGGCCGCTTCCCGCCTCAGCCAGGACCGGTGCGCGAGCCATGCTGCACCCGCGGTGATGACCAGGAAGACGACCAGCATGGAGAGCCCGACGATCACCTCGCGCCACCAGCCGGCCAGGATGTCGCTCGTGGCGAGGCCGACGACGAGGTAGAAGGGGTAGGTCGCCACCTTGCGATACGTGATCGTCCGCTCGACCCGGTCGACCGCCACGCCGGTGTAGGTGGCGGAGGCCTGGCCCCGGCCGACGAAGGCGCGCATCTCGTCCGAGACGATCCGGCTCCCGAGCGGAAAGGTGACCCCGCCCGCGTGGTGTCGGACGATGATGCCGAGGTCCGCGTCGCGCAGCGCGATCACGCCGTGCCGGCCGAGGTCGAGGCCGGAGAACACCTGGTCGATCCGATCGAGCGTGAGGGCCGCGACCGCGGCGCCCGCGAACGAGCCATCCGGACGTCGCAACGCGCGGAGGAGGAGGATCGCCGGGGCGCCGTGGAGCTTGCGCACGACCGGCTTCGAGATGACGAGGCCCGCGCCCGGACGGCGGACCTGCTCGAAGTAGGGGCGGTCGGCCAGGCTGGCCCGCGCCTCGGGGGTGATCCCGTCGCCGAGCTGCAGCTCCCCGGCAGCGTCGGTGGTCCGGATCGCCTCCAGCTCCGGGACGCGGGACTGGTGGCGCGCGATGAAGGCGCGGAAGGTCGGCTCGCGGATGCCGCCCATCGCCAGCTCGTGCGCGTACTCGTCGCACACCGCGAGCAGGCCCAGGTCGACCTTGTCGATGATGCCCGCGAGTTGCTGCTCGAGGAGAGCGCCCAGGTTCTGGGTCGCGACGACGGCGCGCTCCCGGTGCTGCGACCAGCTCTGGACGAGCGTGTATCCCACGACCGCCGTCGCGAAGACGTCCACGACCGCCACGGCCAGGACGAGCGCCCGGACGACGCGCACGCGCAATACCGCTCCGCTGGCGGTCGAACCTTCGGGCACGCTGGCAGGCCTCCCTCTTCCGGAGAGCAGGGGTCGCCCTGCTCGGGCGCAGCGTATCGCAAAATTCCCGATGCGCCACATGGAGGGGGAAGACGTACACCGGGCGTCACCTTCGCGTCACACTCGGCGCGAGCCCCGCGTCTCCGGCGGCAGCTCGGCCAGCGCCCGCATCACCTCGACGAATCCGGCGCCGATGCGCTCCAGCGCGTAGCCTCCCTCGAGCACGGCCACCACCCTCCCGCCCGTCGCGTCGGGGAGGCGCCGGAGGAGGTCGGTGACCAGGTCATGCAGGTCGCGCGGCTCCAGGAGGAGGCCGCCCTCCGGATCACCGGCGAGGAGGTCGAACCCCATGGAGAGCACGACCAGCTCCGGGGCGAAGGCCGCGAAGGCGGCGTCGAGGGCCTCGCCCCACCGCGCGCGGTACTCGGCCGCGCCGGTGCCGTGCGCGAGCGGGACGTTGTGCGTGGTGGCGACCCCGTCGCCCGCGCCGCGGTCGCGGGAGTCGCCGGTGCCGGGGAACGCGGGGCTGAGATGGAAGGAGAGGAGGTACACGCTGCCGTCGTCGTAGAAGATGTCCTGCGTGCCGTTGGCGTGGTGAGCGTCGACGTCGACGACCAGCACGCGTGCGGTCCCCCGCATGGCTTGCAGCCGCCGCACCGCGACCGCCACGTTGTTGAACAGGCAGAATCCCATGGCGCAGTCCGGCCCGGCGTGGTGCCCGGGCGGCCGGGAGAGCGCGAAGGCGCGCTGCTCCGGACCGGCCGCCACCCGCTCCACCGCCTCGATCGCGCAGCCGGCGGCGGCGAGCGCGGCCCGCCAGGAGCCCGGCGAGACGAGGGTGTCGTCGTCGAGGGCGACCGTCGCGCCGCGTCGCCCCGCCTCCGCCACCGCCTCGCGGACGCGCGCGACGTGCGAGGGGAGGTGCGCGCGCAGGAGGTCGTCTTCCCGCGCAGGCCTGGCCCGCACCTCCCGGACGGCCGCGCCGAGCTCCCGGTCGAGCGCGAGCGCGCCGAGCAGCGCCGGAAGTCGCCCCCGCCGCTCCGGGTGAGCCGCCCCGGGGTCGTGCAGCTCGCAGTCGGGGTGGGTGATGAGGAGGACGGGCTGCGGCACGCGCACGATCGGGCTACATCCTCCCCCGCAGGTCAAGCGGACGCCGCATCCGGTGCCCGCGCGTGAACCGCTCCACGGCGGCGCGGCTCCCACGACAAACACGAGCAGCGGAGGCCAGGTGAGCTTGGAAGGGTGGGTTGTCGCAGCGGCCGCCGGCCTGGCGGCGCTGGTCTTCCTGCTCCGCCTCCGGGGAGGACGCAGGGTGCCTTCGAGCATGGTTCGCCAGCTGATCGATTCGGGAGCGCGGGTGGTCGACGTGCGGACGCCGCAGGAGTTCGGCGGCGGCGCTTATCCGGGGGCGGTGAACATCCCGCTCCAGGAGCTCCCGCGCCGGATGGACGAGATCCCCAGGGAGAAGCCGGTCGTCGTGTACTGCGCCTCCGGCGGACGGAGCGCCGTGGCGGCCGGCATGCTGAAGCGCGCCGGCTACGGCGAGGTCGTGAACGCGGGAGGCCTCGCCGACATGCCGCGCTGACGGCGGAGCCCGCCGTGACGGCGGGATGTAAGGAGATTGCGTACTTCCCCGCCTGTGGCGCCTTTGCGCGCGGCCTCCCAGGCCCATCTTTATGGAGTACGATCGCGGGTTCATGTCCGCGGAGGCGAATCCCTCGCCGGTGCCGGGCGCACCGCACGATCTCGTGCGGAGCGTGCCCGAACCGCTACACCGCTCGCTCGACCTCGCCGCCAGCCACTTCAACGACATGGTGATCGTGGCGCGCGCCGATCATCTCATCGTGGACGTGAACGACCGCGCGGTGGAGGCGCTCGGGTACAGCCGCTCGGAGCTGCTGAGCATGTCGGTGACGGACCTGCGCGATCCGGCCACCCTGGGCGACTTCGGCGGCCGCATCGAGGAGCAGCATTCGACCGGGCAGGCCTTGTTCGAGACGCGCTACCGCCGGAAAGACGGGAGCACGCTGCCGGTCGAGGTGAGCGTGCGGGTCTTCGAGCTCGCGGGCGCACGCTACTACCAGGGCGCGGCGCGCGACATCGGCGCGCGCAAGTGCACGGAGGAGGCGCTCCGCGCGAGCGAGGCCAAGTTCCGCGCCGCCTTTCATGGGGCCGGCCTCGGCATCCTCCTCGTCGACGGCCGGGGCGCGGTGCTCGAGTTCAACCGCACGTTCCGCGAGATGCTCGGCTGGAGCGAGGAAGAGCTCCAGCGCGCCCACCTCCCCGAGCTCCTCTATGGTGAGGAGGCCGCCCTGCCGGCCCGCGCGCTGCAGCGCATGAGCGAGGGCGTGACGGACCCCGTGCTCGGCGAGTGGCGCTTCCGGCGCCGCGACGGCACGTCCGCCCACGGCCTCGTCCGAGCCACCGCCGTGCACGGCGCCGACGGGGCCTTTCACTATGCGGTGGCGCTGGTGGAGGACCTCACCGCCAAGCGCTCGCTGGAGGCGCAGCTCGTCTTCGCCGACCGCATGGCGTCCATGGGGACGCTCGCGGCCGGGGTGGCGCACGAGATCAACAACCCGCTCGCCTTCATCACCGCGAACCTGGAATACGCGCTGTCGGAGCTGCAGAACCAGAAGCCCCCGCTGGCCGCTGCTGCGAGCGCGCTGGAGGACGCTCGCGAGGGCACGAACCGCGTCCGGAACATCGTGCGCGACCTGAAGATCTTCTCGCGGGTCGACGCCGGTGACGAGGACCTCGTCGACGTGCGCCAGGTGCTGCGCTCGGCGGTGAACGTCACGCACAACGAGCTGCGCCATCGCGCCAGCGTGCAGCTCGAGCTCGCGCCGGTGCCCTTCGTGCGCGCGAGCGCCCAGCGGCTCGGCCAGGTGTTCGTGAACCTGCTCATCAACGCGGCGCAAGCGATGACGGATGGCCACGCCGACGTGAACCGGATCCGGGCCGCCTGCTTCACCGCGCCCGATGGACGGGTGGTGGTGGAGGTCGCCGACACCGGGTGCGGGATCCCCCCCGAGAACCAGGCCCGCATCTTCGAGCCCTTCTTCACCACGAAGCCCATCGGGGTGGGCACGGGCCTCGGCCTCTCGGTGTGCCACGGGATCATCGAGCGACTGCACGGCGAGATCACGGTCGAGAGTCGCGTGGACCAGGGCGCGACCTTCCGAGTCCTGCTGCAGCCCGCGGATGCGCCGGCCCGCTCCCCCCACGCGTGAGCGCCGCCACAGGCGCGAGAGGCGCTGAGCGAGATCGTTTCACCTGACACGTCACGTTGCGCTTGCGAACGACGTCGCGTTTCAGGCGGCCGCGGGCGCGTCCGTGCCAAACGTTGTGATCCCGCGCGGTTGACCTCGGGCACGCCCCAAGCAAGTGCATGCGGGTCGAACACCCACCCCGGAGGGTCCCCCCCCATGAAACGCGTCGTGCTTGCAATCGCAGTGATCGGCGTCCTCACCCCTGGCTCCGCATACCCCACGAACGGCATGCGGATGATCGGCTTCGGCGCGTCCCAGGTCTCGATGGGCGGCGCGGCCGTGGCCCTGCCCCTCGACGCTGCCAGCGTCATCGTGAACCCGGCCGGCATCAGCGAGCTCAATCACCGCATCGACTTCGGTGGCTCGTTCTTCAAGCCCACCGTGAAGTACCAGGCGGCGGAGGCGCTGCCGCCCGGGTTCCCGGCGGGGAGCGCGGTGGGGAGCACCGGGCAGCTCGACTCGCAGCGCGGTGCGTCGCCCGTTCCCGCGCTCGGCATGGTCCTGCCCATCAACGAGGAGCTCACCTTCGGGCTCGGCGCGTATGGGGTGGCGGGCATGGGCGTGGACTACTCGCAGAACCTGTACGGTGGCCTCACCTACTCGAACTACTCGCAGATGCGCTTCGCGCCCGGCCTCGCGTGGAAGGTGAACGATCAGCTGTCGTTCGGCGCGACGGCGAACGTGATGTGGGCCCAGCTCGGCTACGACGCTGCGTCCGGCTTGGGCCAGGTGTCGCATGACCTGACGTCGGCCTTCGGCATCGGCGCCACGGTCGGCGTCCGCTACGCGCCGGTGAGCTGGCTCGCCTTCGGCGCGGCGTACGAGTCCAAGAGCGTCTTCCAGGACTTCTCGGTGCAGGTGCCGGCCCACACCGCCATGACGGCGACCGGGCCGGTCAACTTCGCAGCCGGCACGGACAAGCTCACTTTCAACCAGCCACAGGCGGTGACGGCCGGCTTCGCCGCGAACCCCTACAAGCCACTCACGTTCGCCTTCGACGTGCAGTGGATCAACTGGACGCAGACGAACGGGACGGGGCTCCCGGTGATCACGCCCCAGAACGGCGCGCAGGCCTGGGACCTCGACTGGGACAACCAGCTCGTCTTCAAGGCCGGCGTCCAGTACAAGGTGCTGCCCACGCTGGCGCTCCGCGCCGGGTACAACTACGGCAAGAGCCCGCTCAAGGCCGACCGGGCGTTCGAGAACATCGCGTTCCCGGCCATCTCCGAGCACCACATCACGGGTGGCTTCGGGCTGAGCCTGAGCGACAAGTTCGGGATGAACTTCGCCGTGATGTACGCGCCCAAGTCGTCTCTCTCCGGGTCAAACGCGAATCCGCAGATGATCGCGTCCTACACGACGACGATGTCGCAGCTCGCCGTCGACGCGAACGTCGCCTATCAGTTCTAGCGAGGGCTCGGCCCTCCCCGCAGCACTGCGGTCTCTCGGGGTGGCGAGCGCCCTGCGTCGGAACGGGGGTTCCGGCGCAGGGCTTTCGCCGTTCTGCCTCTCCGTGTCATCTTGACCGGCCCATGGAGGCCGCCACGAAGAGGAACGCGCTCGATCCGGCCGAGGTCGAGACCGCGTTGAGGGTGCTTTCGGAGGTCGCGCGCGACCGGACCGTCCTCACCGCGCTCGATGCGGAGGCGCGCGCCGCGCTGCAGCGG
>DASPZP010000221.1:0-8320 GCA_035636195.1 Anaeromyxobacteraceae bacterium
TGCTGATGGGGCTCGTCTTCACCTTCGGGCTCTCCCTCATGTTCCGCGGGCTGGCCCAGACCTTCTTCGGCTTCTACAGCCACTCGACGCCCTCGCGCTTCTCCACCGGGTCGTTCTTCTTCGAGAAGGGCGGCTTCTTCCTGACCGTGTCGTCGGTGCGCCTGGCCGGCCTCGCCTACGCCGCCGTGATCACCGGCGGGCTGCAATGGCTGCTCAAGTACACCGACTTCGGGCTCGGCGTTCGGGCGCTGGCGCAGCACAAGGACGCGGCTGGTCTGATGGGCGTGAACGACAGGCGGACCAGCGCCTACGTCTACGCCGTCTATGTCGGCATCAGCGCGATGACGGGCGTGCTCATCGGGACCATCCTCTCCGTGTCGGCGAAGATGGGCCCCGAGTACACCATCTTCGCCTTCTTCGTGGTGGTGCTGGCCGGGATGGGCTACCTGGCGGGCGTTCCGGCGGCGGCGTTCCTGCTCGGCATCATCCAGTCCATCTTCCTCGTCTACCTCGACCCCGGCTACACGCTGCTGGCCGTCTTCGCGGTCCTGTACCTCATCCTGCTCGTGTCCCCCACCGGCCTCTTCCGGAAGGGGGTGTGACGTGAGGGACCGGCGCCTGCTCGGCTCGATCGTCGTCTTCGCCGTCCTCCTGCTCGTCCCGCTTTTCGTCCACGACACGTTCTTCCTGCGGGTGGCGAGCGAGGCGATCATGTGGATCGGGCTCGCCGTCGCCTTCGACGTGCTGGCGGGCTACACCGGCTACCTCAACTTCGGCCACAGCGCCTTCTTCGGCATCGGCGCCTACACCACCGCCATCCTGATGATGCGGGCGAGCTGGCCCTTCCCGCTCGCCGTCGTCGCGGGGGGCGTCGTGGCCGCGGCCGGCGCCGTGCTGGCGGGCCTCCCCACGCTCCGGCTGCGCGGCGCCTACTTCGCCATCGCCACCTGGGCCCTCGCCCGCGCCATCCAGCAGGCCGCCCTGATGATGACGGTCACGGGCGGCCCGGACGGCATGCGGCTCACCGCCTACCTCCAGCCGCGCTTCTTCTACTGGGTGCTGCTGGGGGTGGTGGGCGCCACCTTCTTCCTCCTGTGGTTCCTGCTGGAGCGGGCGCCCTTCGGCCTGAAGCTGAAGGCGATCCGCGAGGACGAGCAGGGGGCCAAGGCGCTCGGCCTCAACCCCACCCACCTCAAGGTGCAGGCCTTCGTCCTCTCCGCCGTCCCGACCGCGGTCCTGGGCGGCGTGTTCGCCTACTGGGTCACCTTCATCGACCCGGACTCGACGCTGGGCGATCTGGTGAGCGACCAAGCGCTCGTGATGGTGGTGTTCGGCGGGATGGGGACGCTCATCGGTCCGGTGGTGGGCGCGGTCCTCATCTTCGCCTTCAAGACCGTCTTCTGGACGTACCTCGCCGACTACGAGGTGCTGTACATCATCATCCTCGGCGCGGTCATCGCGCTCTCGGTGGTGTTCCTCCCCAACGGCGTGCTCGGGAAGCTCCGGCGCCGGGGCGCGGTCCGGCGGCCGGGAACTGGCGCTCCGGCGCCGGCCGCTGCGACGGCGCCCCCCGCCGCCGAGGCCGGCACGGCGGCGGCCAGGAAAGGAGCGACCTGACGCCATGGCGGAGCCGATCCTGAAGGTGGAGAACGTCACGAAGGCGTTCGGCGGGCTGGTGGCCGTGTGCGACGTCTCGTTCCAGGTCCAGCCGGGCGAGATCGTGGGCCTCATCGGCCCGAACGGCGCCGGCAAGACCACGCTCTTCAACGTCGTGAGCGGCTACTACGCGCCGACGCGCGGGAAGGTCTTCTTCCGGGGCGAGGACGTGAGCGGGAAGCCCCCCTATGCGCTCGCGCCCCGCGGCATCGGCCGGACCTTCCAGGTGGTGAAGCCGTTCGCCGGCCTCTCCGTCCTGGAGAACGTCGTCATCGCGTCGTTCCTGAAGCACCCGCGGCGGGCCGACGCCGAGGCGCACGCCTGGAGCGTGCTCGAGCTCACCGGCCTGGCCGACCGCGCCGACGCGCCCGCGGCGAGCCTGACACTGGCCGGGCGCAAGCGGCTCGAGATCGGCAAGGCCCTGGCGCTCGAGCCGGTGTTCCTGCTCCTCGACGAGGTGGTCGCCGGCCTCAACCCCACCGAGGTCGATCGCACCATCGAGCTCATCCTGCAGCTGCGCGCGCGCGGGATGACGATCCTCATCGTCGAGCACATCATGCGCGTCATCATGCGCATCAGCGACCGCCTGGTGGTGCTCAACTTCGGCGAGAAGATCGCCGATGGCCCGCCGGCGGAGGTCGCGCGCACCCCGGCGGTCATCGAGGCCTACCTCGGGGAGTCGGCGGCATGAACGCGCTCGAGGTGAACGGGGTGTCCGCGGGCTACGGCCTGACCCAGGTGCTGTGGGACATCTCCTTCTCGGTGCGGAAGGGGCAGCTCGTGGCACTCATCGGCGCGAACGGGGCCGGGAAGACCACCGCCCTCAAGACGATCTGCGGGCTGTTGCGCCCCACGGCCGGCTCGATCCGCTACCAGGGCGCGGTGGTGAGCGGCAAGAGGGTCCACCAGGTGGTCGGCCTCGGGATCACGCTCGTGCCCGAGGGGCGGCAGCTCTTCCCGAAGATGACCGTCGAGGAGAACCTGCGGGCGGGCGCGTACCTCGCGCGCGCCAAGCCGCGCAAGGCGCGCAACCTCGAGCGCGTCTACCAGCTCTTCCCGCGCCTGAAGGAGCGGCGGACGCAGGTGGCCGAGACGATGTCCGGCGGTGAGCAGCAGATGCTCGCCATCGGCCGCGCGCTGATGCAAGACCCCGAGCTCATCATGTTCGACGAGCCGAGCCTGGGGCTCTCGCCGCTCCTCGTCGAGGAGATCTTCCGCATCATCAGGATGCTGCACGAGCAGGGCCTCACCATCTTCCTCGTCGAGCAGAACGTGCGCCAGACGATGAAGGTGGCCGACTACTGCTACGTGCTCGAGAACGGCCGGATCGTCCAGGAGGGCACCGGCCCGCAGCTGGAAGCGGACCCGCTGGTGCGTGCCGCGTACCTGGGTTTCTGATGACGAGTTCGACCGCGCGCGCACGCGCGGGCGAGAGAGAGAGAAGGGGCGCCGAGATGGCCGTGACCGTTCCGCTGGCGACGATCCCGTTGAGGGACGAGTTCCTGCTGCACCAGAAGTGCTACGTGAACGGCGCCTGGACCGACGCCGACGACGGCAAGACGATCGCGGTCACGAACCCGGCCACCGGCGAACAGCTCGGCACCGTGCCGCGGATGGGCGCCGCCGAGGCCCGGCGCGCGGTGGAGGCCGCGCAAGCGGCGTTCCCGATCTGGCGGAAGAGGACGGCCAAGGAGCGGGCGGCCGTGCTGCGCCGCTGGTTCGAGCTCATCACGGCGAACCAGGAGGACCTGGCGGCGCTCATGACCGCCGAGCAAGGCAAGCCGCTCCTCGAGTCGCGCGGCGAGATCGCCTACGCGGCGTCGTTCCTCGAGTGGTTCGCCGAGGAGGCGAAGCGCGTCTACGGCGACACCATCCCGCCGCACGCGGCCGACATGCGCATCGTGGTGCTGAAGGAGCCCATCGGCGTCGTCGCCGCCATCACGCCGTGGAACTTCCCGTCGGCGATGATCACCCGCAAGGCCGGGCCGGCGCTGGCGGCCGGCTGCACGGTCGTGCTGAAGCCCGCCACCGCCACGCCCTTCTCGGCGCTGGCCCTGGCGGAGCTGGGCGAGCGCGCCGGGCTCCCCCCGGGCGTCTTCAACGTGATCACGGGCGCGTCCGGCCCCATCGGCAAGGAGCTGACGACGAACCCGCTCGTGCGCAAGCTCACCTTCACCGGTTCGACCGAGGTGGGCAAGGCGCTCATGGAGCAGTGCGCCTCGACCGTGAAGAAGGTGTCGCTCGAGCTGGGCGGCAACGCGCCGTTCCTCGTCTTCGACGACGCCGACCTCGACGCGGCCGTCGTCGGAGCCCTCGCCTCCAAGTACCGCAACAGCGGCCAGACGTGCGTCTGCACCAACCGCTTCCTGGTGCAGGACGGCGTGTACGACGCGTTCGCGGCCAAGCTGGCGGAGGCGGTCGGGCGCCTCAAGGTGGGCGACGGCCTCAGGTCCGACACGCAGCAGGGCCCGCTCATCGACCAGGCGGCGGTGGCGAAGGTCGAGGAGCACCTTGCGGACGCCCTGGCCAAGGGCGCCCGGGTGCTGGTCGGCGGCAAGCGGCACGCCCTGGGCGGCACCTTCTTCCAGCCGACCGTCGTCACCGAGGCCACGCCCGCCATGACGGTGGCGCGGGAGGAGACCTTCGGCCCGGTCGCCCCGCTGTTCCGCTTTCGCACCGAGGAGCAGGCGATCCGGATGGCGAACGACACCGAGTTCGGTCTGGCCGCCTACTTCTACACGCGCGACCTGACCCGCGCCTGGCGCGTCTCCGAGGCGCTCGAGTACGGCATGGTCGGGCTGAACACCGGCCTCATCTCGACCGAGGTGGCGCCCTTCGGCGGCGTGAAGGAGTCCGGCATCGGCCGGGAGGGCTCGAAATACGGGATCGAGGACTACCTCGAGGTGAAATACCTCTGCATGGGCGGCATCGGCTAAATCCGCGGCCTGAGCTGCCTGCCGCTCCCCGGGGGGCCGGAAAATGGTTCCGGCCCCCTCCATACACCTCGCTCGCGCCACACCCTTGCAGGCCGACCACCGCGCGCCTAGCGTGCCGCGCATGCTGCGCGTGGCCGAGATCGAGATCGTCGAGGACCGCACCGCCCAGTCGCGCTGCGACGAGGGGTTCCTGCGCCTCAAGCGCTACCGTGCCCGCAACCGGCGGGAGGACGGGTCGCGCTCCGCGGAGTACCCCATCGACGTCATCGACCGCCCCACGCTCGACGCGGTGGCGGTCTGCCTGTGGGCCCGCGGGCCGGCCGGGATCGAGGTCCTGACGCGCCGCGGCCTCAGGCCCGCGGCGTTCTTCCGGCGCGGGAAGAGCCCGGTCCTGCCCGAGGGGGAGTACCTGCGCCTGGAGGAGCTGGTGGCGGGGGTGCTGGAGCCGGGCGAGGTGGGGGCCGACGCGCTGCGGCGCCGCGCGGCCGACGAGGTGCGCGAGGAGGTAGGCCTCGAGCTCGCCCCCGAGCGGTTCGAGCCCCTGGGCGGCCCGTTCTTCATGCTGCCGGGCATCGCCTCCGAGAAGATCCACCTCGTCGCGGCCGAGATCACGCGCGGAGATGGGCCCGGCACCTGGCCCGCTCCGGAGACGGGCGATGGCTCGCCCCTCGAGGAGGGGGCCGAGCTCCGCTGGCGGGACCTCGCCGAGGCGATCCAGGCCTGCGAGCGCGGGGAGATCGAGGACGCCAAGACCGAGCTCGCGCTGCGGCGGCTGGCGTCCCGCTTAGCTGCCCGTGAATCGGGTTCGCGTTGACTTGGGGCCGCCGCGACATAAAACCAGCCCATGGCCGAAGCGACCACGGCGACCCGCTCCGATGCAGCCCCCCGCGCGGAGGGCGTAGCCGGCGGCAAGCAGGAGCTCCTCGACCTCTACCGCCGCATGCTGCTCGTGCGACGCTTCGAGGAGGCGGCGGGGCGCGTCTACACCGAGGGCAAGATCGGCGGGTTCTGCCACCTCTACATCGGCCAGGAGGCGGTGGGGATCGGCGTCTACACGGGGCTCGATCCGAGGCGCGACTACCTCGTGAACGCCTATCGGGATCACGGACACGCGCTCGCCTGGGGCAGCTCGCCCGACGCCGTCATGGCGGAGCTGTTCGGGAAGGCGAACGGCCTCGCGCACGGCAAGGGCGGCTCGATGCACATGTTCGACGCCGCCCGGCACAACTTCGGCGGGTACGGCATCGTCGGTGGGCAGATCCCGCTCGCGGTCGGGGTCGGGTTCGCGCAGCGCTACCAGAAGAAGGATGGGGTGGTGGTGTGCCTCTTCGGCGAGGCGGCCGTGAACAACGGGGCCTTCTGGGAGTCGCTCAACATGTCCGCCGTCTGGAAGCTCCCCGTCATCTTCATCTGCGAGAACAACCGCTACGGCATGGGCACCTCCATCGAGCGCAGCTCGGCCGTCACCGACGTCTGGCGGCGCGCCTGCGCCCACGACATCCGGGGCGAGCTCGTCGACGGGATGGACGTGCTGGCGATGCGCGACGCGGTCGCCCGCGCCGCCGCCGAGTGCCGCGGCGAGGGCGGGAAGCCGGTCCTGCTGGAGGCGCGCACCTACCGCTACCGCGGCCACTCGATGGCGGATCCGGCGACCTACCGGACGCGCGACGAGGTCGAGCAGCAGAAGAAGCGCGATCCACTGAACGTGCTCCTCGAGCACGCGCGGGCGCGCAAGCTCGAGATCGACCAGGCCGAGCTGGAGACGCTCGAGGGCGAGATCGGCAAGGTGGTCGAGCAGGCGCTGAAGGCTTCGGAGGAGGGCCCGAACCCGGACCCCTCGGTCATCTGGACGGACGTCTACGCTTCGCCGGACGACCCGGCCCTCCACCGCGACATCTGAAGGGGCCGCGTCCTCCAGCCGTTTTGCTTGCGGCGACGGGCACCGGCACGCAAGAACCGCGCATGCCCATCCTCTCCTACCGCGAGGCCCTGAACCAGGCGATGCGCGAGGAGATGGCGCGCGACGACCGCGTGTTCCTCCTGGGCGAGGAGGTCGGGCAGTACAACGGCGCGTACAAGGTCTCGCAGGGCCTCCTGAAGGAGTTCGGGCCCTGGCGCGTCGTCGACAGCCCCATCGCGGAGCTCGGCTTCGCCGGCCTGGGGGTCGGGGCCGCCATCGCCGGCCTGCGGCCCATCATCGAGTTCATGACCTGGAACTTCGCGCTGCTCGCCTACGACCAGCTCGTGAACAACGCGGCCAAGATGCGGTCGATGTCCGGCGGCCAGCTCACCTGCCCGATCGTGTTCCGCGGCGCTCAGGGGGCGGCGCACCAGCTCGCCTCGCAGCACTCGCAGGTGTTCGAGAACATCTACGCGTACATCCCCGGGCTCAAGGTGGCGGTGCCGGCCACCCCCCGCGACGCGAAGGGACTCCTCAAGACCGCCATCCGCGACGAGGACCCGATCGTCTTCATGGAGTCCGAGGTGCTGTACGGATCGAAGGGCGAGGTGGAGGAGGGCGAGCTGCTCATCCCGTTCGGCCAGGCCGAGGTGGTCCGCCAGGGCGGAGACGTGACCATCGTCGCCTGGCAGAAGATGCGCTTCGTGGCCACGAAGGCGGCCGAGGAGCTGGCGAAGGAAGGCATCGAGGCGACGGTGATCGACCCCCGCACGCTGCGGCCGTTCGACCTCGACGCCGTCCTCGGCTCGGTCGCCCGCACGCACCGCTGCGTCATCGTCGAGGAGGGCTGGCCGTGGATGGGCTCCGGCGCGCAGCTCGCCGACTCGATCCAGCGGCACGGCTTCGACGACCTCGACGCCCCGGTGCTGCGCGTCACCGGCCGTGACGTGCCCATGCCGTACGCGAAGCCGCTCGAGCATACCGTCTTGCCGACGGCCGAGCGCGTCGTCGAGGCCTGCAAGAACGTGCTGTACCGGACCTGATCATGCCCAAACCCATCAACATGCCGAAGCTCTCGGACGAGATGACCGAGGGCAAGCTCGCGGAATGGCTCAAGCACGAGGGCGACGAGGTGAAGGCGGGCGAGATCGTCGCGCAGGTGGAGACCGAGAAGGCCACGCTCGACATCGAGGCGTTCGAGTCGGGCGTGCTGCTCCGGATCCTGGTGCAGAAGGGTGACACGGCGCCGGTCGGAAAGCCCATCGCGTGGCTGGGCGCGCGGGGTGAGAAGGCGCCGGAGGGGGAGCCGAAGGGCGCGCCGGACGCGAGCAAGGAGACCGTCGCGGGGGGGGAGACGTCGAAGAAGTCGACCGCGACGCCGAGTGCGACCCCGACGGGGAGCCGGCCTGCGGCCGCGGCCGCGACCGCGACCGCGACCAGGACCGCGAGCCCGACCACGACCGCGACTTCGACCGCGACCAGGACGGCGACCGCTGCCCCTGCTCGGCGGAATGGGCGCATCGTCGCCTCTCCCGCGGCGCGCAAGCTGGCGCGCGAGCGCGGACTCGATCTCGCGGCGCTGGGCGGCTCGGGGCCAGGCGGGCGGGTCGTGCTGGCCGACGTCGAGCGCGGCCAGGTGGCGCGCGCGCCCACCGCCCCATCGGCGAGGAAGAAGCGCGAGCTGCCCCCGAAGCGGCCGCTGCGCGACGAGAGCCTGCCGCTCTCGCCCATGCGCAAGGCGATCGCGCGGAACCTCGGGATCGCGAAGCCCGGCTCGCCGCACTTCTACCTCGAGATCTCGGCCGACATGCGCCGCGCCGTCGTCCTG
>DASPZP010000222.1:0-11398 GCA_035636195.1 Anaeromyxobacteraceae bacterium
TCCTCCTCCAGCTCGTGCACGCGCAACGTCTCGCGGAGGACGAGGTCGAGGAGCTCCACGTCGAGCTTCGCGACCTTCGCCTTCCAGCGCGCGGCGGCGAGGGGGCTGTCGTTGGAGCCGGAGCGGGCGGCTCGGAGCCAGGGGAGCGCCTTGCGCGGGGCGACGTGGTCGGCGCTCCAGCAGGCGAGGTCGAGGAAGGTGCGGAACTGCTCCGGGCTCGCCAGCTGGACGAGCTCGACCGCGTCGCCGAGGCCGACCTCGCAGATCGTGAAGTAGAGGTCGTCGGCCGGCAGCGCGCGCACCAGCGCGGCGGGGTCGGGCTGGTCGAGGATGAGGTCGAGGCGGCGCTTGCCACGGGCGACCGCCAGCTCGGAGCGGACCTTGGCGAGGGCGGCGGGGTCGATGGCTTTCTGCTGGCGCTTGCTCATGTCGACCTCGACTTCGACCTCGACCTCGACCTCGACCTCGACCCCGAGCGACGGTCGCTCTTACGGCCCGTCCGCCCTGAGCGTAGCGCCGCCGGAGGTGGCGCGTAGTCGAAGGGCCCCGACCCCGACGTCTCCAGCGCGGCTCGCACGCTCCAGCCCGCCCGCTTCAGCGCCGCCGCGGCCGCGCGCTCGCCGAGGTCACCGAGCTCCATCACGATCCGCACCGCGCGCCCGCGCAGCTTGGCGTTCGTGGCGACGAGCTCGATCATGCGGCCGTCGCGCACCTTTCCCAGCCGGAGCATGGCGGCGGTCGAGAGGAGGGAGAGCGCCATCTTCGCGGCCGAGCCCGCCTTGAGCCGCGTCGACCCGGCGACGAGCTCGGGGCCGGTGTCGAGCACCACGCGGAGCGCTCCCGGCGCGCGCGCGGCCGGGTTGCTGGTGAGGAGCGCCGTCCGGGCGCCGCGCCTCCGCGCCTCGGACAGGGCGGCCAGGACGTAGGGCGTCGTGCCGGAGGCGCTGATCCCCACCACCAGGTCCTTTTCGCCGACCCGCGCGCCGACCACCGCCCGCCGGGCGGCTCGGGCGTCGTCCTCGGCGCCTTCGACGGCGCGCTGGAGCGCGCGCGCGCCGCCCGCCACCAGGGCGAGCACGCGCCCGGGCGCCATGCCGAAGGTCGGCGGACACTCGGCGGCGTCCAGCGCGCCGAGCCGGCCGGAGGTGCCGGCGCCCGCGTAGACGAGGCGCCCGCCGCCGATGAGCGCGGTCGCAGCGGCGCCGGCGGCCCGGGCGAGCGCGGGCAGGGCACGCCCCACCGCCCGCGCTGCCGCGAGGTCGCCCGCGTGCAGCACAGCCAGGGCGCGCCGCAGCGGCAGCGCCTCGAGGCCCTTGGACTGAGGGTGATCTCGCTCGGTGGCCGGCAACCCGGCTGACATCCGGCGTTTCCCGTTCGCGATCAGGCGCTGGCGCCGGACCTGCGCGCGGCGCCGTGCGCCGCCTTCGTCACCCGGCCCGCCTTGAGGCAGCGGGCGCAGACGCGGATGTGCTGCACCGATCCATCCACCACCGCGCGGACCGAGCGCAGGTTCGGGAGGGAGCGTGTCTTGGTCTTGTTGTTGGCGTGGGAGACGTTGTTGCCGACGAGCGGCCCCTTCCCACACAATTCGCAGCGGCGTGCCATGTCGTGAACCCCTGAAAGACGCGGAGGTATGCGGCAAGACGGCGGAAAAAGCAAGGCTCTTCGTGCGGCGCGGCAGCCTTCAACGGAAGCCGTCCTTCTTTCCGAGCAGCAACTGCGTCGCCGCCGCTGCCTGGATCCCCGCGTGGAACTCGCCCTCGATGCCGAGTCCCGGGATGACCTCCCGGCCCGCGAAGACGAGGTTCTTGTACGGCGCCCGGCACGGAAGCCCGGTCACTCCGAGCGTCTGATCCAGCTCCACCTGGTACAGCGGATGGGGGAGCACGCGCGAGCCCCGCCGGCTGCGGGGGGAGGCGAGCACGGGCAGGGACTCGCGCAGCAGGTGCCGCTCGAAGAAGGGGATGGCGTCCGCCACAGAGTCGCGGATCTGCCGCCCCAGGGCCGCGAGGTGGTCGTCGCCGCGCCCCGGGGCGTCGGCCGGCACGAAGCCGGCTGCGCACACCACCCGCTCGTCGGGGACGAGCTCGCTTGCGCCCTTCCCCTTGTCACGGCGGGCGGGCAGCACCTGGATCAGCACCGCGTTCTCCACTGCGTCGGCGCCGGCAGGATCGCGGACCGCCAGCACGGCGTCGCCCAGGGCGGGCGGGAGCGCGGCAGCCTTCACGACCAGGTTGAGGGCGAGCAGCTGACGAACCGGTCGCACGCCCGCGAGGAGCCGCTCCAGCTTGCCGCCGGCCTCCTCCGGCGGCAGCAGCCGCTGCAGCGCGGGGGCGTCGGTGGCGGAGATGAACACGCGCGCCACCCACGCGTTCGGCGAGCCCTGGAGGCGCACCGCCATCACGCGATTGCCGTCGAGCTCGAGTCGCTCGGCGACCGCCGGCTCCTCCTCCGCACCCAGGATCTCCCCGCGCGACTCGGCGATCCTGCGCCGGATGGTCTCGCGCAAGCCGTGCTGCCCGCCGACGATCCGATGGCTCCCGCGCAGGAGGCCACCCATGAGCCGCGTCGCGGCGAGCGGCGGCGGGGGGCCGTCGAGGTAGCCGAGGAAGCGCTGCGCGATGCCGAGGGCGCCGACGAGCGGATGCCGCTCCATCCCGTCGAAGGCGCGCGCCGCATCGGGCGCGAGCTCGGGCCCGCCCGGCGCGGAGCGGGCGAACTTGAGCGCCTTCGAGACCGCGTGGCGCTCCACGAAGCCGTCCGGCGGCAAGGGGGGCAGCGCCCTCAGGAAGGGCGCGGCGCGGTCGAAGAGCCGCTGCAGACGCGCGAACGCTTCCTCGAGGGCGGTCGCATCGCGCGGCCACTCGCGGCGGAGCTCCGCCTGCCGGCGCGCGGCGTCATGGCTCAGGTCGACCCGGTGGCGCGGCAGGAGGAGCTGCAAATCCGGGGTGCACGGCTCGAGCGCGCGCACCATGTCGGTGGTGAGCCCGAGCTCGCCGAGCGCCGTCTCGGCCGCCGGCAGCGAGCGCGGGGAGGGGAGCACCGCAGGGGCGTAGGGGAGGAGATAGCCGCCGTCCTCGTAGGAGGGGCCGAGCCCGTCGTGGTCCACGTGCAGCACGCGGTAGCCGCGCCGCGCGAGCAGCGCGCCTGCGACAGCGCCGCCCAGCTGGGAGCCGATCACGCAGACGTCGTAGATGCGCTGGGTGGCGGGCGGCTTGAAGGTCTGCGCCACGGGGCTTCGTCCTTTCAGGCGGCTTCAGTCGTCACTCGGCGCGCGCAGCGCGCCCGTCGCCGGGGGGTGCGCTCCGCGGACCAGCACCCGGCGCCCGTCGAGCGAGAGCCGGCCGGCGGCGAACCACGCCACCGCCTGCGGGTACAGCCGGTGCTCCTCGGCCAGGATGCGCGACGAGAGCGCCTCCTCGTCGTCGTCCTCGAGCACCGGTACCACGGCCTGCGCGATGATGGGGCCCGTGTCGGTGCCCTCGTCGACGAAGTGCACGGTGCAGCCGGCGAAGCGCGCGCCGTAGCGGAGCGCCTGCCGCTGCGCGTGCAGGCCGGGAAAGCTCGGGAGCAGCCCCGGATGGACGTTCATGATGCGCGGGCAGCCCTGGCTCCGTGCGGTCGGGCCGAACGCCCGCAGGAACGTCGGGGTGAGGAGGCGCATGTAGCCAGCCAGGCAGACCAGGTCGGGCCGGTGGTGGTCGAGCCGCTCCAGCACCGCGGCGTCGTGGGCGGCGCGGTCGGAGGTGCCTCGCGACGGGACGACCTCCACCGCAGCGCCGGCGCGCTCCGCTCGCGCCAGGGCGCCCGCGCCCGGGACGTTCGACAGGACCACCTCGACGCGGCCGTCGATGCGGCCGGCGGCGCAGGCGTCGAGGAGCGCCTGGAGGTTCGTCCCTCCGCCCGAGGCGAGGACCGCGATGCGGATCACCGCACGACCTCGCAGCTCGCCTCGCCCTGCCCGCGCTCGATCCCGCCCACCGGCCAGCTGGCCAGGCCCCGGCTCGCCAGGAGCGACTGCGCCGCGGGGAGGTCGGACGAAGACAGCACCGCCACCAGGCCGAGCCCCATGTTGAAGGTGAGGAACATGTCGTCCCAGGGCACCGCGCCCTCGCGCTGCACCAGGTCGAAGATGAGCGGCCGCGGCCAGCGCCGCGCGTCGAGGACCGCCCGCGTGCCGTCGGGGAGGTTGCGCGGGACGTTCCCGGGCAGGCCCCCGCCGGTGATGTGGGCGAGCGCCTTCACCGGGAGCGCCGCGAGCAGCGCCAGCACGTCCTGCGCGTAGATGCGGGTAGGTTCGAGGAGCGCATCGCCGAGGGTCTGGCCGGCGAGCTCGGGGGGCCTCCAGTCGAGCGGGTGCCGCTCCAGCAATGCCTTGCGCGCCAGCGAGTAGCCGTTCGAGTGCAGGCCCGAGGCGGCGATCCCGAGCACGGCGTCGCCGGGCGCCACCGCGCGCCCGTCGAGGATGCGCGAGCGCTCGACGCATCCCACCGCGAAGCCGGCCAGGTCGTACTCGCCGCGCGCGTAGAAGCCGGGCAGCTCCGCCGTCTCGCCGCCGATGAGGGAGCAGCCGGCCTGCCGGCAGCCCTCGGCGATCCCCTTCACCACCTCCGCGCCCTGCTCGGCCGAGAGCTTGCCGGTGGCGAAGTAGTCGAGGAAGAAGAGCGGCTCGGCCCCGACCACCGCGACGTCGTTCACGCACATGGCGACGAGGTCGATCCCGATCGTGGCGTGACGGCCGGCGGCGAAGGCGACCTTGAGCTTCGTCCCGACGCCGTCGGTGCCCGCGACGAGCACGGGCTCCTTCCAGCGCGCGACGTCGAGCGCGAAGAGGCCGCCGAACCCGCCGATTCCGGCCAGCACCTCCTTGCGCAGCGTCGGGCGGGCCAGCGGCTTGATGAGCTCGACCAGGCGGTCGCCCTCGTCGATGTCCACGCCTGCGTCCCGGTAGGTGAGCGTCATGGCGCCCCGCCTTACCGCGCGCCGCGAGCGACTGCAAGCGGCGCGGCCGGCGCACCGGCCGCGCGGACCGCGCGCCCGACCTGCGTTGACAGTGCTCTGCTGCATCCGTTAAGCGTTCGCCGACCGCATGGGCCAGGCCGAGCAACCTCCGACCGGCGCGCCGGGAACCGCGCCGTGAAGCTGCGCGTCCTCGGCTGCTCGGGGGGCGAGCTCCCCCGTCACCGCACCACCAGCTTCCTCCTCGACGGCACGCTCGCCCTCGACGCCGGCGCGCTCACCGCCTCGCTCTCGCTCGACGAGCTCACCCGCATCGACGACGTCCTCCTCACGCATGGTCATCTCGACCACGTGAAGGACGTGCCCCTCCTCGCCGATCTCCTCATCGGGCGGCGCGACCGGCCGGTGGTGGTCCACGCCTCCACCGGCTGCGTGGCTACCCTCCGCGACCACGTCTTCAACGACCGCCTCTGGCCCGACTTCACCCGCATCCCCGACCCGCGGCGCCCGGTGCTGCGCGTGGAGCCGTTCGATCCGCGCCGGCCCTTCCGAATCGGGCGCTACACCGTGCGCCCGGTCGCGGTCCACCATACGGTCGAGTCGATGGGCTTCGTCCTCTCCGACGGCACGGACGCGCTCGCCATCTCCGGTGACACCGGCCCGACCACCGGTTTCTGGCGGGCCGTGAACCGGGTCGAGGGGCTGCGGGCGCTGCTCGTCGAGACGAGCTTCCCCACCCGGCTGCAGGCGCTGGCGGACCTCTCCGGGCACCTCACCCCGACCACCCTGGCGGGGGAGCTCGGCAAGCTCGAGCGAGACGGCTGCCCCATCTTGCTGTACCACCTGAAGCCTGCCTATCGCGCCGAGCTGCGGCGGGAGCTCGCGACCCTGAAGCTGCCGCATGTTCGGATCCTCGCCCAAGGCGAGGAATTGAAGCTGGGACGGGACTGACATGGCCTGGTTCTCGAAGACGAAGACGCTCAAGGCGCAGGACGGCACGCGCGCGGCCCAGCAAGGGGCCACGGGCGCCGACGCGGTCTGGAAGCGGTGCGACAGCTGCAGCGAGGTCGCGTACACGCAGGACTGGGAGCGGCTGTGGAACACCTGCCCGCTCTGCGGCAACCACGAGCGGCTCCCGGTGCGCCGCCGGCTGGAGATGGTGCTCGATCCGGGCAGCTTCCGGGAGCTCGACGAGGAGCTCACGCCGCAGGACCCGCTCGGCTTCGTCGACGCGAAGAAGTACCGGGACCGGCTGAAGAGCACCGCCAAGAACACCGGCCTGAAGGACGCCTTCATCTCGGGGGTGGGGGCCATCGACGGGCGGGAGGTGTCGATCGGCAGCTTCGCCTTCGAGTTCATGGGCGGATCGATGGGATCGGTCGTGGGCGAGAAGGTGACGCGGGTGTTCGACCGAGCCTTCGAGCGGAAGGTGCCGGCGCTCGTCTTCAGCTCGACCGGCGGCGCGCGCATGCAGGAGGGGATCTTCTCCCTCATGCAGATGGCGAAGACCTCGGCCGCGCTGAACCGCTTCCGGACCGTGAGGAAGCCCTACATCTCGATCATGCTCCACCCCACCACCGGCGGCGTCGCGGCGAGCTTCGCCTGGCTGGGAGACGTGATCCTGGCCGAGCCCAAGGCCCTCATCGGCTTCGCCGGCCCGCGCGTCATCGAGCAGACCATCCGCGAGAAGCTCCCCGAGGGCTTCCAGCGCTCCGAGTTCCTGCTCGAGCACGGCATGATCGACGCCATCGTGAAGCGGCCCGAGCTGCGCGCCAAGCTCGCCCAGCTCCTCGCGCTCCTGGCGTAGACCTTGGAAGTGCACGCCTACCTGTCGTCCCTCCAGCCGCTCGCGATGCGGTTCGGGCTGGAGCGGATGGAGCGCGGCCTGGCGGCGCTCGGGCACCCGGAGCGCGGACTCCGCGCGCTCCACGTGGCGGGCACCAACGGCAAGGGCTCCACCTGCGCGATGGCGGCGGAGGCGCTGCGTCGGGCAGGCCACCGCACCGCGCTCTACACCTCGCCCCACCTCGTGCGCTTCAACGAGCGCATCGCGCTCGACGGCGAGCCGATCTCCGACGCGGCGCTGGCGCGGTGCGTGGCCGAGGTCCGGCGCGCCTGTCCCTGGCACGACGCCGGCGAGGGCGAGCGGCTCACCTACTTCGAGTTCGCGACGCTGGTCGCGCTCCTCCACTTCGCGGCGGAGGGCGCGGGCGCGGTCGTGCTCGAGGTCGGCCTGGGTGGGCGGCTCGACGCCACCAACGTGGTGCTGCCGCTCGCGTGCGCGGTGAGCCGCGTCGGGCTCGACCACACCGAGCTCCTCGGGGACAGCCTCGCCGCCATCGCCCGGGAGAAGGGCGGGATCTTCAAGCCGGGCGTCCCGGCAGTGGTCGCGCACGACCAGCCGCCGGAGGCGCTGGCCGCGCTCCGCGCCGAGGCGGCGCTGCGCGGCGCGCCCTTCGAGGTGGCCGCCGGGTCGTACCCGGGCCGCGTCGCGCTGGCCGGCCAGCACCAGCAGGCCAACGCCGCCCTGGCGGCGGCAGCGCTGCGTCTGCTCGATCGCGCGGGGCTCGCCGTCGGGGAGGACGCCATCCGGTCGGGCCTCGCCAGCGCGCGCTGGCCGGGGAGGCTCGAGCTGGTGGGCGGCGTGCTGCTCGACGGCGCGCACAACCCCGACGGCGCGGCGGCGCTGGCGGCGGCCTTGCCGGAGCTCCACCCCGGGTGCGCGGTCGAGCTCGTCCTGGGCGTGCTGGCGGACAAGGATCACGAGCGGATGCTGCGCGCGCTGGCGCCGGCGGTGCGTGCCCTCCACCTCGTCGCGCCGCGCTCGCCGCGCGCGCGGCCCACCGGCAGCTATCTGCCCCTCGCGCAGGCGCTGTTCGCGCGGGCGGATGAGCATCCCTCGGTGGCGTCCGCCCTGGCCTGCGCCCGCGCTGCGGCGGGAGGCGACGGCGTGGTCGCGCTGGCGGGCTCGCTCTACCTGGTGGGCGAGGCGCGCGAGATCCTCGGCGCCCGGTAGCGTCCGCTCACGCGGCGTGGCCGAACCGGGGGTGAACACCTACATCGGCGTAACTCGACCCCTTTTTATCGCGTGGCGCATCAGCATGCTATCGTGCCTGCGGCCTCCGACCGGAGCAAACGATGCGCCTTTCTGCCCTTCTTTTCCTGAGCCTCCTCGCCGGCGGCAGCGCCCGCGCTGCCCCCGTCGATCCGAACCTCGTGACCAAGGTCGAGGTGCAGGGGCAGGGCGGCGCGACCACCATCGTCATCCATGGGTCCCGGCCTCCCAACTTCACCACCTTCTCGATGGTCGATCCACCGCGGTTCGTGATCGACCTGTCCGAGAGCGCGCTGAAGGACGTGCCGGAGGAGATCAAGGTCGGAGACGGCACCATCCATCTCGTGAAGAACCTCGCCTACGGCTCCGGCGACAACGCCATCGCTCGCATCATGATCGCGTTCCAGCGCGAGGTCGATCCGCCCGACGTCCAGGCGAGCGGCAATTCTCTCATCGTGAAGGTCGGCCGACCGGCCGCGCCGGCGGCGGTGGTCGCGGCGCCCGCGCCTGCCCGCGCGGAGCAGGCGAGCGCCCCGGCGGCGGCGGTGGCGCCGGTCCCGGTGATCCCTCCCGTCCTCCCCGGCCTGGCCGGCGCGGCGACGCCGAGCGATCCGGAGGCGCGCACGGCCATGGAGGCGGCCGAGCGCATCGAGGCGTACACGAAGGCTCAGACCGAGGCCGAGGCGAAGACCCGCGCGCAGGCCGAGGAGCGGGTGCGCAAGGAGGCGAAGCAGGCCGCGGAGCGCGAGTCGAGGGCCCGCGCCCAGGAGGAGGCGCGCCTCGAGGCCGAGAAGTCGATGACGCCCGAGCAGCGCGCGGCGGCGCAGGCGAAGGGCGAAGCCGAGGCCAAGGCGCGCGCGGAGGAGGTCGCCCGGCAGGCGCGCGAGAACGACGAGATCCGCGCCTGGAAGGAGGCTCGGCAGGCCGAGGAGCGCCTGGCCGGCGACGGCAAGGCGCAGGTCACGCAGCTCTCCGCGGAGGCGCGCGCCGCCGAGGCGGCGCGCAAGGCGGCCGCCGCCGACCAGCTCGAGCGCACCGCCTCCCAGGCCCGCATCGACGTGCTCCGGGCCCGGGTCGAGCGCGCGCGTGGCGCAGGCGTGGCGCCCGATCCCGAGGACGTGAAGGCGCTCGCCGAGGTCGACGCGGCGACCGTGGCCGAGCAGCAGCGCGTCGCGGCGGCGGCGCGACAGAGCGAGGCGGCCGCCCTCGCCCTCGCCGAGGCAGCGAAGCAGGCGCAGGCGGCGGAGGCGCTCGCCCTCGCCGAGGCGGCGAAGCAGGGGCGCGACGCCGAGCAGGCCAAGGCGGCTCAGGAGGAGCAAGCGCGCGTCGCCGCCGAGCAGGCGAAGGCCACGGCGGACCAGGAGGCGAAGCAGGCGGACCAGAAGCAGGCCCTGCTCCAGGCCGACAAGGAGCAGGAGCAACGCACCGCCGCCGCCCAGGAGCAGAAGCTGGCGGCGCAGCGTGACGCCGCGGCGAAGCGGGCCGCCCAGAAGGAAGCGAAGCTGACCGCCGCCCGCGAGAAGGTGGAGCGGGCCCGGGCCGCCCGGGAAGCCAAGCTGGCCGCCGCGCGTGAAAGGGCCGAGGCCAAGCTCGCCGCCGCGCGCGAGGCGAAGGCCGGGGCCGCCGCAGCGCGCGCGGCCCGCGCCGAGGCTGGGAAGCAGGCGCGCGCCACCGCCGCGGTGGCGGCGGCGGAGAAGCCGCGCCTCATCCGCGAGGTCGGCTTCCGGCAGCTCCCGGCTGCGTCGCGCGTCTTCGTCCGCCTCTCCGACGCGCCTCGCTTCAGCATCGTCGAGGCCGGCGACAAGCTCATCCGCATCGAGCTGCCGAACACCCGCGTGGTGCGGCCGAACGACACCCGCTTCCTCGACACCTCGTTCTTCCCCGGCGCGGTGTCGATGGTGACTCCGCGCAAGCGCGGCACCGGGACCGTGGTCGAGATCGCGCTCAAGGAGAAGGTCGCCTACCAGCAGCACGTGGAGGGGGACGTGCTCGCCCTCGACTTCGAGCGGCCGGGCGCGAAGAGCGCCGCAGCCGCGCCCTGAGGGCGCGCCGGTCCGCTGGCTTGCCGGGGGCGAGGAAGCTCGCGTGAAGCGCGGCTCCGTGCGCGCTTCGTAGTAGGCTGCGCGCCGAGTGCTCGTCGCCCTGCTCGCGCTCGCGGTCGCCGCGACCCCTGCCGCTCCTGCCGCGCCCGCCGGCGCCCCTCCGCTCGAGGTGGTGGAGGCGGAACAGGTCGACTACGACCTCGCCACCGGCCGCGGCGTCGCGACCGGTCACGTCTTTCTGCGGCGGGGGGCGGTGACCCTGCGGGCGCAGGTCGCGAGCTACGACACTCGCACCGGCGAGGTGGACGCCTCGGGCAACGTGCTCCTCGCCGAGCCCGGCCGCGCGGTGACGGCGGAGCGCATGCACGTCGTGCTCGACGGCCCCTACGCCGCGCACGACGTGGTCGCCTTCCTCAAGAACGCTCCGCTCGACCTGTCGCGCTGCCGGACCCTCGACGAGGCGCGCTCCACCGGCCGAAACCGGGTGGTCCTCGGCGGCGGCGAGGTCCGCGGCGAGAGCGGCGTCAAGCACCTCGACGTCGACGGCGCGCGCATCACGCTGTGTGACTGCGGCGCCGACCCTCCCTCCTGGGAGATCCGGGCCAGCCACGCGGACATCGTGCCGGGCGAGCGGGCCATCCTGTCCTGGCCCGTCATCTACATCACACCCCGGCTCCCCTTCGTGCACGGCGCCGTGCAGGTGCCCGTGCTGGCCTTGCCCATCCTCTACCTGCCCCTGTCCGATCGCCAGACAGGGCTCCTGCTCCCCGAGCTCGGCTATGGCGGCAACGGTGGGTTCGGGATCTCGCAGCCGCTGTTCATCACCCTCGGCCGGAGCTGGGACGCGACGGTCACCGCGGACTACGTCTTCGCACCCTTCGGCTCGAAGCCGACCGACAAGGTGGTGGTGGGGCCTGGCGCGGGCCTCGAGCTGCGCTGGGCACCGGCCGAGGGAACCCGCGGCCAGCTCAAGCTGGCGTTCCTGCACGATCTGAACGAGGTGTGGCCGTCCGGCGTGGCGCAGCCGCCAGGCTGGAACCGGTTCGAGCTGGCCTTGACGCACGAAGCGCGGCTGTCCGACCGGACCTTCCTCGCCGCGTCGGTCGACCTCTTCGGCGATCCACTCTATGTGCAGGACCTCAGCAGCGACGCGCTCCTGAGGGCGCAGGAGTACCGGCGCAGCGCCGTCGCGCTGACGCACCGCGCGTCCGACCTCACCGTCGGCGCCGAGGTCGGCTACAACCTCCCGCTGCTTCACCTCAATAGCAGCAACAGCGGCGCCGCGCCCCGGGCTCCCTTCGGAGTGTTCGGGGCGGACCTCTCCACCTTCCACCGGCTGCCC
>DASPZP010000223.1:0-60809 GCA_035636195.1 Anaeromyxobacteraceae bacterium
GGCTACACGCTGCCGGAGGGCTCGGTGGTGGCGAGCCCGAAGATGCTGCAAGACCTCTCCGAGCAGGCGGAGGTGCACCTGGCCGAGTGGAAGAAGCTGGCCGAGGCGCCGGGCGGGGTGAACGTCCGCATCGAGAAGGGCATCGGCGAGCCGGCGCTCGCCATCGTCGAGCTGGCGCAGGAGCGCGACGTCGACCTGATCGTCGTCGGCACCCACGGGCGCACCGGCATCCGCCACGCCATCCTGGGCTCCGTGGCCGAGCGGGTGGTCCGCCGGGCCGCCTGCCCGGTCCTGACCATCCATCCCGACGGGTACGCACGCAGGGTGTGAGCGCTCGGGGCGCGAGCCCACGTCGCCCGGATCTGCTAGAACGGGCCCATGTCGCGCTTCCAGGACGTGAAGAAGGCGTACGCCGAGGCCCGTAAGAAGTACGACGGCTATTACTCACAGTGCGCCTATTTCGCGGGCGCCTTCTCTCGCGCGCTCGTCGACGGCTTCGGGTGGCCGCGCGAGCTCGTCACCTGGGAGCGGCCCGGGGCGGGCCCGGTGGCGCACGTCGAGGACGCGCTCGTGCTCGAGGAGGACACCTACTGGCATCTCGGCCTCCTCCTGCGCTTGTCCGAGGAGACCGGGGCCGCCGACGCGCTCCGCATCGCCCTCCGCTTCAAGCGCGCCGGCGATCGTTACCTCGTCGAGCTCTTCCCCGGCGTCGAGTTCGACGTGCGCGAGCCGACCGCGACCGCGTTCCAGCCGGTGCTCGATGCGCTCTACGAGGAGATCGCGACCCACTACGACCGCGGCCTCGACCTGTTCCTCGAGAACCGGGCCGCGAAGCTGCGCCTGCCCTTCTCGCCGCCCGAGCCGAAGCCGCTGCCGGACACGGGAGAGCCGGAGAGCGAGCGGTAGGCGAGGCCGCCGTGCGGCCGGCGGCCCCTCACCCCAGCCCTCCCCCCGCCGGGGGAGAGGGGGTCGGGTGGGGACCGGGGTTCATCCCTGCCGCCGGCTACCAGGTCGCCGAGCCGTGGCAGCTCGGCGCGCAGCTTCGGCTGGTGGCGTTCCAGGAGTTGATCTTCGTCCCGGTCCCGCCCACGTCCTTCACGCCGTTCACGTGCAGCGCTGCGTTGATGCTCGTGGTGCTGTAGCCGGAGTGGCACGCGCCGCAGCCGGCCGAGACGTGATTGCTCCTGCCGTGCTGGCCGGTGCTCGGGGCGAGGCCGTGGCAGGTGCCGCACGCCGCCTGCGTGCCGTCGACCTTGGTCCAGGTCGGCGTCTTGAGCGTGCCGCCGCCGAGGGTGGCGCCGTGGCAGTAGGTCGCGCAGGTGGCGCCGTTCCAGCTCGAGCTGGTGCCGGTGTTGGCGAGCGCGCCGAAGGTCAGCGTCACCGTGCCGGTCGAGTGGCTCGTGCTCGTCGGGACCACGTGACACTCGCTGCAGTTGATGGGACCGCGCATCGTCCCGGTGTTGAGGTGCGTCTGGTGCGCGCCGACGGCGCGGGCGGTGGTGGCGGTCTCACCCTTCGTGCCCTTGGGCGGCGCGGCCGGGTTGGTCGCGCGCGTCGCGTCGCCGTGGCAGCTCGTGCAGCTCCCGCCCGACACGTCGACGATGCCGTTGACGTGCTTGCCGCCCGCCACGTTGACGGTGCCGTCGGCGTTCATGGTGGCGGGGTGGCACTGGGCACAGGCGGTGAGTCCGCCCGTGACGGACGGGTGGCCGCTCGTCGTGGGCGGCGGGACGCCGTGGCACGTGCCGCAGGCAGCCTGCGAGCCGTCGACGCGGGTCCAGAGAGGCGTGGTGTTCGAGCCGCCCGCCGCCAGCGTCGACCCGTGGCAGTAGGTCGAGGCGCAGGTGGCGCTCGCCGCGTCGAAGCGGGGGATGGCGCCACCGGTGGTGGCGAGCGTCCCGAAGGTGAGGTCGAGGACGCCGCTCGGATGGCCGCTGGTGGAGGCGGGCACGCGGTGACACTCGGTGCAGGCGATCGCCTGGCGGATGGCGCTGTTCGTGAGGTGCTGCTGGTGGGCGCCGACCGCGAGCGTGGTGGTGGCGGTCTCGCCCTTGGTGCCCTTCGGCGGGGCGTCGTTCGCCGCGCCGCCGTGGCAGGAGTTGCAGGACCCGCCGCTCACCTGGATCTGCCCGTCGATGTGCTTGCCGCCGGCGACGTCGATGGTGCCGTCGGCCTTCATGGTCGCGGGGTGACAGGCCGCGCAGCCGGTCAGCGCCGAGGAGACGGCCGGGTGGCCGGTGGAGGTGGCCGGGGGCGCGCCGTGGCAGGTGCCGCATGCGTCCTGCGAGCCGTCCACGCGCGTCCAGGTGGGCTTCGTGTTGGTGCCCCCCGCGTTGAGCGTCGCGCCGTGGCAGTAAGTCGACGCGCAGGTCGCGGTCGAATGATCCCAGGCCGGGCTCGCGCCCCCCGAGCGCGCCAGCGCGCCGAACGTCATGTCGACCGTGCCGCTCGCGTGGCTGGTGCTCGTCGGGACGGAGTGGCACTCGCTGCACGCGATGGCGGCGCGCAGCGCGCTGCCACCGAGGTGCGTCTGGTGGGCACCCACCGCGATGGCGGTGGTGGCGGTCTCGCCCTTCGTTCCCTTGGGCGGGGCGGCTGGGCTCGTCGCGCGGGTCGCGTCGCCGTGGCAGGTGGTGCAGGAGAGCGTCGCCACGTCGAGCACGCCGTTCATGTGCTTGCCGCCCGCGAGGTCGATGGTGCCGTCGGCCTTCACGGTGGCCGGGTGGCAGCTCGCGCAGGCGGTGACGCCTCCGGTGACGGACGGGTGGCCGCTCGTCGTGGGCGGCGGGACGCCATGGCAGGTCCCGCAGGCCGCCTGCGAGCCGTCCACCTGCGTCCACTTCGGCTGCGTGTTCGTGCCACCGGCCGCGAGGGTCCCACCATGACAGTAGGTGCTGGCGCACGAGGTCCCATCCCAGACCGGCGCCGCGCCGCCGCTCGTCGCGAGCGTTCCCCAGTGCACGTCCACCTGGCCGTTCACGTGCGAGGTGTCCTTCGGCACGACGTGGCACTCGTCGCAGCCGACCGCTCCGCGCACGGCGCCGCCCACCAGGTGCCGCTGGTGAGCGCCGACCGCGCGCTCGGCGGTGGAGGTCTCGCCGTTCGTGCCGCGCGGCGGGGCCGGGTTCAGTGCGGAGGGGTCGCCGTGGCAAGAGGTGCAGCCGGCCGCGCCGAGGTCGACGACGCCGTTGATGTGCTTGCCACCGGCGAGGTCGATCTGACCATTGACCAACACGGTGTCCGGGTGACAGGCGGCGCAGGAGGTGGGGTCGGCGCGCACCACGGGGTGACCGGAAGAAGGGGGAGGGGGCAGGCCATGGCAAGAGTCGCAAGCAGCCTGCGAGCCGTCGACCCGGGTCCAGAGTGGCGTCGTGGCCTGGCCGCCCGCGAGCGTCGCGCCGTGGCAGTACGTTGCGCAGGTGGCGTTCGTGCGGTCCCAGCTCGCGGCGGTCCCTTTCGAGGTGGCGAGCTGTCCGAACGTGACCGTGGCCACTCTGCCGGTGCCGTGGCCCGTCGCCGAAGCCGGGACGACGTGGCACTCGCCGCAGGCGATGGGGGATCGGATGGGCGGCCTGCCGTCAGGGGCGCGCAGGTGCGACTGGTGCGCGCCGACGGCGAGCTGCGTCGGGTCGGTGAGGCCGCGCACGGAGCGGGGTGGGGCCGCATTCCCATTCGCTGGAATGCCGTGGCAGCTCGTGCAGGCCGCCAGCTCTGCATCGGTTCCGCTGCCGGACGACGCGCCGTCCGCGAGCGGGCGGGCGCGATCGCAGCCGGCCACTGCCAAGACGGCGAGGGTGAGCGCGGCGAGCGGTCGGAAGAGCATGCGGGCACCTCCAGCGCTGCGCCTCGCGCAGCCGAGCGACCAGGCGGCAGTGGAGCTCACGCCTCATCGCAAGTGCCATGCCCAAGTGACGCGTCTCGGCGTCGCAGGCGAGAGCCCTGGATTTGCGAGGGATCAAGGTGCGGAAAGGTGTGGCGAATTGGCGCAGGGCTTGCGGGGACCGACCCCAACCGAGCAGCAAACGCAGATTTCGCGTTTCCGTACCGCGCTCACGGGACGGTTCAGTCGAGCGCGGGCTCGGCGGGTTGCGAGGGGTGGCGCGTCCTCACGGCGTCGAAGGTGTACAGCGCGAGCGACGCCCAGATGCAGCCGAACGCGATGCCGTGACTCATCGTGAAAGGCTCGCGGAACAGCAGCACCGCCTGCAGGAACTGGGCGGTGGGAGTGATGAACTGGACGACGCCCATGGTGGAGAGGCGCAGTGTCTTCATCCCCGTGGCGAACCAGATGAGCGGCACCGCGGTGACGATGCCCGCCGAGGCGAGGAGGAGCGTGGTGGGGAGGCCCTGGTGGACGAAGGCGCCCTGCCCCTGCGCCTCGACCAGCAGGAGGAAGGCGAGCGCCACCGGCGCCAGCAGCGCCGTCTCGACGAGGAGCCCCACCACCGCGTCGATGCGGGCCTTCTTGCGGACGAGCCCGTAGAAGCCGAAGGAGAGCGCGAGCGCGAGCGAGACCCAGGGGAAGACGCCAAGCCGGATCACCAGCGCGAGCACCCCGAGCCCGGCCAGTGCCACCGCCGCGCCCTGCTTGCGCGAGAGGCGCTCGCGCAGGAAGAGGACTCCGAGGAGCACGTTCACCAGCGGGTTCACGAAGTAGCCGAGGCTCGCCTCCAGCACGCGCCCGCCGTTCACCGCCCAGATGAAGATGAGCCAGTTGGCCGAGATGAGCAGGGTGGTGAGGAGGTAGGTGGGCAGCTGGCCGTCCGCGAAGATGCCGCGCAGCTCGGGCCAGCGACGCTTCCAGGAGACGAGCAGCGCCAGGAAGAGCAGCGACCAGACCACCCGGTGCGAGAGGATCTGCAGGGGTGGGACGCTCCGGATCGACTTGAAGTAGAGCGGGAAGCAGCCCCACGCGACGTAGGCGGCGAGCGCGGCGGCGAGGCCGTGCCGCGGTGGTCGATCCGGGTTGGGCGGGGCGGCGGAGGCGTTCATCGGGGGCACGCTTCTATCGTGGCCGGCCGCCGCGCGGGCGGGTAAGTTCCGATGCCGGAGGAGATACAGCATGGCGGCAGAGCGCGGTGGAATCGTACCCGAGGGCGAAGGGCTCAAGAACGCGCTGCGCTGGCTCTCCAGCCGGCGCCAGGACGATCCGGCGGCGGCGCGGGGGAAGCTCATCGACGAGGCGGCGCTGCGGTTCGACCTTTCCCCCATGGAGGTGGAGTTCCTCCTCACGCGTTGGAAAGGCGAGTCGGCCTAGCACGCACCCTTGCGGGTCGGCCGGCTGGCGGCTCTTCACAAGGGTGCCCGCGCCGGTCAGGATCCTCTCCCCATGGCCGACCTGACCACCACGTACCTGGGGCTCTCGCTCCCGAGCCCCATCGTCCTCGCCAGCTCGTCACTCTCCAACCGCGTCGAGAACTTCCAGCTCGCAGAGCAATCGGGCGCCGGCGCGGTGGTCGTGCGTTCGCTCTTCGAGGAGCAGATCGAGGCGGCGGACACGGCGCTGCAGGAGGCGCTCACCTACGGCTCCGAGATCACGGCCGAGGCGACGCGCAGCTTCTTCCCGCACCAGCGCATCGGGCCGGCCGAGTACCTTCAGCTCATCGCGCGCGCCAAGCGCGCGGTGCGCATCCCCATCATCGGCAGCGTCAACTGCGTCGCGCCGGGCAGCTGGAGCGAGTACGCGAAGCAGGTGGCGGAGGCAGGCGCCGACGCGCTGGAGGTGAACCTCTACGCCGTCCAGGCCGACGCCGAGCTGAGCGCGGCCGAGGTCGAGGCCCGCTACCTGGAGGTGGTCTCCTCCATCGTGCAGAGCGTCCGCATCCCGGTGTCGGTGAAGCTCTCGCCGTACTTCACGGCGCTCGCGAACTTCGTGCGGCGCCTCGACGGCGTGGGGGCGCGCGGCTACGTGCTCTTCAACCGGTTCCTGCAGCCCGACATCTCGGTCGAGCGGATGAGCCTGCAGAATGCGATGGCGCTCAGCGAGCCGCAGGAGATGCTCGTCCCGCTGCGCTGGGTGGCGCTCCTCTACGGCCGGACGCCGGCCGACCTGGCGGCGTCGACCGGCGTGCACGACGCGAGCGGGGTCGTGAAGCAGATCCTGGCCGGCGCCACGGTGGTGCAGCTGGCTGCGGTGCTCATCAAACACGGCATCCCGCACCTCGCGAAGCTGCGCGACGGGCTCGACGAGTGGATGGACAAGCACGGTTTCTCGGAGCTCGCCGATTGCCGCGGGACGCTCTCGCAGCGCGTCATCCGCGAGCCGGGCGCCTTCGAGCGCGCCCAGTACGTGCACCTCATCCTGTCGCAGAACTGACGGCCGCTGAGCAACGCAACGGCTGCGGCGGGGATGAACCCCCGCCCTACTTCGGCGCAGGTAGGGCGGGGGCTTGTCCCCCGCCGCCTCGGTGGCCCGCCGTCAGCTCGTCACCGCAGGTCGCGCAGCGTGCGAGCGCGCAGCTCGCGGCGGAGCACGAGGAAGAGCTCGGCCGTCGAGACGGCGTCCGTGAGCGCGTCGTGGGCGCCGTAGGCGGGCAGCCCGTAGCGGGCGCGGGCCTCCGCCAGGTTGAGCGTGGGCTGGCGGTCCTGGGCATCGGGATCGATGAACCGTCGCTGCTTCGCGACGCGCAGCAGGAGATCCACCGTGTCCACCACCTCCGGCTTCGACCAGCGCACCCCCGCGATGCGGTGCCCCCGCTTGAGGAACCGCACGTCGATGGCGGCCTGATGGACGAGCAGCACGCCGTCCCCGAGCCGGCGGTCGATCTCCCGCAGGACGTCCGCCAGCGGGGGGGCGCCGCGCACGTCTCCGGGGACGAGCTGGTGCGCGCGCACCGAGTCGGCCGAGATGACGCGCTCCGCCTCGGGTCGCACCAGGCTCTCGAAGGCCTCGCCGAGCCGGATGGTACCGGCGCGCAGTGGCACCATCCCCACCGCCAGGATGGGGTCGCTTCCCGGATCGAGGCCGCCCGTCTCGAGGTCGAGGGCCCAGTAGGTGACCTCGTCCCACGCCGGCGATGGCCAGAAGCTCAAAACATGTCCGTCTTGAAGTGGTAGGCGGCGAGGTCCTGCCAGTCGCGGATGGCGTGCAGCGAGTCCTTGACGCGGCTCCGCTCGATCGAAGAGAGGGCCGAGAGCGCCACCCGGTTCACGGGCACCTGGCCCTCGGAGAGCATGCGGAGCTGCTCGCGCAGCCGGAGGCCGAGCAGGAAACGGTAGGCCTCGCGCAGGGTGGCGCGCACGTCCGGCCCCATGAGGCCGGCCGTCACCGCCGCCTCGAGGCGCTCGAGCGTGTTGCGGGCGGTCGACCCGACCTCGAGCGCGTAGGGGCGGGCGAGGAAGACGATGGGCGAGATGCCGTGCAGCTTGAGGTCCACCTCCTCGCCCCGCAGCCGCATGAGGAGGGAGGGCGGGGGGCGGAACTCCAGGGCGGCCTTGGCCAGCGCGGCGAGGAAGACCCGCGCCTTGGCCGCCCGCGCCAGCACCGCCTCGAGCGGCGCGAGGTCGAGCGCGCCCGACACCTTCCGGAAGTCGAAGAAGATGGCGGCCTGCAGGAGCGCGTGCGGCTTCGGGTTGTCGAGCCAGCCCGCGAAGCGCGCCTCCCACTCCTCGAGCGGGCCGTGATGGAGGCGGGCCATGTAGCCGCCCGGGCAGCGCGGGAAGCCTGCCGCCTCCAGGTCGATGTTGGCGCGCTCGGACAGCGCCGCGAAGTAGGCCTCGTCGCCGGGCCCGCCGCCGTGCACGAGCGCGTTGTCCTGGTCGGTGAGGAGGGTCTGCTCCATCCGCCCCTCGGACCCGAAGGCGATCCAGGCGTACGGCGCGGGCGGCGGCCCCAGCTCGGCCTCGGCCCAGCGCAGGATGCGGCGGAGGAGCGCGTCGTTGAGCCGTGCCACGAACCCGGCGATGACGGTCGCGTCGAGGCCGCCGCCGACGAGCGAGGAGGCCATCTCGCTCACGCGCGCGCCGTAGCCGGGCAGCGCCTCGCGCGAGGCGAGCCGCTCCACGCTGCGCAGCACGGCCGGCGGGCCCTGGGCGGCGGTCTTGAGCAGGTCGTTCGCGGTGAGGACGCCGACCAGCTCCTCGCCACGCGTCACCGGCAGGTGGTGGACGCCCGTCTCGAGCAGGATCTGCCAGGCCTCGTACACCGCCATCGTCCCCGGCGCCGTGCGCAGCGGGGCCGAGTAGACCTGCGTGACCGGAGTGGCGGGGCCGAGCCCCTCCGCCAGCACCCGGTTGCGGAAGTCACGGTCGGTGACGATGCCAGGGGGCGAGGTGTCCACCAGCGCCGAGGAGACGCGGTGCTCGCGCATGACCCGCGCCGCGTCGCCCACGGTGGCGTCCGCGCCGACCCGTACCGGGGGGCGCCGGACCAGGGTCTCCACCGCGGCCCCCAGATCGGCGGGGAAGGCCACGACCGCCGCGCGCTCGAGGCTGTGCTTGAGCCGGTCGGCCAGCCCCGCCGCGAAGTGGCTCGCGAACCGGGCATCGGCGAGCAGCTCGTGGAACTGCTCGCCCGGGATGCGGTAGGCGAGCAGGTCCTCCTCCACGACCGCGTTCAGCGTCGCCTTGCGCGCGATGAGCGAGGTGTAACCGAAGACCTCCCCCTCCTCGAGGAGCTGCAGGGTCCCGCCGTCGCGCTCGAGCCGCACGACGCCCTTGCGGATGACGTACAGGTGCGCGAGCGGCGTGCCGCCCCTCTCGACGAGCCGGGTGCCGGCCGGGAAGAAGGCGATGTCGAGCTCTCGCGCGGCGCGCTGAAACAGCGTGGGCGAGAGGTCGCCGAACGGGCGGGTCGCCCGCAGGAACGCCACCGGATCGAGCGCCGCCATCGGGGGCGAGCATAGCAGCCTCGCCCTCACCCCGGCGGGTCTCCGGCGCGACGCGCTGCGCCGTGCTAAGGCTCCGCCATGACCTCCAAGCGCTCCACCCACCCGAAGCAGCCACCGCGGAGGCGCCCCGGCCCACCCGCGACGGCCCTGGCGCGCCGGCGCACGGTCACCGCCGCCGACTCGCGGGCGCTCGTCGAGAACGAGCAGGCGCTCGCCGGCGCCGACCTGTCCGGCGCGGATCTCTCGGGGCTGTCGCTGCGCGGGCGCGGCCTGCGCGGGGTCGACCTCACCGGCGCGGACTTGACCGGCAGCACGCTCTTCGCCTGCGACCTGCGCGGCGCGCGCCTCGCTGGCGCGAAGCTTTCGCAGGCGAGGCTTGTCCTGTGCACCCTGCGCGGCGCCGATCTCTCTCGCGCCACCCTCGAGGACGCCCGGTTCGTCCTCTGCTCGCTCGCGAGCGCGAAGCTCGCCGGTGCGCGCGCGGGGCGGGCCCGCTTCGCCCTCAGCTGGCTGCGCGGCGCCGACTTCACGCGCGCCCGCCTCGCCGGCGCCCGCTTTGCCTTCTCGGCGCTCCGCGGCACGGTCATGGATCGGGTCACCGGCCTCTCGCCGGACAGCTTCGCCCTGAGCTGGGGCGCCGCGTAGCGCGGCACGGCAGAGAGCGTGCGCGAACCGCCGCTCGTCGCGCGATCGACTTTGCTTGCCGCCGCGCCAGGCGCGGCCGATACTCCGCGCGCCCGTGATCCCCTACTTCGAGCTCCCGTCCCTCCACCTCGGCCCCTTCACGCTCCAGGCGTTCGGCCTGTTCGCGGCGCTGGGGGTCTACGCCGGCGCCCGCATCGCGGTGCGAGAGGCCGCGCGACGGAAGCTCGACCCGCAGCCGCTCTCCGACTTCGCGGTGTGGGGCGTCGCGGCGGGCGTGCTCATGGGACACGCCGTGCACCTGTTCCTCTATCACCCGGAGGAGCTCTCGGACTGGCGCCGCGCCTTCGCCTTCTGGGAGGGCCTCTCCTCGTTCGGTGGCCTGCTCGGTGGCGTGATCGCGGCGATCATCTTCTTCGGCCGCCGATCCTTCCGGTTCGATGACTACGCCGACGCGCTCGCGCTCGGCGTCGCGCCGGGCTGGGGCATCGCCCGCGTCGGCTGCTTCGTCATTCACGACCACCCCGGCGTCCGGACGTCGTTCCCGCTCGCCATCGACTTCCCTGCCCAGGCCGTGCAGACGTTGGGCTTCAGCGGGATGCGCCACGACCTCGGGCTCTACGACGCGCTCGCGCTCTTCGCCTTCGCGGCCTTGCTCTTCGCGCTCGATCGCCGCGGGGCGCTGCGCGGGCGGCTGCTCGGGTTGCTCGCGCTGCTCTACGGCACGAGCCGCTTCTTCTTCGACATGCTGCGCGCGACCGACGTCCCCTACGCCGACGCGCGCTACCTCGGGCTCACGCCCGCGCAGTACTTCTGCTTCGGCCTGTGGGTGTACGGGATCTGGAAGCTCACCGCCCGCAGGAAGTAGAAGGAGACGTGCCGTGCGCCTGCGCCATCGTGCTCCAGCCTGCCGACCCGCCCTCACCCGCCCTGCTGGCGGCCGAGCGGCGGCTGGCCGCGCTGGTCCTCGAGGCGGGCCAGGTCGAGGAGCAGGTGGAGGTGCTTGCGCGCGAGCTCGCCACCTTCGAGGCGCGCTACCGCGAGGCGACCGGGGCTGCCTTCGCGGAGCTCGAGAAGGCGCAGCGGCTCGGCCGGCGCCTGGAGCGGCTCCGCGACGAGCTCGGGCGGCTCGACGCGCTCTCGCGCGGCGAGGCCGCGGTGACGGACCTGCAGCCGCACGCGCTGCAGCCGTCGCGGCCCAAGCGCGAGGGTCAGCGAGCGCGCGCTGCCGGTCCGGAGCAGGAGCGGCGCGCCGTGCCGCGCGTCTCCGTGCCCGAGGCCGAGCCGCCGCAAGATCTGAAGACCCTCTACCGGCGCCTGGCGCGCCTCCTCCACCCCGACCTGATCCAGGGTGACGTGGTCGAGCGGGCGCGGCGCTCCGATCTCATGGCGCGCGCCAATGACGCCTGGCGCCGTCGCGATCACGTCGCGCTCGAGCTCCTCGCCGAGCGGCTGGGTGCCGGCGGCGCAGAGGCGCTCCTCACCGAGCGCGATCGGCTGGCGCACCTCGAGCGACGGGCCACCGCCGTGGAGGCGGCGCTGGCCCGACTCACCTCGGCCAGGCACCGGCTGGAGACCTCGCCCGCGGCGCGGCTGAGGGAGGATGCCGTACGGCGCGCGGAGGAGGGCGGCGACGCGCTCGCCGAGGCGCGCGACCTCGCGGACGCGCAGGCGAGGACCGCTCGCGCGGCCGCGCTCGCGCTGCTCGATGCGCTCGGGCCGGCGGCGCGAGCGCTCTCTCGCGCGCCAGCCCACCCGGCGGTCGCGGCGCCTGGGAGTTCCCTCGTCAGGGATGGCGGAGTGGAGGGCCTGATCGCCGGCAGCCCGCTCATCCGCAAAGCGGACGATGGGTTGCTCGGCTCGGAGGGGCGCAGGTTGGCGCGACGCCTGGTCGAGCAGGCCGCCGCGCCGGAGCCGTGGCAGGCAGCGCTGACGCTCCTCGCCTGGTTGGGAGAGGCGGCAGGCTCCCCTCCTCCGCCGTTCGCGTCGTCGGTGCGACTGGCGGAGCGCTGGGACGCGGTCCGCGCCGGCTGGGAAGTCGCGCCGGACCTCGGGCGTGCCCTCGCCGATCTGCCGCGCGAGGTCGAGGTCGGCCTGCGCCTCGGCAGGGATGGGATCGTGGCTGGCCTCCAGCTGGCCGGGTCGGACCTCGCGGCCGGAGTGCGGGGCGCCCTCGCCGACGAGCGTATCAAGGCGCTCGCAGCGCGCGTCCTCCTCGCGCTCGGCCCGCGCGAGCGCTGCGCGTCGTGCGAGGCCGAGGTCTACGCGGTCCACCTGCTGCGCGTGCGTGGGCTCGACGAGGTCGATGGCCTCGCCTGCCCGGCCTGCGGGGCGGTGCTGCGCACGTTCTACCGGTACGGTCCGGCGGACGGTCTGGCCGCGCTCGTACCGCTGGCGGTGGACCTCGGCGTGGTCGCCGAGCAGGAGGTCCGCATCGGACGCTCGTCGGTGACGCTGCAGATGTTGCCGGCGGAGCGGGTCCGCCTCACCGCGCGCGCGCTGCTGCGGCGCTTGCGCGAGCTGTGCCTCACCCCGCATGGCATCGAGCTGCCGCTCGCCGCCCTGCGCCTGCGGGCGGGCGGCGCCGTGTTGCCGACCGGGGTGAGGGTGCCGGAGCGCGTTCGGGTGGAGCTGGTCGCCGGCGCGGAGGCGAGCCTCGCTGGGCACCACCTCGCGCGCGCCATCCGCGATGGAGCGAAGCGCCGTTTCAAGGGCTGATAGCTCGCCAGCACTGAGCCCCTCCAGGGACACGCCAGTTTGCCGGGCTGCTGCGGGCGGCTGGTGCCGGCGAGGCTTACATCAAAGAGGAGGTCATCGGTCCACGATACGGGGAGGCGTCATGAAGCTGTGTCCATTTTGCGCGGAGGAGATCCAGGACGCAGCCATCCGGTGCAAGCACTGCCGCAGCGATCTCCCTGGGCCCACGCCCGCCAAACCCGGCTCGCCTCGCCGGGCTCGCCGGCTCGCGGCCACCCTCGTCCTGCTGGCGGTGCTCGTGGCCGCCGGGCCGGTCGTGGCCCGCCCGCTCCTGCGGCAGCTGTATCCGGCCGCCTGCGAGCCGACGAACTGGGTGGAGTGGCACGTCGCGATGAGGAACCAGTGCCTGAAGCCTTCCTACGTGTGCGAGCACATGACCACCGGGACGTTGATGTCGGATCCCGACATCGCCCGCTCGATGCAGGGCGAGCCCGGCGAGGACACCACGCACCTCTCGGCGCTGGTCGGCCGGATGCGCAACGCTTACGGCTGCGCGCCGGAGAGCGGCCCCGCGTTCCACGGGCACTCGGGGCTCCCCCATTTTGACGGTCCGTCCGACCCGCACGGTGGGTTCATGCTCCGGCAGGACGCTCCGCGCGATCTGTAGGCGGGCGCGGGGTGATGCGAACGCGCAGCACGCGGCGCGCCGTGGCCTCGGTGACCTCCAGCGAAGTGCCGTTGGGGAGCGCGAGGCGCGTTCCGATGGCGGGGATGCCGCCCGCGAACGCGATGCAGAGCCCGCCCACCGTCGAGTAGCCATCGCCCTCGGGCAGCGGCGGCTCGAGGTGGCGGTTCACCTCGCGGATCGGTGCGTCGCCGCGCGCGAGCACGTCGCCGCCGGGTGCGGGTACGAGCCACGGAACGGCCTCCTCGGCCTCGCCCATGATCTCTCCCACCAGCTCCTCGACCAGGTCCTCCAGCGTCACGAGCCCGGCCACCCCGCCGTGCTCGTCCACCACCAGCGCGAGGTGCAGGCGGCGGGATTGCAGGTCGCGGAGCACCTCCACCGCTCGGGCGGTCTCGGGGACGAAGTGCGCCGGCCGGATCAGGTCCTCGAGGATGACGAGGCCCTCCCCCGAGAAGAGCGCCAGCGCCTCCCGCGCCACGAGATAGCCCACCACCTCGTCGAGCGAGCCCTGATACACCGGCAGCCGGGCGTGGCCCTCCTCCAGCAGGATGCGGCGCAGCTCGTCGTTGGTCACGTCGCGGCGCACCGCCACGATCTGGCCGCGCGGCACCATCACCTCGGCGGCGGTGAGCTCGCCGAACCCGAGCGCGCGCGAGGCGATCTCGCCCGCCTTGGCGTCGAGCGTGCCCGTACGCGTGGCCTCGTCGACGATCTGCGCCAGCTCCTCCATCGAGACCCGCGCCTCCGTGAAGGTGGTGCGGTCGCCGAAGGGCGCGAGCACGAGGTTCGAGCTGCGGGTGAGGAGCGAGACCAGGGGGCGGGCGACGATGGAGAGGGCGAGCAGGGGACGCGCGATCGCGAGCGCCATGGGCTCGGCTCCGCGGAGCGCGAGTGACTTCGGCACCAGCTCTCCCAGCACGAGCGAGAGGTACGAGACGATCACCACCACCGCCGCCAGGGCCAGATCCTCCGCGTAGGGTGCGAGCCCCGGGACCTGCCTGACGAGCGGCGCCAGGTGCGCCGCGAACGTCGCGCCACCGAAGGCTGCGGCGGTGGCAGTCACGACCGTCACCCCGATCTGGACGGTGGCCAGGAATTGTTCGGGGTGCTCCCGCAGCGCCGCGACGGCCCGGGCGCCGCGGCGCCCCTCCTCCACGAGCTGGGCGAGGCGCGTCTTCCGGACGGCGATGACCGCGATCTCGGCTCCCGCGAAGAAGCCGTTCGCGAGCACCAGCAGGAGGATGATGAGAATCTCGGCGCCGATGCGGATCTTCTAGCATCGCGTGATACCGCGCCGGGAGGGACCGGGAGGGGCTTTGCGGAGCTGGCGACCAGGCAGCTACTCTCTCTTACAAGCCGGTGCCGGCGAGGGAGGGGGGACGGCCGGTGGACAATCCTGCGCAGCTCATGAGCCCCGCCGAGCGGCTGCGGCACCTGCTCGAGTCAGCGATCCTCGCCCCGTCGCGTCACAACACGCAGCCCTGGTTGTTCGACATCGAGGGCCGCGAGCTGCGGGTCTACGGCGATTGGCGGCGGACGTTGCGCGCCGCCGATCCCGATGGACGAGAGCTCGTCATGGCCTGCGGTGCCGCGCTCCAGAACGTCGAGGTGGCCGCGCTGCAGCAAGGGTGCATGGCGTCGGTCGAGATCCTGGCGGCCGGGCGCAAGGACGGCCTGCTGGCGCGCCTGACGCTGGAGGAGGCCCGGCGGCCGACGCCCGAAGACGAGGCGCTCCACGCCGCCATACCGCGGCGGCGGACCGATCGCTTCGCGCACGAGGTCCGTGACGTGCCCGCCGCCCTCCTCGGCACGCTGGTGCGCGAGGCCGCTCAGCTCGGCGGCAAGGTTCGCGTCATCGAGCCGGGCGCGCGCCCGGCGCTGGCGGAGCTGCTCGCGGAAGCCGATCGCGCGCAGTGGTCGAACCCGCGCTTCCGCGCCGAGCTCACCAGCTGGTCTCGCGACAACCTGGGCCGCGAGGGCGACGGCATGCCGAGCTATGCGCATGGGCGCTCCGCGGCCGGGTCGGCGCTCCACGGCATCCTGATGCGGGTGAGCAGCGGCGTCTCGGACGAAGAGGGGCGCGACCGCCACCATGCGCTCCACGCGCGGGTGCTCCTGGCGCTGTCCACCGACCACGACGGACCCGCCGACTGGCTTTCCGCGGGCCGCGCCATGCAGCGCGTGCTCCTGCGTGCCGCTGCGCACGGGCTCTCCGCGTCCTTCTTCAGCCAGGCGGTGGAGGTGCGATCGGCGCGGGCCCGGCTCCGCGAAGAGCTCGGCGACCGCCGCTACCCGCAAGTCCTCATGCGCCTGGGCTACGGCCGCCCGCTGCGCGCCACCCCGCGCCGGCCGGTGGCGGCCGTCCTCCGCTCGTTCCGCGTGGATGGCCCGCAGAGGGCACTGGCCGGTCCCGTTGGACACGCGGCCGGTGGTCCGTGAGCCGCGAGGTCTGCGGCGGGGGATGAACCCCCGCCCTACTCAGGCAGCTCCGTAGGGCGGGGGCTTGTCCCCCGCCGTCGCCACGATGGTCACTCCACCCGCAGCGCGTAGAGCCGCGTCACCTCGGCGGCGCGGGCGCTGGCGAGCGGGTCGGTCGCGTCATCGGCGCGCGCGTGGGTGGGGCGCGTCTCGAGGGTGAAGGCGACGCGCAGGCCGGCGCCGGCGAGCAGGCCCGGCAGCGCGCCCGGCGCTCGCAGCCCGAGCCGCTCCGCCAGATCGGAGAGCACGAGCCACCCCTCGCCGGCTTGGGCGAGGTGCTCCGGCAGGCCCGCCACGAGCCGCGCCAGGATCTCCCCGCCGGGATCGTAGACGGCGCGGTCGAGGGGCCCATACGGCGTGGAGGGGATCCAGGGCGGATTCGCCACCACGAGGTCGGCCCGTCCGGGAGGGAAGAGGTCCGCCTCCACGACCTCGATCTCGGCGGCCAGGCCGAAGCGGGCGGCGTGCTCGCGGGCACAGGCGACCGCCCGCGGCTCGAGGTCGGTGGCGACGACGCGCGCACCGGCGCGGGCGAGCAGCAAGGCGAGCACGCCGGTGCCGGTGCCGATGTCGAAGGCTGTCCGGCCGCCGAGAGATCCCGAGCGCGCGATGGCCTCCGCCACCAGGCCGACGTACTCGCCCCGCACGGGCGCGAAGACGCCGTACGCGGGGTGCAGGTTGCCGCCCAGCGCGGGTACGGGCACCCCGCGCACGCGCCACTGATGGGCGCCGACCGCGCCCAGGATCTCGCGCAAGGGCATGGCCGCGGCCCCCTGCGGCCCCGGCCCGAAGGCGGCCTGGAGCGGGGCTCCGAGGTCGGGCGCCCGCCGGAGCGGAGAGGTCCAGCCCGGCCCGAGAGGCACCGCCAGCCGCCCGAGGAGCTCGTGCTCGACCCGCTTCGACGCGCGTTCCGCGCGGAACACGTCCGCCAGGCCGCGACCGCGCGGCGGTGGTGGGCGGAGCCGGCGGCCCATCGCCGCGAGGAGCTGCCGAGCGTTGTGCCAGTCGCCCTGGAAGAGGAGGGTCTCGCCGCTGCGGGCGCGCCGCAGCGCACCTTCGGCCGTGGTGCGGTCATCTGCCACACCGAGCCGCTCCGGCGGCGGGACGAGCTCCGACCACCACGCGAGGCGCCGCTCGCCCACGCCGGTGGGGTCGACCAGGTCCGGATGTGCGCGCATTCGGCCACAGTTTTACGCGCCTCGGGCGCCGCGCCAATTAGATACGAGCACATGGCATCCGAGCCCGAGCAACGCGCCGGGAGCCCGAGCTTCTCGAACCTGGGCTACGTCGAGGAGCTGTATTTCGACTACCTCCGGGATCCGGAGTCGGTCGAGCCGGCCTGGCGTGGATATTTCCAGCAGCTGGCGGCGGGGGAGAAGGCCCCGCCGTACGAGGTCTTGCGCCGTCCGGACGCTCCCTTCCCGCGCCGTCATGACGGCGACGGACGACTGGACGGGCACGCCGCGGCGGCGGCCCGCCCGGGCGCCGGCTCCGGACTGGAGGCCTTGCAGTTCAAGGTCGACCGGCTGGTGCAGGCGTACCGCGAGCACGGCCACCTCCACGCCCGACTGGACCCGCTCGGCCTCGAGCGGCGCGACACGCAAGCCGAGCTCGGGCTCGGCACGTTCGGCCTGTCCGAGGCCGACCTCGATCGGCCGGTGAAGGACGACGTGACCGGGAGCGGCCGGCACACCCTGCGCGAGCTGGTGGCGCACCTGAAGGAGACCTACTGCCGCTCGCTCGGCGTGGAGCTGGCGCACCTGCACGACATGGACCTCCGCTCCTGGCTGGAGGAGCGGATGGAGCGGACGCGCAACCGCATCACGCTCACGCCGGACACCGAGCGCTTCCTCCTCCGCAAGCTCACCGAGGCGGAGCTCTTCGAGCAGTTCCTCGGCACGCGCTTCCTCGGCGCGAAGCGCTTCAGCCTGGAGGGGGCCGAAGGGCTCGTGCCGATGCTCGAGCTCGTCATCGACCGCGCGGTCGGCCACGGCGTGAAGGACATCGCCATCGGCATGGCGCACCGCGGGCGGCTGAACGTGCTCGCGAACGTGGTGGGCAAGCCGGCCAAGCAGATCTTCGGCGAGTTCCGCGACCGCACCATCATCGGCGGCGGCGGCGACGTGAAGTACCACCTCGGCTACCAGGGCGAGAAGGCGACCCCCGAGGGCGCGCCGGTGCAGGTGTCGCTCGCCTTCAACCCCTCGCACCTGGAGTGGATCAGCACGGTGGTGCAGGGCAAGGTCCGCGCCCGGCAGGACCGCTACCGCGACTTCGCCCGCTCGGCCGTGTTGCCCGTCATCATCCACGGCGACGCCGCCTTCGCCGGGCAGGGGATCGTGGCCGAGTGCCTCAACATGTCGCTCCTCGACGGCTACACGGTGGGTGGAACGATCCACGTGGTGGTGAACAACCAGGTCGGCTTCACGACCTCGCCGCGCGACGCCCGCTCGACCTTCTACGCCACCGACGTGGCGCGCATGCTGCAGATCCCGGTCTTCCACGTGAACGGCGAGGATCTGGAGGCGATCGCGCAGACGGTGCTCCTGGCGGTCGACTTCCGGCAGCGCTTCCACTCCGACGCGGTCATCGACCTGTGGTGTTACCGCAAGTACGGGCACAACGAGGGCGACGAGCCGGCCTTCACCCAGCCCGTCATGTACCGGGCCATCCAGCGGAAGCCGTCGCTGCGGCAGCGCTACGCGGCCGAGCTGGTCGAGAAGAAGGTGGTCTCGCCCGACGACGTCGAGGCGCTCTCGGCCTCGGTCCGTCGCGGGCTGGAGGAGGCCTACCAGGCCTCGGCCGCCATCGCCGTCACGCCCGGCCCGCCGCTCGTCCGCGGGGTGAAGGCGCACTATCGCGGCGGGCCGATCGCCGGCACCTCGGCCGAGATCCGGACCGTCGTCGCGTCCGAGCTGCTCGGGCAGGTGGGGAAGGTCCTCGCCACCGTGCCACCCGGCTTCAACATCCACCCCAAGGTGGCGAAGCTGCTCGAGGGTCGCGCCGAGATGGTGGCGGGGAAGCGGCCCGTCGACTGGGGCATGGGCGAGGCGCTCGCCTACGGGACGCTGGCGTGGGAGGGGGTGCGGGTGCGCCTGTCCGGGCAGGACGTTCGGCGCGGCACCTTCAGCCACCGCCACGCGGTGCTGTTCGACCAGCAGACGGGGCAGCCCTACTCGCCGCTCGGACACCTGCGCGACGGACAGGGGGCGGTCGAGGTGCGCGACAGCCCGCTCAGCGAGGCGGGCGTGCTCGGTTTCGACTACGGCTACAGCCTGGAGATGCCGGACGGCCTCACCATCTGGGAGGCGCAGTTCGGCGACTTCGTGAACGCGGCGCAGGTCATCGTCGACCAGTTCCTCTCGTCGTCCGAGGCCAAGTGGAACCGCCTCTCCGGGCTCGTGCTGCTCCTGCCGCACGGCATGGAGGGGCAGGGCCCCGAGCACTCGTCGGCGCGGCTGGAGCGTTTCCTCGAGCTGTCGGTCGAGGACAACTGGCAGGTGATGAACCTCACCACGCCGGCGCAGCTCTTCCACGCGCTCCGCCGTCAGGTGCTGGCCGACTGGCGGAAGCCGCTCGTCGTCATGTCGCCGAAGAGCCTGCTGCGCCATCCGCAGGCGGTCTCGTCCCTGTCCGAGTTCACGGAGGGTGGCTTCAAGTACTTCATCCCCGACGAGCTGGGCGAACCATCGGACGTCACGCGCGTCCTCCTCTGCTCGGGCAAGATCTCGTACGAGCTGGCCGCGGCCCGGGCCGAACAGCAGGCCCGGCAGGTCGTGATCGTCCGGATCGAGCAGCTCTATCCGCTGAATGCCGATCACCTGCTCGGCGTCTTGTCCCGCTATGGTCAGAGCCGGGAGGTGGTGTGGGTGCAGGAGGAGCCGCGTAACATGGGGGCCTGGGAGTTCATGAACCTGCACCTCTCGCCGCTCCTGCGCGGCGTGATGGACTTCTCGTGCATCTCGCGCCCGCCTTCGGCGAGCCCGGCGGCGGGTTCGACCACCCGCCACAAGCTGGAGCAGCAAGGCCTCGTGAACCAGGCGATCGGTGCGCCGTCGCGGCCCGCCGTCGCCGCCGGAGGGTGACAGGACATGGCGATCGAGCTGCGCGTCCCGGCGCTGGGGGAGTCCATCACCCAGGCCACGGTGGGGAACTGGCTCAAGAAGGAAGGAGACGCGGTCCAGGCCGACGAGCCTGTCGTGGAGGTGGAGAGCGAGAAGGCCACCGTGGCGCTGCCGGCGCCGGCCGCCGGCGTGCTGCGGAAGATCTTGAAGGCGAGCGGCACGAACGTGGCGGTGGGTGAGGTGATCGGCGAGCTGGAGGCTGGCGCGGTCGCCGCGACCTCGACCGCGAAGCCGACCTCGGCCCCGACCACGACCGCGACCGCGAAGCCGACCTCGACCCCGACCGCGACCCCGACCCCGACCCCGACCCCGACCTCGACCTCGACCTCGACCCCCGCCCCGACCGCGACCCTCGCCGGGCGAGAGAACGGTGCCCCTCGGGCAGGCGGGGTCCGCGCCCCACCCTCGGTCCGCCGCCTCATGGCCGAGCGCGGCCTCGATGCCGCGGGCGTGACGAGCGGCCCGGTGGTGCGCCGCGCCGATGTCGAGCGCGCCCTCGAGGCGAGGGCCGTTCCTTCCCCCGCGCCCGCGATGCCGGGCGGGGACGGCGCCCGCAGAGGGGAGCGCGAGCGCGTCGTCCCCATGACGCCGCTCCGGCGGACGGTGGCGCGCCGCCTCCTGGAGGCGCAGCAGAACGCCGCGATCCTGACGACCTTCAACGAGGTCGACATGTCGCGCGTCATCGCCCTGCGCGAGAAGCACGGCGAGGCGTTCCTGAAGGCCCACGGGGTGAAGCTCGGCTTCATGTCCTTCTTCGTGAAGGCATCGGTGGAGGCGTTGCGCGCCTGGCCGACGGTGAACGCCGAGGTGCGCGGCCAGGACATCGTTTACAAGGACCACTACGACATCGGGGTGGCCGTCGGCGGCGGGAAGGGCCTGGTGGTGCCGGTGCTGAAGGAGGCCGACCAGCTCACGTTCGCCGAGATCGAGAAGGGCATCGGCGAGCTGGGCAAGAAGGCGAAGGAGAACCGCATCACCCTCCAGGATCTGGAGGGCGGCACGTTCACCATCTCGAACGGCGGCATCTACGGCTCGCTGCTGTCGACGCCCATCCTGAACCCCCCGCAGTCCGGCATCCTCGGCCTGCACAAGATCGAGAAGCGGGCCGTGGTGGGCGCGGGTGACGAGGTCGTGGTGCGCCCGATGATGTACGTCGCGCTCTCGTACGATCACCGCCTCATCGACGGCCGTGAGGCGGTCTCCTTCCTGGTGCGGGTGAAGGACTGCATCGAGGATCCGGACCGGATGCTGTTCGAGTACTAGGAGGCCATCACCGCCTCCGGCAGCAGGGCAGTGAGCTCGCGCGCGTCGTGGACGGCGTGTCCGCCGACGTCGTTGTTGAAGTAGACGAAGGCGTCGCCCTCGCGCGCGAACCGGGACAGCTCGCGCGCGAACGGGGCGAGCGCCCGCGACCCGTAGCGTCCCTGGTACTTGCCGGTGTGGCCGTGCAACCGGACGTACCGGAACCCGCCGGTGAGGCGCGGCGGACGCAGGCGGACGAGGTCGTGCTCGCAGAAGGCGGCGCCGTGGCGATCGAGCACGTCGCAGATGGCGGGTTGGTACCAGCTCTCGTCGCGGAACTCGACCGCGTGCCGAAAGCGGCGTGGGAGCGCGGTTAGAAACGTGGCGAGCCGCTCGGGGTTCACGTTCCAGCGCGGCGGGAGCTGCCAAAGCACGACCGCCAGCTTGCGGCGGAGCAGCGAGACCGGCTCGAAGTAGCGAGCCAGGCCGGGCTGCGGGTCGACGAGCCGCTTCAGATGGGTCAGGTAGCGGCTGCCCTTGGCTGCGAAGACGAAGCCTGGGGGCGTCTCGGCGCGCCAGCGCTCGACCGACTCGGCGCGTGGCAGACGGTAGAAGGTCGTGTTGAGCTCGACGGTGGGGAACTCGTGGGCGTAGTGATCGAGCCAGAGCCGCTGCGGCAGGTCCTCCGGGTAGAGGATGCCCTTCCAGTGGGGGTAAACGAACCCGCTCGTGCCGATGAGCACGCGGCCCATGAGCGAAAGGTAAGTCGCACCTCGACCCTCGCTAGCTGCTCCTAGCGCGGCCTTCGTGGCGGCGGCGGCACGGCGTGCAGCGGATCCTCCGGCCAGGCGTGACGCGGGTATCGCCGCATCAGCTCGCGCCGCAGCGCTGGATAGTGTCGGGACCAGAACCCTGCCAGGTCGGTGGTCACCTGCTGCGCCCGGCCGCTGGGCGCGAGCAGATGGAGGACGAGCGGCACCCGCCCGCCCGCGAGGCGCGGGCCGTCGGCGAGCCCGAAGAAGTCCTGCAGGCGACTCTCGATGAAGGGCGGCTTCTCGCCGCCCTCGTACTGGACCTTCACGGATCGTCCCCCCGGGAGCGTCACGCGCTCCGGGGCGAGGCGCTCCACCATGGCGCGCGCCGAGGGGGCGAGCGCTGCGAGCAGGGCGGCCTCGAGCCCGGCCTCGCGCAGCTCGGCGAAGCTGCGCCGGCCCTCGCAAGCCGAGCGCAGGGCGCGGAGGAGGTCCTCCTCCCCAGCCGGAGCGAGCCCGCTCTCCGGCGCGTGCCCGGCGGCGAAGGCGACCCGGGCGAGGAGCCGGTCCAGCGCGCCCTCCGCGGCGAAGGCGCGGGCGCCGCGCGCGCGGGCCGCTTCGAACAGCGCCGCCGCCGCGCGCTCGGGGTCGACCCGCGCCGCCCGGCCCTCCTCGATGACGAGGTCGCGATAGAGGAGCCGCTCGAAGGCGTCCACCCGCTCCGCCTGCGGGTTCCAGCGCACCTCGTCCTCGTAGCGGAGCGCGTCCGGGAAGAGGTCGAGCAGGAGCTCCTGCGTCACGGCGCTGGCGACCCGGATCGTCACGCCCGCCGTGGCGCCGGCCGGTCGTCCCCCGGGGGCTCGGGTGCGCCGCTCCTCCGCGTCGACCGCGACGAGGAGGGGCGCCTCGCGCACGACGCTCTCTGGCGCGAGGCGCGCGCTGCCGCCGCCAGCGAGCACCACCTCGTCCGACCCCGGCGCGCGCCGGCGCGCGACGCGGTCGGGGAAGGCGGAGAGCGTGGCGAGCAGGATCGCCCGATCCCTCGCGTTCGCGTTCGCGTTCGCGTTCGCGGTCGAGGTCGCGGCCCTTCGACTACGCGCCGCCTCCGGCGACGCTACGCTCAGGGCGGACGGATCAGCAATCGAGCGCTTCACCAGCCGCTCCACCTGTCGGCGCGCCCTCTCCACCGCCTGCACCGCGCCGGGGACCAGTCCGAGCCGGCCGAGCGCGCCGTCCGCGAAGCGAGCGCGGCGCGCCTCGTCGAAGAGCGAGGCGAGCTCGAGGAGGTCCGAGGGACCGGTGGGAGCGCTCCCGCCGCCGCCCCGAGCGCCCCACCGCTCCCGGATGTCGCGCTCGCCGAGGAGCGCCGCCGCGAGCGCCCCCTCACGTCCGGCGCCGGCCTCCTCGGCAGCCAACACGAGCCGGCCGAGCCGCGGATGGAGGGGGAAGCGCGTGAGGCGCCGGCCCAGCGCGGTGATGCGTCCCGCGCCGTCGAGCGCGCCGAGGTCACGCAGCAGCGCCTGCGCGGCGCTCCAGGCTGCGGGGGGAGGGGGATCGAGCCAGAACTCGCCGTTCGACGCCGCGGCACCGCTCGGTTCGGGGCACGCGCGATCGGCTCGTGCCTCCAGGGCGGCGAGCGTGAGCGCGGTGTCGGCCAGGTCCTCGCGCTGGATCTCGGGCAGATCGAACTCGGGGCGGCCGTCGTGGTCGTGGCGCGTGTAGAGCCGGAGGCAGCGGCCGGCCCGGGTGCGGCCGGCGCGCCCGGCGCGCTGCGCGGCCGAGGCCCGGCTCACCTTGCGCAGCTCGAGCGTCGGGAGCCCCGACCACGGAGAGTGCGAGGCCACCCGCGCCAGCCCGGCGTCCACCACCGCCACCACCCCCTCGATCGTCACCGACGTCTCGGCGACGTTCGTCGACAGGATGACCTTTCGCCGCGCGGACGGCCGCACCGCCCGGTCCTGCTCCTCGGTCGGGAGCTCGCCATGGAGCGGCAGCACCTCCGCCGCCGACAGCCCCGCGAGCGCCTCGCGCGCCCACCGGATCTCGGCCGCGCCGGGGAGGAAGACCAGCACGTGACCGTCGGGCTCCTCGCGCAGGACCCGCTTCACCGCCGCCGCCACGCGCTCGCCCAGGCGCAGGTCGCGCGCCGCCTCCTCGGGCGAGAGGAACTCGACCGCCACCGGGAAGGCGCGGCCCTCCGAGCGGAGCGCCGGGGCGCCGAGGAAGCGCGCCACCGGATCGGCCTGGAGCGTGGCCGACATCACCACCAGCTTGAGGTCCGGCCGATCGCCGCCGATGAGCCGGCGCAGGAGCGCCAGCGCCAGATCTCCGTCGAGGTGGCGCTCGTGGAACTCGTCCAGCACCACCGCCGCCACGCCGGGGAGCGCGGGGTCGGTGAGGAGCCGCCGGGTGAGCAGGGCCTCCGTCAGGTAGCGGATGCGCGTGCGCGGCCCGGTGACGTCCTCGAACCGCACCTGCCAGCCGATCGTCTCTCCGGGTGGCTCCCCCAGCTCCTCCGCCACCCGCCGAGCCGCCATGCGGGCGGCCAGCCGCCTCGGCTCCAGCACCACGATCTCGCCCAACCCGGCCAGCCCCGCCTCGAGGATCGCGCGGGGCACGCGCGTCGTCTTCCCCGCGCCGGGCGGCGCCTCCAGGACGAGCGCCGGGCCGTCCCGCAGGGCGGCTACCACCTGCGGCATGAGCGCATCGATCGGGAGGGGGTCCACCGACGGGGTTGTACTCCAACGTGGGCCCAGCCTCACACCGCGGGCCGGCTTCCTGGGTCGGGTGGGGGGCGGGGATCGACCCCGGGCCCGCCCGACCCGGCGCGAAGTGCCCGTTCACCGGGCCCTTCGCTGGCACGAACGTCGCTAGCCATCCGGCGGTGGCTACCGTGCACACCGACGACATCAACCAGACGGCGCCGGGCGAGATCGATCCCGTCGAGCTGACCGCGGCCGTGCAGAAGGCGCTGGCCTCGCCCTCCTTTCGCGCGCCGACCCTCCCCGCGGTCGCGCTCGAGGTCATGCAGCTCGCCGCGCGACCGAACGTGCAGTTCGGCGAGGTGGTCGAGGTGCTGGAGAAGGACCCGGTGCTGGCGGCGCGCGTCCTCTCCATCGCACAGTCCGCCTTCTACGCCTCGCGCTCACCGGTCATGTCGCTCCACCAGGCGACCATCCGCCTCGGGCTGAAGTCGCTGCGCGACCTCGTGCTGGAGGCGGCGCTCCACCTCAAGATCTTTCGCGTGCCGGGCTACGACGAGGTCATGGCGCGGCTCTACCGGCATTCGACGGCGGTGGCGCACGTGTCCCGCGTCATCTGCCGGCGGACCCTCGTCAACGCGGAGTATTCCTTCCTGTGCGGGCTCCTCCACGACGTCGGTTTCGCGGCCGGGCTCCTGGCCATCATCGATCGGCCGGAGTGGAAGGGGCTGCCCCTCGGGACGATCATGCCCGTGCTGGACGCGGTGCACGTCGATGCCTCGGGCCTGCTCGCCCGCCAATGGAAGCTGCCCGCGCCCATCCAGCAGCTCGTCTCGCACCACCACGACGTGGTGGTGAACGGCCGCGCCGAGCAGGCGAACGCCGCGCTGGTCATCGCAGAGCAGCTGTGCTGGGAGGCCGGGGCCGGCATGCTACCCCCGCCCGAAGACGCTGATGCGGGGTCGTTCCACACGCCGGAGGCGCCGCTGGAAGGCCTGGACGTGAACTGGAGCGGCACCTTCGAGGAGGCACGCCAGGCGCTGAAGATGGAAGACCTCGCGCTCGGGGCGGCTCGCGCCGAGGCGTTCGATCTCATCGCGAAGATGCCCTGACGAGCCCGGCGGCCGACCGGGGTGGCCCCCGGCCAGGGGCTCGGAAGTCGGGCGTGCGGTCGTAACGTTTACCGAGTCGCGGTCGCCCCCCGACTCGGATGCTACCTCCGCGCATCACGCACGCACAGGAAGTGCCCCCGGAAGGCCTCTCGCCCCCGGCGGAGCTGGCGTCCGCTTCGCTCGACATCCTCGTCGTCGACGACGTCGAGGGCAACCTGACGGCGATGGAGGCCATGCTGGCCGACCTCGACGCGCGGGTGGTGAAGGCGCGCTCCGGCCCCGAGGCCCTGCGCTGCCTGCTCCAGCAGGACTTCGCGCTCATCCTGCTCGACGTCCGCATGCCCGGCATGGATGGGTTCGAGGCGGCGGAGCTGATCCGGGCGCGCAGCCGCTCGCGCCGGACCCCCATCATGTTCCTCACCGCCTTCGACCGGACGCGGGAGCAGGAGGTGCGCGGGTACGCGCTCGGCGCGGTCGACTTCCTCACCAAGCCCATCGTCCCGGAGGTCCTGAGGGGCAAGGTCTCGGTCCTGATCGAGCTCCATCGAAAGACGGACGAGATCCGGCGCCAGGCGGCCCTGCTGCAACGGGCGGAGCGGCGCGAGCACGCCCAGCGGCTCGAGCAGGCCCGCCGGCGCTGGGAAGAGGAGGGGCTCCGCGAGCAGGTGGAGCGCGAGCGCCAGGCCGCCGAGGCGTTGCAGCGGTCGAACGAGCGGTTGCAGATCCTCTCCGAGGTCGCGAGCGAGCTCTTGCTGCTCGGCGACGAGCCGTGGGCCGTCGCCGGCCGGCTCCTCCCGCGCGTGGCCGACCACCTCGGCCTCGAGGTGGCGCTCATCCACCGCGCCGAGGACGGCGGGCAGGAGGCCCCTTCCGAGCTGGGGCTGACGGCGCTCGCCAGTCACCCGCTCGCCGCGGGAGGGCGCCTTCATGGGACGGTGGTCTTCGGGACCGCGCGCCGCGCCGCCCTCGCGCCCGACGAGGTGGCCGTGATGGAGCTCGTCTGCGACCAGATCGCGGCCGCGCTGGAGCGGGCGCGGCTGGTCGACGAGCTGCGGCGCTCCGCGCAAGAGCTGAGAGCGGCAGACGAGCGCAAGGATCAGTTCCTGGCCATGCTCGGGCACGAGCTGCGCAACCCGCTCGCGCCCGTGCACAACGCGGTCAAGCTCATGCAGCGGACGGCTGCGCCGAACCCGCAGCTGCAGCGTGTGATGGAGGCGGCCGACCGGCAGCTCGCGCACATGACACGGCTCCTCGACGACCTCCTCGACGTGTCGCGCATCCGCAACGGAAAGATCGAGCTCAGGCGCCAGGTGATCGACCTGCGCGACGCGGTGCGCGACGCGGTGCACGCCACGGAGGCGCTGGTGGTCACGCGGTCCCACGAGCTCGAGGTCTCCCTCCCGGGCGAGCCCTTGCCCGTGAACGGGGACCCGGCGCGGCTGGCGCAAGTCTTCGCGAACCTCCTCAACAACGCCGCCAAGTACACCGATCGTGGCGGACACCTCCGCCTCTCGGCGAGGCGCGACGGCGAGGTGCTGACGGTGGCCGTCCAGGACGACGGCATCGGCATCTCCCCCGAGATGTTGCCGCGGATCTTCGATGTATTCGTACAGGCCGATCAGGCCTCGGATCGGGCGCTGGGGGGGCTGGGGCTCGGCCTCACCCTGGTGCGCACCCTGGTCGAGCTGCATGGCGGCACCATCCACGCCGAGAGCCGCGGCCTCGGCCACGGGAGCGAGCTCGTGATCCGGCTGCCCGCCACCGACGAGTGCATCGAGCCGCGCACGGCGCCCGACCTCGCGGCGAGCACGCCGCCCCTGGTCGAGCGCGGGCGACCGGCCGAGATCGTCCTCGTCGAGGACAACGTCGACATCCGAGACTCGCTCAGGGCCTTGCTCGAGCTGCGTGGGCACGCCGTGCACGAGGCCGAGGACGGCCGCGCCGGCGTCGAGCTCATCCGAGGCCGCGCGCCGCGCGTGGCGCTGGTGGACATCGGACTGCCCGGTCTCGACGGGTACCAGGTGGCGCGCGAGCTGCGGTCGACGCCGCTCTCGACCCGACTCGTCGCCATGACCGGCTATGGCCGGCCCGAGGATCGCCAGCGCGCGCTCGAGGCCGGATTCGACGCACATCTGGTGAAGCCGGTCGACTTCGACGAGCTGTCCCGGCTGCTCGATCGCCTCTCGTGAACGGCTCGTCCGGAGCGGGTCATGCCCAACCGAAGCAATGGCCACATCGCCGCCAAGGGCCACCTCGCCGCGCGGGTTCTTCCCTCCCGACGCGGAGCTCAGCCGATCGACGCCGCGCTGCTCGAGACCCTCATCGCCGTCCGGAACGGAGACTTCGGCGTCCGCATGCCGGTCGCGCGCACCGGCCTCGCCGGCAAGGTCGCCGACGTGCTGAACGAGATCATCGAGCTGAACGGCGGGCTCGCCCGCGAGCTGGGACGGCTCAACGAGCGCGTCGGCAAGCAAGGGCAGACGTCGCAGCGCGCGGCGCTTCCCGGCGCGCGCGGCGCCTGGGCCGCCTGCGTCGACGCGGCGAACGGACTGGTCGCCGACCTGGTGCAGCCCACCGCGGAGGTGACGCGGGTCATCGGGGCGGTGGCGAAAGGGGATCTCTCCCAGTGCATGTCGCTGGAGATCGAGGGCCGCCCGCTGCAGGGCGAGCACCTGCGCACCGCCAAGGTGGTCAACCGGACGGTCCATCGGCTCGCGTCGTTCGTCTCGGAGGTGTCGCGCGTCGCGCGCGAGGTGGGCACCGAGGGCAAGCTGGGTGGCCAGGCGCACGTGAAGGGCATCGCGGGCACCTGGAAGGATCTCACCGACCACGTGAACCTCATGGCGTCCAACCTGACCGGTCAGGTGCGCAACATCGCCGAGGTGACGACGGCGGTGGCCACCGGCGATCTGTCGAAGAAGATCACGGTCGACGCGCGGGGCGAGATCCTGGAGCTGAAGGACACGATCAACACGATGGTGGACCAGCTCTCGTCGTTCGCCTCGGAGGTGACGCGCGTCGCGCGCGAGGTGGGCACCGAGGGCAAGCTGGGCGGTCAGGCCGAGGTGGAGGGCGTCGCCGGGACGTGGAAGGACCTCACCGACCACGTGAACCTCATGGCGTCCAACCTGACCGGTCAGGTGCGCGCCATCGCCGAGGTGACGACCGCCGTCGCGAACGGCGACCTGGGCAAGAAGATCACGGTCGACGTGCGGGGCGAGATCGTGGAGCTGAAGGACACCATCAACACGATGGTGGATCAGCTCTCGTCGTTCGCCTCGGAGGTGACGCGCGTCGCGCGCGAGGTGGGCACCGAGGGCAAGCTGGGCGGGCAGGCCGAGGTGGAGGGCGTCGCCGGGACCTGGAAGGACCTCACCGACAACGTGAACTCGATGGCCTCGGGCTTGACGGCCCAGGTGCGCGACATCGCCAAGGTGGCGACGGCGGTCGCGAACGGCGACATGTCGCAGAAGATCGCGGTGGACGTGAAGGGCGAGATCCTGGCCCTCAAGAACACGATCAACACCATGGTGGACAACCTCAACACGTTCGTCTCGGAGGTGACGCGCGTGGCGCGCGAGGTGGGGACGGAGGGCAAGCTGGGCGGGCAGGCCGTGGTGAAGGGCGTGGCCGGCAGCTGGAAGGACCTCACCGAGAACGTGAACCTCATGGCGTCCAACCTGACCGGCCAGGTGCGGGCCATCGCCGAGGTGACGACCGCCGTCGCGACGGGCGACCTGGGGAAGAAGATCACGGTCGACGTGCGGGGCGAGATCCTGGAGCTGAAGGACACGATCAACACGATGGTGGACCAGCTCTCGTCGTTTGCCTCGGAGGTGACGCGCGTCGCGCGGGAGGTGGGCACGGACGGCAAGCTGGGGGGCCAGGCCGAGGTGAAGGGCGTCGCCGGGACGTGGAAGGACCTCACCGACAACGTGAACCTCATGGCGTCCAACCTGACGGGTCAGGTGCGCAACATCGCCGACGTGACCACGGCCGTGGCGACCGGCGATCTGTCGAAGAAGATCACGGTCGAGGTGCGGGGCGAGATCCTCGAGCTGAAGGACACCATCAACACGATGGTCGATCAGCTGCGCTCGTTCGCCTCGGAGGTGACGCGCGTCGCGCGCGAGGTGGGCACCGAGGGCAAGCTGGGCGGGCAGGCGCAGGTGAAGGGCGTGGCAGGCATCTGGGGCGACCTCACCGACAACGTCAACTCGATGGCGTCGAACTTGACGGCGCAGGTGCGCGGCATCGCCACCGTCGTCACCTGCGTGGCGAACGGAGACCTCGACAAGAAGCTCGCCCTGGAGGCGAAGGGCGAGATCGCCGCGCTCGCCGACACGATCAACTCGATGATCGACACCCTCGGCATCTTCGCGCTCCAGGTCATCGGGGTGGCGCGCGAGGTCGGCCTGGAGGGGAAGCTGGGCGGCCAGGCCAAGGTCCCGGGCGCGGCCGGCGCCTGGCGCGACCTGACCGACAACGTGAACCAGCTGGCCGCCAACCTGACCACCCAGGTGCGCGCCATCGCGGAGGTGGCCACCGCCGTCACCGAGGGCGACCTCACCCGCTCCATCGCCGTCTCGGCGCAGGGCGAGGTGGCGGCGCTGAAGGACAACATCAACCAGATGATCGCGAACCTGCGCGCCACCACCCAGAAGAACAGCGAGCAGGACTGGCTCAAGACGAACCTGGCCAAGTTCACCCGCATGCTGCAGGGGCAGCGTGACCTCGAGACCGTCTCGAAGCTCATCCTGAAGGAGGTGGCCTCGCTCGTCGCCGCGCAGCAGGGCGTGTTCTACATGCTCGAGCAGCGAGAGGAGCAGCCCTACCTCAAGCTGCTCTCCAGCTACGCCTATCGCGAGCGGAAGACCCTCTCCAACCAGTTCAAGATCGGAGAGGGCCTCGTCGGGCAGTGCGTGCTCGATCGGGAGCGCATCCTCCTCACGGACGTCCCGGAGGACTACCTCGAGATCGGCTCCGGCCTGGGCGAGGCCAAGCCGGCCAACCTGGTGGTCATCCCGGTGCTGTTCGAGGGGCACGTCAAGGCGGTCATCGAGCTCGCCTCCTTCTACCGGTTCAGCGACATCCACCTCGCCTTCCTCGATCAGCTGACCGAGTCGATCGGCATCGTGCTCAACACCATCGCGGCCGGCATGCGGACGGAGGAGCTGCTCAAGCAGTCGCAGTCGCTGGCCGAGGAGCTGCAGACCCAGCAGCAGGAGCTCACCGAGACGAACCGGCGGCTGGAGAGCCAGGCCCGGTCGCTGCAGGCGTCCGAGGAGCGCCTCAAGGCGCAGCAGGAGGAGCTGCAGCAGACGAACGAGGAGCTGGAGGAGCGCTCTCGGCTGCTGCAGGTGCAGAACGTGGAGGTGGAGCGGAAGAACCGCGAGATCGAGCAGGCCAAGGCGACGCTGGAGGACCGTGCCCGCCAGCTGGCCCTCTCCTCGAAGTACAAGTCCGAGTTCCTGGCCAACATGTCGCACGAGCTGCGCACCCCCTTGAACAGCCTCCTCATCCTGGCGCGGCTGCTGGCCGACAATCCAGACGGCCACCTCACCGCCAGGGAGATCGAGTTCGCGCAGACCATCCACGGCGCTGGCTCGGATCTGCTCGCCCTCATCAACGACATCCTCGACCTCTCGAAGATCGAGTCGGGGACGATGCAGCTCGAGCTGGACGAGTACGCGCTGGCGAGCGTGCGGGAGTATGTGGAGCGGACGTTCCGGGAGGGGGCGGCCGCCAAGGGGCTCGCCCTCGAGGTCGGCCTCGACCCGGATTTGCCGCCGAGCGTGTACACCGACGTGCGGCGCCTGCAGCAGGTATTGAAGAACCTGCTCTCGAACGCCTTGAAGTTCACGGAGCGCGGCCAGGTCCGGCTCGAGGTGCGCCGCGCCAGCGGCGGTTGGAACCCGGAGCTCGTCTCGCTCTCGGAGGCGGACTGCGTCCTCGCCTTCTCCGTCGCCGACACGGGCATCGGCATCCCGGCCGACAAGCAGAAGGTGATCTTCGAGGCATTCCAGCAGGCCGACGGCACCACCGCGCGCAGGTTCGGCGGCACAGGACTCGGGCTCTCGATCAGCCGTGAGCTCGCGAGGCTGCTCGGCGGCGAGGTGGCCGTCATCTCGGCGCCGCAGCAGGGCAGCACCTTCACGCTCTACCTGCCGGTGGCGAGGGTGCCGGGCGCCGGCCGGGCGCCGGCGCCGGGCGCCCAGCGGCAGAACCGCGCCGTCGCCAGCGAGCGGCTGCTGGCGCGGGGCGCCGAGGCCGAGGTCGCGCTCCTCCCCAGCGCCTGGGCCGATGACGATCGGCGCACCATCGTGGCCGGTGATCGGGTCCTGCTCATCGTGGAGCCGGACCCCCAGCTCGCGCGCTGCTTGCTCGATCTGGCGCGCGGCAGGGGGTGGAAGGGGGTCGTCTCGCAGCGCGGCAAGCTGGCCCTCACGCTCGCGCGCGACCTCCAGCCCGCCGCCATCACCGTCGACCTGGCCCTCTCCGATCTCGACGGGTGGTCGGTGCTGGACCGCCTGAAGCACGATCCTCAGACGCGGCACATCCCGATCCAGATCCTCTCGGATCGCGACGAGGATCAGCATCGGTTGCTGCGGCTCGGCGCCTGGGCCTCGGTGCGCAAGCAGGCCTCGCCGGAGGCCCTGGGGGCCGCGCTCGACGAGCTCTTGGCCTTCGCGATCCGCCGCCCCCGCCGCCTGCTGGTGGTGGAGGACGACGGCGTGCAGCGGGACGCCATCCTCCAGCTCGTCGGCGACGGCGACGTCACCGTCACCGCGGTGGGCACCGCGCGCGAGGCCCTCGCCGCGCTGGCCGCGCAGCGCTTCGACTGCGTCGTGCTGGATCTGCTGCTGCCCGATCTCGCAGGGGGCGAGCTGTTGAAGCAGGTGCGGGCGGAGATCCCCTATCCCGTGCCGGTGGTGGTCTACACCTGCAAGGAGCTCGGGCACGAGGAGCAGCGCGCGCTCGAGACGCTCTCGGAGGGTCTCATCGTGAAGAGCGCCCACTCCCCGGAGCAGCTCCTCGAGGAGACGACCCTCCACCTGCACCGCGACCACGCCGCGCTCCCCGAGGTGAAGCGCGCCATGCTGGAGCGCGCGGGCGCGTCGGACCTCCTCCTGCGCGGCAAGAAGGTGCTGGTGGTCGACGACGACGTGCGAAACATCTTCGCGGTGACGAGCGCCCTGGAGCGTCACGGCGTGGTCGTGCTCTACGCCGAGGACGGCCGCGCCAGCCTCGACGTCCTGCGTCGGTACCCCGACGTCGACGCCGTCCTGATGGACGTGATGATGCCGGAGATGGACGGGTACGAGACGACCCGCGAGATCCGCAAGCTGCGCGCGTTCCAGGCGCTGCCCATCATCGCGCTCACGGCGAAGGCCATGAAGGGCGACCGCGAGCGCTGCCTGGCGGCCGGCGCCTCGGACTACGTGATGAAGCCGGTCGACACCGATCAGCTCATCTCCCTGCTGCGCGTCTGGTTGTACGCCGCGCCCGTCGCCCCCGGCCAGGTGGCGCGCAGGTGACCGGCGGAGGCGGCGACGGCGACGATGTCCACGAGCTGGCCCGCGAGGAGGTCGACCGGTTCCTCGCCGGGCTGCGGTCGCGCAGCGGACTGGACTTCCGCACCTACGCACCGCGCTCGATCGGGCGGCGCCTGCGCCACCTCATGCTGCAGGACGGGGTGGGCGATCTCGACGAGCTGAGCACCCGCGTGCTCCGCGACGATGCCAGCGCGGCGCAGTTCGCGGCGCGCATTTGCGTCAAGGTCACCACGATGTTCCGGGACCCGATGTTCTTCGGGAGGCTGCGACAGACGGTGCTGCCCTCCCTGCGCGAGCTCCCCTTCCTCCGCATCTGGCTCGCCGGGTGCGCCACCGGCGAGGAGGTCTACTCCGTCGCGATCGTCCTCCGCGAGGAGGGCCTCTCCCGGCGCAGTCGCCTCTACGCCACCGACGTGGACGCGTCGGCGCTGGAGCGAGCCGCCCGCGGCGTCTACCCGCTGGAGGTGATGCGCGAGTACACCCAGCACTACCAGCGCGCCGGGGGGACGGCCGCCTTCTCCGACTATTACCGCGTGTCGGCGGGAGCCGCGGCGCTCGATCCGGCCCTGCGGCGCGACGTCGTCTTCTCACGGCACGACCTCGCCACGGACGCCTCGTTCAACGAGTTCCACCTCGTCCTGTGTCGCAACGTGCTCATCTACTTCGACCCCCGCCTGCAGGAGCGCGCGCACCAGCTCTTCTGGACGAGCCTCGCCCCGGATGGCTTTCTCGCGCTCGGGGCGCGAGAGGTCGTGCCGCCGCAGCTCGCGCGCGGCCGTTACGACGAGGTCGACGCAGCGTACAAGATCTACCGCCGCCGGGCCGTCGCGGAGCCCCCCTGACGATCAGGCGAGGGCGGGCGCCGGCGGTGGCGAGGCGGGGGCGGGGGCGGGCAACACCTCCAGGTGGAGCGCGTCGCCGCGCACGCCGAGCCGCACCCGGCCGCCGTCCTTCAGCTCGCCGAACAGGATCTTCTCGGCGAGCGGCTTCTTCACCTCGTTCTGGATGAGGCGCGCCATGGGGCGGGCGCCCATCGACTTGTCGAAGCCGTGCTCGGCGAGCCAGCTGCGACCGGCCTCGGTCAGCTCCAGCGTGATCTTCTTCTCGGAGAGCTGCTCGGCCAGCTCCTTCACCAGCTTGTCGACCACCTTGCGGATGACCTCGGCCGGCAACCCGTCGAAGGCGATCCACGCGTCGAGGCGGTTGCGGAACTCCGGGCTGAAGGTCTTCTCGATGGCGCTGCGGGCGTTCCCGGGGCTCTGCGCCTCGGCCCCGAAGCCGAGCCGCCGCGCCGAGAGCTCGTGAGCGCCGGCGTTCGTGGTCATGAGGAGGACGATGTGCCGGAAGTCCGCCTTGCGGCCGTTGTTGTCCGTCAGCGTCGCGTGATCCATCACCTGCAGCAGGATGTTGTAGATGTCCGGGTGCGCCTTCTCGATCTCGTCGAGCAGCAGCACGGCGTAGGGCGTCTTGCGGATGGCGTCGGTGAGGAGCCCGCCCTGGTCGAAGCCGACGTAGCCCGGCGGCGCGCCGATGAGGCGCGAGACGGTGTGCTTCTCCTGATACTCGCTCATGTCGAAGCGCAGGAACTCGACGCCGAGGATGCGGGCGAGCTGCTTCGCGAGCTCGGTCTTGCCGACTCCGGTCGGGCCGGAGAAGAGGAAGCACCCGATGGGCTTCTCCGGGCTGCCGAGCCCGGAGCGCTGCAGCTTGATGGCGCTCGCGATGGAGGAGATGGCCTGGTCCTGGCCGAAGATGACCTTGCGGAGCTCGGGCTCGAGCTGACCCAGGGCCAGCTGGTCGTCGGTCGAGACGGTGCGCTCCGGGATCTTGGCGATCTTCGCCACCACCCGCTCCACGTCGCGGGCGGTGATCTTGATGTGGCGCTTCGCGTCGGGGCGCAGCCGATCGGCGGCGCCGGCCTCGTCGAGGACGTCGATGGCCTTGTCCGGGAGCTGGCGGTCGTTGATGTGCTTGGCCGACAGCTCCGCCGCGGCGCGCAGGGCCTTGCCGGTGAAGGTGACGCCGTGGTGATCCTCGTAGACCTTCTTCAGGCCCTTCAGGATCTTCACGGTCTCCTCGACCGACGGCTGGTGGACCTCGATCTTCTGGAAGCGGCGGGCGAGCGCGTGGTCGCGCTCGAAGGTCTGCTTGTAGTCGTGGAAGGTGGTGGAGCCGATGCAGCGCAGCTCGCCCGAGGCGAGGCCGGGCTTGAGCAGGTTCGAGGCATCCATCGAGCTGCCGGTGGTGGCGCCGGCCCCGACGATGGTGTGGATCTCGTCGATGAACAGGATGGCGCCAGGCGTCTTCTTCACGCCGGCGATGACGCCCTTCAGCCGCTGCTCGAACTCGCCGCGGAACTTGGTCCCGGCGAGGAGCGCGCCCATGTCGAGCAGGAAGATCTTGGCGTCGGCCAGGATCTTCGGGACGCGCTGCTCGTGGATCGCGAGCGCGAGCCCCTCCACGATCGCGGTCTTGCCGACGCCCGGCTCGCCCACGAAGACCGGGTTGTTCTTGCGGCGGCGGCACAGCACCTGGACGGTGCGCTCGATCTCGGACCGCCGCCCGATGAGCGGGTCGATGAGGCCCTTCGCCGCCCGCTCGTTCAGGTTGACGGTGAAGGTGCGGAACGGGTCGCGCACCGTGCGCGGGGACTCCTCGCCGCCGCCCTCGCCCGAGTCCGCGTCCTCGTCGCCACCGGCGCCGCCGTCCTTGGCGATGCCGTGGGAGATGTAGGAGAGGATGTCCAGGCGGCGAACGCCCTGCCGCTCGAGCAGGTAGACCGCGTGCGAGCCGCGCTCGCGAGTGATGGCGACGAGCACGTCGCCCGCGTTGAGCTCGGTGCGGCCGGAGCCCTGCACGTGCCAGGCGGCGCGCTGCAGGACGCGCTGGAAGGCGGCGGTCTGCTCGGGGTCCTGGGTCCGGTTCGGGAGCGACTCGAGGGTGCGGTCGAGGTAGTCCTCGAGCTCGCGCGCGAGGAGCTCCAGGTCCGCGCCGCAGGCGAGGAGGATCTCCGTCGCGACCTTGTCCTTCGTCATCGCGTGGAGCAGGTGCTCCAGCGTGACGTACTCGTGCCGGCGCTTCTTCGCGTCGGCCACGGCCGCCTGGAGAGTGAGCTGCAGTTCCTTCGTCACCGTCACCATCGACTCCTACTCCGGCTCGACCGTGCACAGCAGCGGGTATTCAGCTTCGCGAGCCAGGGACATCACCCTCTCGGCCTTCGTCTCGGCGATCTCCATCGGGTATGACCCCGCCACCCCCACGCCGCGCTGGTGGATGTGCAGCATGATCCGCGTCGCCCGCGCGATGTCGTGGCGGAAGACCGTCTGGAGAACCTCGACCACGAATTCCATGGTGGTGAAATCGTCATTGTGCAACAGAACCTTGAAGAGCGGCGGCTTGGCGACCTTCTTCGCGGTCCGTGCCTTCGGGATCGCGACAGCCGTGTCGCCCGGGTTCCGGGTTCGCTCGGCCATGAGGGCTCATTGTAGGGAATCCGGCGGCGGTTTGCTCGAAACGCGCCAACGACCCCTCAGCGGGCTGACGGGCGGTCGCAAAGCTCCCACCGCCCTTGCAGGGTCGGCCGTTCGAGCGCTGCGGCCAGGCGGGCGAGGAAGGTCGAGCGCGGGATCTCTCTCGCGCCGAAGCGCGCGAGGTGCTCGGTGTGCACCTGGCAATCCACGAGCGCGATCCCGCGGGCGGCGAGCCAGCCCACCGCCCGCACGAAGGCGACCTTGGAGGCGTCCGGGAGGTCGGCGAACATCGACTCGCCGAAGAAGGCCGCCCCGATGGACACGCCGTAGACCCCGCCGGCCAGCACCTCGCCGTCCCAGGCCTCGAAGGAGTGCGCGAATCCGAGGTGGTGCAGCCGCTCGTAGGCGACGACCATCTCGGCCGTGATCCAGGTGCCGTCCTGGCCGGGCCGCGCCGCGGTGGCGCAGCGCCGGATGACCCGCGAGAAAGCGGTGTCGGCGCGCACCGTGTAGCGGCCGCGCTTCAGGGTGCGCGCGAGCGAGCGCGGCACGTGGAGCCACCCGGGCTCGAGCACGAGCCGCGGGTCGGGCGACCACCAGAGGATGGGTTCCCCCTCCGAGTACCAGGGGAAGATCCCGGCTGCGTACGCCTCGAGGAGCCTCTCGGGCGAGAGATCGCCGCCGACGGCGAGCAGCCCTTCCGGCTCGGCCAGCTCGGGCTCGGGGAAGACGGGCTCGCGTGGCAGCCGGAAGACGGGCACCGCAAGAGTGTACGATCTTCAGAACCTCCCGCCGAGCCGCGCCAGCGTGCTGACGCCCTTCCCGGGCGGATCTCGGCCGGGTGAGCCGAGGCCGTCCAGCGCGATCCTGTCCGGGCCGCGGTTCGAGGCCTCCAGGGCGCCGACCGCGGTGCCCACCAGGATACCGGCGCCGGTACCGATCATGATGTCGCGCCCCCAGGCGTCGTTGTTGAAGATGAGCGCCACGCCGACGCCCACCAGGGCACCGGCCGCCGCCCCGTAGAGCGCGTCGATCGCGATGATGGAGATCGCGGAGCGGCGATCGGAATCGACGTCCCCCGCCGACGACTGGGCCAGGGGCCGGTCCAGCAGCTGCGGGGTCAGCTGGTACGGCTGCGGCGCTTCGCCGCTCTGGGCGGCGGCGGGCAGCGCGAGGGCGCCGAGCGCCAGCGCGGCGAGGAGCTTCCGGGTCATGAATCTCCACCTGGCAAGAGCCTGGTCAAGCTTTCCGTTCCTCCAACTTGGGTCCGGCCGACCCAGGCCGCCACCGCCACCAGGAGAGGTGATGGTTCACCAATAGAAAACGGGGCGTCGCGAACAAAGCAAGCGATCAACCCAAGAGGGAACTGCGTCTTGCTGCGTAATGCAGCACTTTACGGCAACCCGAACCCAGGCGGGCCAGCTCCAGCCTGCTGGAGTGAGTGGGCCGGGCGCGCGCTCCATGAGCTCTCTCTTCAGACCCAGTTCCAACACCGCCTTCAACCTCGTGCTCCTGCTGCTCGTGGGGGGCGCGGTCGGCACCCTCGGCGGCCTCATGGTGTGGGCGCGGGTGCCCAGCGGGACCGGGCAGCAGGACCCGCTCGTCCAGCCGGTGCTGTTCGACCACCGCCACCACGTCGCCGACGATGGCATTGACTGCCGGTACTGCCACACGAGCGTCGACCGCGGGCCCTCGGCCGGCATCCCGTCGACCGCGCTCTGCATGAACTGCCACGCGCAGATCTGGAACAAGAGCCCCCGGCTCGAGCCGGTCCGGGAGAGCTACTTCACCGGCCAGCCCATCCCGTGGGTGCGGGTCCACCGGCTGCCCGACTTCGTCTACTTCAACCACGCCATCCACGTGAACAAGGGCGTGGGCTGCGAGAGCTGTCACGGTCGCGTCGATCAGATGCCGGCCATGGAGCAGGTGGCGCCGCTCACCATGAGCTGGTGCCTCGACTGCCACCGCGACCCCGGTCCAAACCTCCGTCCGCTCGACCAGATCACGACCATGGGCTGGACGCCCGAAGGCGATCCGGTCGCGCTGGCGAAGGACCTCCTGAAGCGCCACGACGTTCACTCCAGGACGGCCTGCACGACATGCCACCGCTAGGCTCGAAGCTCCCCATCTACGGTCAGGACAACGCCGCCGGCCGGCCCGGCGCCGACGGGCAGCGACGGTGGCGTAGCCTCGAGGAGCTCGAGTCGCGGCGACTCCCCGCGCCCGAGTTCCCGGAGGGCGCGGCCGAGCCGCCGGAGGGCGTCTCGCGGCGGAGCTTCCTCCAGGTCCTGGGCGCCTCCATGGCGCTCGCATCGCTCGAGGCCTGCCGTCCGCCCCGCCACAAGATCCTCCCCTACGTGCGCCCGCCGGAGAAGCCGCTCCTCCCCGGCACCGCGGTGCATTATGCGACCGCGCTCTCGCTCGGAGGGCACGCCACGGGTCTCCTCGTCACGAGCTTCGACGGCCGGCCGACCAAGGTGGAGGGGAACCCGGACCACCCGTCGAGCCAGGGCGGCGTGGGCAGCTTCGAGCTCGCCTCCCTGCTCGACCTGTACGACCCGCGGCGCGCCAAGGGGTTCAAGAAGGCGCACGATCCCATCTCGCACCGCTCGCTCATGCGGGAGCTCGCGGCGCTCGCGGCGTCGCACCAGCCGGACGGCGGGGCGCGGCTGCGCTTCCTCACCGGCGCCACCGGTTCGCCCATCCTGCAGGACCTGCGCCGGCGCATCCAGGCGCGCTACCCGAAGGCGCGCTTCCACGCCTACGAGAGCCTCGCCCAGGACCAGGCCTACCAGGGCGCCCGCCTCGCCTTCGGCCGCCCCATGGAGGCGCGGCACCACCTCTCCGGAGCGCGGGTCATCCTCGCGCTCGACTCCGACTTCCTGCAGCACGGCCCGGAGGCGCTGCGCCTGGCCCGGGAGTTCGCCGCCCATCGCGAGCCCGGTCTGGAGCTGAACCGGCTCTACGTGGCCGAGGCCCAGCTCTCCATCACCGGCGCCAGCGCCGATCACCGCTTCCGGGTGAAGCCATCGGAGGTGCTCGGCTTCGCGCGCGCTGTCGCGGCCCGGCTCGCCTCCCAGCACGGGCTCGCGCAGCTCGCCCCTCTCGGCGGGCAGACGCGCCTCGCCAGGCAGGCGCAGGTGGTGGCGGATGACCTCGCCCGGACCCGCGGGCGCTCGCTCGTGTTGGCTGGCCCACGCCAGCCGGCGGCGGTGCACGCGCTGGCGCACGCGCTGAACGCGGCACTCGGCAACGCCGGGCAGACGGTCGATTACGCCCCCCCCCTGCGCGACGTCGCCGCCGGGCCCGAGTCGCTCCGCGAGCTCGCGGCGGACCTCGCGGCCGGCAAGGTCGACACGCTCGTGGTGACCGCGCACGACCCGGTCTACTCGGCGCCGGCCGACGTCGACCTCGGCGCCGCCCTGGGCAAGGCGCCCACGACGGTCTATCTCGCCTACCGCGACGACGAGACGGCGCCGTACGCGAGCTGGGTGCTGGCGGCGAGCCACCCCTTCGAGACCTGGGGAGACGCGCGCGCGCACGACGGCACCGTCTCCATCGTGCAGCCGCTCATCCAGCCTCTCTTCGAGAGCATCTCCGAGCTGGAGCTCCTGGCCGGGTTCGTCGACCTGGGCGACGCGGGCGCCCATCGCCTGCTCCACGAGTACTGGCGTGGCAGATCGGCGGGCGGCGACTTCGAGCGCGAGTGGGAGGGCTGGCTCGGGAAGGGCGTCCTGCCGGGCACGGCCACGCCCGCCGAGAAGGTCAGCCTGGATGTGGCGGGCATCGCGGCGGCGGTCAAGGCGGCGCCGCCGCCGAGCCAGGGAATCGAGGTCAGCTTCGTCCCGGACTACAAGGCGCTCGATGGGCGCTTCGCCGAGAACGCCTGGCTACAGGAGCTCCCCGAGCCCATCACGAAGATCACCTGGGACAACGCGGCCTACCTCTCGGCGGCGACGGCGAAGGAGCTCGGCGTCGAGAACGGCTCGAGGGTCGAGCTGCGCCTGGGTGGGCGCGCCGTCGAGGGCGCCACCTGGATCGTCCCGGGCCACGCCGACGGCGTGGTCACCTTGCCGCTCGGCTACGGGCGGCGTCGCGCCGGCCCGGTCGGCACCGGCGTCGGCTTCGACGCGGGGCGCCTGCGCACCAGCCAGGCGCCGTGGTTCGCGGCCGGCCTCGCGGTGGCGCCGCTCGGGAGGCGCAAGCACGACTTCGCGCTCACCCAGGAGCACTTCTCGATGGAGGGGCGCGACATCGTGCTGGCCTTCGACGTGAAGGCCTGGAAGCCGGAGAAGATCGAGCACGTGAAGGGGCCAGTGGCGACCATCCAGACGCCGGTCGATTACCAGCACGAACAGTACAAGTGGGGCATGGCGATCGACCTCGCCAAGTGCATCGGGTGCGGCGCGTGCACCACCGCCTGCCAGGCCGAGAACAACATCCCGGTGGTGGGGAAGGAGCAGGTCCTGCGCAGCCGCGAGATGCACTGGCTGCGCGTGGACAGGTACTTCGAGGGCTCGCCCGAGGACCCGCAGGTCCTGGCGCAGCCCATGATGTGCCAGCACTGCGAGACGGCGCCCTGCGAGTACGTCTGCCCGGTCAACGCCACCGTCCACTCGGACGAGGGCCTGAACGAGATGATCTACAACCGCTGCGTCGGCACCCGCTACTGCTCGAACAACTGCCCGTACAAGGTGCGGCGCTTCAACTACCTCGACTACCGCGGCCACCTGTCCCCCACCGAGAAGATGGCCATGAACCCGGACGTCACCGTCCGGACCCGCGGCGTGATGGAGAAGTGCACCTACTGCGTGCAGCGCATCGAGCGCGGCCGCATCCAGTCTCGCCTGGAAGGGCGGGTGATGAAGGACGGCGAGTTCACCTCCGCCTGCGCCCAGGCCTGCCCGGCGAACGCGATCGTCTTCGGCAACCTGAACGATCCGAGGTCCCTCGTGTCGAAGGCCCACCAGGACGAGCGGAGGTACGACGTGCTGCACGAGCTCGGCACCCGCCCACGCACCGCGTACCTGGTCCGCATCCGCAACCCGAACCCCGAGCTCACATGAGCGGCGTCATCCGACGAGTCGCCGTCGAGGCGAAGGATCTCGAGCTGCTCGAGGGGACGCCCGTCCTGGCCGGCCGCCCCGGGGACCGGCAGCTCACCGAGGACCTGTTCCAGCCGGTCTGGGCGCGCACGCGCAGGGGGTGGCTCGCACTCTTCGGCATCTGCGCGGCGCTGACGGGCGTCCTCTTCACCGCCATCGGCTACACCTTCGCGGTCGGCGTGGGGGCCTGGGGCAACAACATCCCGGTCGCCTGGGCCTTCGGCATCATCAACTTCGTCTGGTGGATCGGCATCGGCCACGCCGGCACGCTCATCAGCGCCATCCTGCTCCTCTTCCAGCAGAGGTGGCGCACCTCCATCAACCGCTTCGCCGAGGCGATGACGCTCTTCGCCGTCATGCAGGCTGGCCTCTTCCCCATCCTGCACCTCGGGCGCCCCTGGTTCGCCTGGTGGCTCTTCCCGTACCCGTCCACGCTCGGGATCTGGCCGCAGTTCAAGAGCGCGCTGATGTGGGACGTCTTCGCCGTCTCCACCTACTTCACGGTCTCGTTCCTCTTCTGGTACGTGGGGCTCCTCCCCGACCTGGCGGCGCTGCGCGACGCCTCCAAGAGCCGCGCGGCGCGCATCGCCTACGGCATCTTCTCGCTGGGCTGGCGCGGCTCGGCGGCGCACTGGCGGCACTGGCGCATCGCGTATCTCTTGTTGGCAGGCCTCGCGACCCCGCTCGTGCTCTCGGTCCACACCATCGTCTCCTTCGACTTCGCCATCTCCCAGGTCCCGGGCTGGCACACCACCATCTTCCCGCCCTACTTCGTGGCGGGCGCCATCTTCAGCGGCTTCGCCATGGTGCTGTCGCTCATGATCCCGGCGCGGAAGGCGTTCCACTTCGAGCACGTCATCACGCAGCATCACATCGACAACATGACGAAGGTGCTGCTCGCCACCGGGCTCATGGTGTCCTACGGCTACCTGTGCGAGCACTTCATGGCCTGGTACTCGGGTAACCCGTACGAGTACTTCGTCTTCTTCAACACCCGCCTGCGCGGACCCTACGCCCCGGTCTACTGGCTCATGTTGTTCTGCAACGTGGTCGTCCCCCATGTCTTCTGGTGGAAGAAGGCGCGGTCCAACATGGCCGTGGTGTGGGTCGCAGCCTTGCTCGTCAACGTCGGCATGTGGACGGAGCGCTTCAACATCATCGTCACCTCGCTCCACCGCGACTTCCTGCCCTCGTCCTGGGCCAACTACAAGCCGACCATCGTCGACTGGAGCATCTACGTCGGCACGCTCGGGTTCTTCGGGTTCCTGTTCCTGCTCTTCCTCCGCTTCGTCCCCTCGGTCGCCGCCAGCGAGGTGAAGGAGCTCCGGCGCGAGCTGGAGCACGAGGCGCACGCGCGCGAGCACGCGCCGGCGCAGGGGAGGTAGGCGATGGCGTACCTGCTCGCCGAGTTCAAGGACGACCAGGCCCTCCTCGCGGCGGCGCGGCGGCTGCGCGAGCTCGGCCACCACCGCCTCGACGCGCACTCGCCGTACCCGGTGCACGGGATCGACGAGGCGCTCGGGCTCCGGAAGTCGCGCATCCCGCTCATCGCGCTCGTGGGCGGCGTCGCCGGCGCGGTGGGCGGCTACGTCATGCAGTGGTGGATGAACGGGGTGGACTTCGTCATCAACGTGGGCAATCGCCTGCCGCACAGCCCTCCCACCAACATCCCCATCACCTTCGAGACCGGCGTGCTCCTCGCCTCGCTGTCCATCGTGCTCGGCCTCTTCGCGCTGTGTGGCTTCCCCCGCACCTACCACCCGGTCTTCGAGGTGGAGGCGTTCCGCACCGCCAGCGTCGACGCGCTCTGGCTCTCGGCCGAGGTGAGCGGCGCCGAGGAGGAGCCGGTCACGCGGGAGCTCCACCAGCTCGGCGCGCTCCAGGTGTCCCTGGCGGAGGAGGCGCGATGAGGAACGCGCTCCTCGCCGCGGCCGCGCTCGGCCTGCTCGCCGGCTGCGAGGCCCTCGATCCCATGATCACGCAGCAGAAGGTGAAGGCTTACCGCGAGAGCGAGTTCTGGCCCGACCGCATCTCGCAGCGGGCGCCGCAGCCAGGCACCGTGGCGCGGGAGGACGTGCTCCCGCACGAGGTGGTGAGCGGCCGCGGCGCGGACGGCAAGGTCCTGACCCGGGTCCCGATCCCGATCGACCGCAAGCTCCTCGAGCGCGGGCGGGCGCGCTTCGACATCTACTGCGCGGCGTGCCACGGCTATCTCGCGGACGGCGTCAGCCTGGTCGCGAGGAACATGTCGCTCCGGCCGCCGCCCTCGCTGCTCGCGCGCTCGCAGCAGCCGGACGGCTGGTACTTCCAGGTCATGAGCGAGGGCTTCGGCGTCATGCCCTCCTACGCCAGCGCGCTCCCCGTCGAGGATCGCTGGGCCATCGTGGCCTATCTGAGAGCGCTGCAGCTCAGCCAGTCGGCCCGGGTGGAGCAGCTCACCGTCGAGGAGCGGGCGCGGCTGGGAGGGGAGGGGCGATGAACGAGAAGAGCTTCGAGGGCCGCACCGTGGCGCGCGCCGGGATCGTCGGCGTGGCGGGCCTCGCCCTGACGCTCGTCGGCGGGCTCTTCGATCCCGCCCGCGCGCTGCAGGGCTACCACGTGGCCTTCGTCTACTGGGCCGGCATCGCCATGGGGGCCCTCATCATGAACATGGCCTTCCTGGCCGGGAACGCGCGGTGGTACGTCGTCATGCGGCGCCTGCTCGAGACCATCTCGCTCTCGGGGGTGCTCTTCGTCGTCCTGTTCATCCCGATCGCGCTCGGGATGGGCCACCTCTTCTCCTGGGTGCACCCGGAGCGCCTCGAGGGCGAGCTGCGCCACCTCGCCGAGCACCGGAGCCCCTACCTCAACGTGCCGTTCTTCCTGCTGCGGAGCGCGCTCTACTTCGCGCTCTGGAGCGTCGTCGCGCACCTGTTGCACGGCTGGTCTGTGCGGCAGGACGAGGAGGGCGGGGTGGCGCTCACGCTCCGCCAGCGGCGGCTCGGCGCCGGCGCGCTGCCGTTCGTGGCCATCGCCATGACCTTCGCCGCCTTCGACTGGCAGATGTCGGTCGACCTGCACCTCGCCTCCACCATCTTCGGGCTCTACTGGTTCGCGGGCTCGTTCCTGTCCGCCTTCGCGGTGCTCATCCTGGCGCTCAACGCCTCGCGCGCCGTGGGAGGCTCGCCGGGCGCGCTCGTGAACGCGAACCACTACCACTCGCTCGGCAAGTACCTGCTCACCTTCACCGCCTTCTGGGCCTACATCGCCTTCTCGCAGCTCCTGCTCATCTGGATCGCGAACCTGCCGGAGGAGGTGCCCTGGTACCTCGCCCGTGGCCAGGGCGGGTGGCTCACCGCGGCCGTGTTCCTCATCGTGTTCCACTTCGTGGTGCCCTTCTTCATCCTGCTCTCGCGGCCGCTCAAGCGGAGCCCGCGCGCTCTCGGCGTCCTGGCGATGTGGGTCCTCGTGGTCCACTACGTCGACGTCTACTGGGTCATGATGCCGGCGCTCCAGCACGATCCGCAGGGCGGGCTCCTGCCGCACTGGACCGATGTCACGGCGGTGGTGGGCGTGGGCGGCGTCTTCGCGTCCTTCGTGGCCTGGCGCCTGCGCGGGAGGGCCCCCGTGCCGTTGAAGGACCCCTATCTGGACGAGTCGCTGAGGTACGACCCATCATGAGCGACGTCGATCCCATCCGCGAGCACGGCCCGGCGCGCGGCGCCGGCGCCCACGGCTTCGCCCATCCCCCCACCGAGGAGGACCACGTCGCGTCGACGCGCATCGTCGCCGTCGGGGTCGCGGCGCTGGTGGTCTTCGTGGTGGGCTCGGCCGCGGCCGGCTTCGCCATGAAGGCGCTGCGCCGCGAGCTCAACCCCGATGGTCCGGCCATCCCGTCCGAGGTGGGGAAGACCAAGATCGGCATGATCGAGCAGCGGCTCTTCGAGCACGCGAACCAGGGCGTCGCCTGGCGGGCGCAGGCCGAGCAGCGCCTCCGCTCGATCGGCTGGGTCGATCGCGAGAAGGGCCTCGTGCACATCCCCATCGAGCGGGCCATGGACCTGGTGGAGAAGGGGGCGCGCCCGTGACCGCCCGCGCCCGCGCCGCCGTCGCGCTGGCCCTCGGCCTGGCGCTGCTCGCGCCTGCGACGGCGCCGGCGCTTCCCATCGGGCAAGCGCTGCACCGGCGGACGCCGGTCGAGGCGCAGCTCCCGACCGCGCTCCAGGAGGTGGAGGTCGTCGAGCAGCTCGGGACGAAGCTGCCGCTCGACCTCCGCTTCACGAACCAGGACGGGCAGGCCGTGCGCCTCGGCGACCTCCTCGGCGGCCGTCGCCCGGTGGTGCTGTCGCTCGTCTACTTCGACTGCCCCATGCTGTGCGGGCTCGTCCTGACCGGCGCCGCGCGCGGCATGCGCGAGACCGGGCTCGAGCTGGGGAAGGACTTCGACGCCATCACGCTCAGCTTCGATCCGAAGGACACCAGCCGCGCCGCGGCCGAGCGCCAGCGGGGGTATCTCCAGGCCCTCGGCAAGCCCGAGGCGAAGCAGGCGTGGACCTTCCTCACCGGCTCTGCCCCTGACATCCACCGCGTCACCGAGGCGGTCGGCTTCAAGTACGCCTACGACGAGAAGACGAGGCAGTTCGCCCACGCGGCCGGGCTGTTCGTGCTCACGCCCGAGGGCCGGGTCTCGCGCTATCTCTATGGCATCGAGTTCCCGGCGCGCGACCTGCGGCTGGCGCTGGTGGAGGCGGGCGAGGGGCGAGTCGGGACGAGCTTCGACCGGCTGCTCCTCACCTGTTACCGCTACGACCCCGCCAGCCGGAAGTACGAACCGTACGTGATGGGCGTGGTGCGGGTGGCGATGCTCGGGGTGCTCGGCGGGCTCGGGCTCATGCTGGGCGTCTTCTGGCGCCGGGAGGTCAAGGGCAAGCGCGTGAAGGACGCGGCACCGGCGCCGCCGCGGCGCGACGGGGACGAGCGATGAACGAGCTGATGCGCAGGATGCTGTTCCTGCCGGAGCAGGGGTCGGCCTACGCGGTGGAGGTCGACCACCTCCACTTCTTCGTCATCACCGTCACCATGCTCGGCGCCTTCGGCGTCGCCGGGGCGGCCCTCCTCTTCTTCGTCAAGTACCGCCGCCGCCGCGATCGCCAGGTGACCGAGCACGTGGAGCCGAGGGCCATCCACGAGGTGCTCTTCATCGGCGTGCCGCTGGCCTTCTTCCTGCTCTGGTTCGCCATCGGCTTCCCGCTTTTCGTGAAGCTGCAGACGCCGCCCAAGGACGCCATCGACGTCTACGTGCAGGGCAAGAAGTGGATGTGGAAGTTCGCCTACCCGGGCGGCCCGAACGGCGTCGACGTGCTGCGCGTCCCGGCCGGTCGGCCGGTGCGCCTCCTCATCACCTCGCGCGACGTGATCCACTCCTTCTTCGTGCCCGACTTCCGCATCAAGCAGGACGCGGTGCCCGGCCGCTACGCGCAGACTTGGTTCAACGCCACGCAGCCGGGGCGGCACCAGGTGCTGTGCGCGGAGTACTGCGGCCTGGGCCACTCGGCCATGCTGGCCGAGATCATCGCCATGCCGCCCGCCGAGTACGAGGCATGGCTGGCGGAGTCGCGGCGCTCGACGGTGGCGGCCGCGCAGGACTCGCCGGAGGACCGCGTCGACCCGCGCACGAGCCTCGCCGAGCAGGGCCGGCGGCTCGCCTCCGAGTACGGCTGCTTCAAGTGCCACACCGTGGACGGCACGCGGCACATCGGGCCGACCTGGCTCGACCTCTACCGGAAGACCGAGCGGCTGCAGGACGGCAAGAACGTCGTGGCGGACGAGGCGTACATGACCGAGTCGATGATGGACCCGGCCGCCAAGGTGGTGGCGGGCTACCAGAACGTGATGCCCACCTTCCAGGGCCGGATCCCCGGCCCGGAGGTCGCCGCCATCGTGGAGTTCATCAAGTCCTTGCGCACCGACGCGGTGCGCCCCGAGCCGTCGAAGGGCCCCGTCTATGTCCCAGTCCCTGGATACGACCCCTCCATCGTCCGCTGACGAGCCGGCCTACAACCCGCGCAACTACCTGAACGCGGAGGCCGGAGCCATGTCCTGGCTCTTGACGCGCGATCACAAGCGCATCGGGATCATGTACCTCGTGCTCACCTCGGTGTCGTTCTTCCTGGGAGGCTTCTTCGCGCTGCTGGTCCGGATCGAGCTCCTCACGCCCGGTCCGACCATCATGAACGCGATGACTTACAACCGCATGTTCACGCTGCACGGCGTGGTCATGATCTTCCTCTTCATGATCCCCGCCATCCCGGGCATCTTCGGCAACTTCTTCCTGCCGCTCATGATCGGGGCGCGCGACGTCGCCTTCCCGAAGCTCAACTTGCTCTCGGTCTACCTGTACCTCATCGGCGCCGTCATCGCGCTCTACGGGATGATTCACGGGGGCGCCGATACCGGCTGGACCTTCTACACGCCTTACAGCACCACCACCGTGACGAAGGTGGTGCCCATCCTGCTCGGCGCGTTCGTCCTCGGCTTCTCCTCGATCGTCACCGGCCTCAACTTCATCGTGACGATCCACACCTTGCGCGCGCCCGGCCTCATCTGGATGCGGCTGCCGCTCTTCGCCTGGTCGATCTACGCCACGTCGATCATCCAGATCCTGGCCACCCCCGTGCTGGGCATCACGCTGCTCATGGTGGCGGTGGAGCACGCCTTCGGGTTCGGGATCTTCGACCCGGCCCGCGGCGGCGACCCCATCCTCTTCCAGCACATGTTCTGGTTCTACTCGCACCCCGCCGTCTACATCATGGTGCTGCCGGCCATGGCGGTCATCTCGGAGGTGGTCTGCGCCTCCGCCCGGAAGAACATCTTCGGCTACAAGGCGGTCGCCTTCAGCTCGCTCGGGATCGCCTTCGTGGGCTTCTTCACCTGGGGACACCACCTCTTCACGTCGGGGCAGTCGACGCTCGACGCCGGCATCTTCGGCATCCTGTCGATGTTCGTGGGCATCTTCACGGCCATCAAGGTCTTCAACTGGACGGCCACCCTGTACAAGGGCGCCGTCGTCTTCACCACCTGGTTCGCCTACTTCTGCGGGTTCCTGTTCTTCCTGGTCTTCGGCGGGATGACGGGCATCGCGCTCGCCACGGTCTCGCTCGACGTCCACTGGCAGGACACCTACTTCGTGGTGGCGCACTTCCACTTCATCATGGTGGGCGGCGTCATCATGGCCTGGCTGGCCGCCCTTCACTACTGGTGGCCGAAGATGTTCGGCAAGATGTACCCCGAGCGCTGGGGGATCGTGGGCGCGATGACCATCATCTTCGGCTTCAACGCCACCTTCATCCCGCAGTTCCTGCTCGGGAACTACGGCATGCCGCGCCGGTACTACTCGTACCCGGAGCGCTTCTGGCCGCTCAACGTGGCCTCCACCGCCGGCGCGTCCCTGCTCGGCTTCGGCTTCCTCCTCATCGCCGTCTATCTCCTCTGGTCGCTCAAGTGGGGCAAGGTCGCGAGCGCGAACCCGTGGCACTCGCGCGGTTTCGAGTGGGACACCCTCTCGCCGCCGCCGGTGGAGAACTTCCTCTCCGACCCCATCTACACGCACCCGCCGCACGACTACACCGAGGTGCCCTCGGGCGCCGCCGAGGTGAAGCATGCGACCTGAGCCGGAGGCGGCCACCGCCGCGTACGTCGCGCACCACTTCCCTGACCTCCGCACGCAGGAGCACGCGGCGCGGCTCGGGATGTGGCTCTTCCTCGCCACCGAGCTCCTGCTCTTCGGCGGGCTCTTCACCGCCTACTCGGTCTACCGCTACCTGTACCCGGCGACCTTCGCCGAGGCGAGCCAGCACCTCAGCGTGGCGGCCGGGACCATCAACACGATCGTCCTCATCACCTCGTCCCTGACGGTCGCCCTGGCACATCACTACGCGCACCATGGCAAGGGCCGCCGGGCCGCGCTCCTGCTCCTCGTGACGCTCGGCTTCGCGGTGGTGTTCCTCCTCATCAAGGCCTGGGAGTGGTCGCACGACTTCCACGAGGGCCTGCTCCCGGGGCGCTACTTCCACTCGACCGAGCTCACCGCCAACGGCGCCCCGATGTTCTTCACCCTCTATTTCCTCCTGACGGGGCTGCACGGGCTGCACGTCGTCATCGGCATGACCGTGCTGGCGGTGCTGATGGTGCTGTGCTGGCTGGGCACCTACGACCACGGCTACTCGACGCCGGTGGAGCTGGGCGGCATGTACTGGCACCTCGTCGACCTCGTCTGGATCTTCCTCTACCCGTTGCTCTACCTCATCTGACGGATGGCCATGGCGACCACCCACCCACCGCACGCTGAGCACGAGCAGGGCCCCGCCGCCATGCGGTACTGGGTGGTGTGGGTGCTGCTCCTCGTCGGGACGTTCCTGACCTTCGGCCTCTCGAGGGTGCACCTGCCCTCGCCCTTCCACCTCCTCGTCGCCCTCGCCATCGCGAGCGGGAAGTCGATGCTGGTGGTGCTCTTCTTCATGCACCTGTGGGATCACCCCGGCGCGAACCGGCTGGTCTTCGCGACGTCGATCTTCTTCATCGCGCTGCTCGTCGGGCTGGTGGTGATGGACAACGCCACCCGCTACGACCTCCTCAACCCGGCCCGCGGCGCGACGTTGCAGATGGAGCCCCCCGGCCCCGACCTCCTCACCCCGCGCGGCCCGCCGGAGCCCTCCCGGCGCCTGGACACGCCGGGCGTGGAGGAGGGCACCGGACCATCGCGGTGACGGCTACGGCGCTGCGGCGGCCTGCGCTGGCTTGATGAGGACCTTCGTATACCCCTCGCTGTCAGTCGAGCAGCTCGGCCGCGACGCGGTCGTGAACCGCGAGGGCGGCCTCCGAGAAGCAACACAGGATCACCCGCTCGAGCGCGGGATGGTCGGCGAGGCCGCGCTGCACCTCGGCCACCGCGACGCGGGCCGCCGGCTCGAGGGGATAGCCATAGACGCCCGTCGAGATGGCCGGGAAAGCGATGCTGACGAGCCCGTGCTCGGCGGCCAACCGCAGGCACTCGCGGTAGCAGCTCGCGAGCAGCTCGGGCTCACGGTGCTGTCCCCCGCGCCAGACCGGGCCGACGGCGTGCAAGACGTGCCGCGCCGGCAGCCGGTGCCCGCGCGTCAGCTTCACCTCGCCCGGGCTCGCGCCGCCGAGGCGGCGGCACTCGTCGAGCAAGCCAGGGCCGGCGGCGCGGTGGATGGCGCCATCGACGCCGCCGCCACCGAGGAGCGACGGGTTGGCGGCGTTCACGACGACGTCCACGGGCAAGGTGGTGATGTCTGCTCGCAGCGTCTCCACGCGTCCGCCCAGGTAGCGCGCCATACGGGTAGGCGTAAGGTCGGCCGTGCAGGAGCGCCATCGGGCAGGCGCGGGCATGCCGCCGCCGCTCCCACCGCCGCGCAGGCGGGCGCATCGCTGCCCGGCGGCTCCGTGCGGAACAGCGGCGCGCTTCCTACTGTTTCTGCATGCCCGACACGCTCGCCTTCGAGAAGGTCCTGTCCGGCCGGAGCGCGGAGAAGCGCACCGCGCTCATCGTGTTCCCGGTCGTGGTGGGGCTCGCCATCGTCATCGGGTTCGCGGCGGTCTCCATCTCGCGCATGTCCGGGCTCTCGAGCCAGGTGCAGATCGCGCAGCAGCAGGCGGCCGAGGCGAACAAGGCGGTGGAGGAGCGCGATCGGCAGCTCCGTGAGGCGAAGGCCGACGTGGCCATCCTCTCCACGCCTGGCCAGGGGGCAAGCGTGCTGCGCGCGGCCACGGACAATGGAGCCAGCGCGATCGCGCGCGTCCACCCGGAGCGGCACGCCATCGCCCTCTATGCCTATGACCTCAAGCCGCCCGCCGATGGGCAGGAGTACCGGCTCGTCGTCTCGGACGGCGAGGGACACGAGGCGCTGCTCGGGACGCTCAGCCCGGACGAACGGGGTGCGGCCTCCCTGCTCGCGCGCGACGTCCCGGAGGGCGTGAGCCGCCTCGAGGTCGCGCTCCTCCCCAAGGGCGGCGCGGCCGGCCCCGGCGCGGCTGGGGCGCAGCGCCAGCCGGTGCTCATCGGGATGCTCCCCAAGCCAGGCGAGTCCGGCGTGGTGACGAGCGCGCCGGAGGCGCCGGGCCAGAGGGGGCAGGCGCGCCAACCCGCTGCCGGCCGCCGCCGCGGCCGTTGAGGGTCGCTCAGGCCGGACTGTGTCACTCCTGGTCCGGTAGCTCGCGCTGCTCGATCCCGGGGCCCCCCTGCCTGCGCGTCGAGCAGCGGTCTCGGCGCCTCGTCTATTGACGCGCCGCAAGCCTGTGGTGGAAACTGACCCTTCCATGTCCGAAGATGAGCAGCGCTCCCGGTCGCGGCTGGCCGGGTGTCCCTGCGCTCTCGAGCGCGGGACCGAGCAGGCCGAGGTTTACCCTCGGGCCGCGCGCGGGATCGAGCGGGCGCGGTTGGCTGCCAGCTCTCTCGCCGTCTCTCGCCTGAAGCGCTAGGGCTTTTCCACGCAGCACGAGGAAGGTGTGATGAGCGAGCACGGCTATCCCCATCGTCAGGGACTCTACGATCCGCAGCAGGAGCACGACGCCTGCGGGTTCGGCTTCGTGTGCGACATCCAGGGGCGCGCCTCGCACGACATCGTGCGCAAGGCGCTCACGGTGCTGGTGAACCTGGAGCACCGGGGCGCCGCCGGCTCGGAGAAGAACTCGGGAGACGGCGCCGGCCTCCTCTGCCAGCTGCCGCACGCCTTCATCGCCGAGGCCGCCGCGCGGGTCGGGGTGAAGCTCCCCGGACCCGGGCGCTACGCCACCGGGATGGTCTACCTGCCGCAGGCGGCGGCGAGCCGGCGCGCCTGCGAGGAGATGCTGGAGCGGGTGGTGGCCGACGAGGGGCAGACGCTGCTCGGCTGGCGCGACGTCCCGACCGACAACGGCAGCCTGGGCGCGAGCGCCCGCGGGAGCCAGCCCGTCATCCGGCAGGTGTTCGTCGGCCGCGGCGAGAGCTGCCGCGACGAGGCTGCCTTCGAGCGGAAGCTCTACGTCATCCGGCGGCTGGTGGAGAAGGCGGTCTCGCGCTCGGCCCTGCCGCAGCGGGGGCACTTCTACGTCCCCTCGCTCTCGCACCGGACCATCGTCTACAAGGGCATGCTCAACGCCGGGCAGCTCGTCTCGTTCTACCCGGACCTCGCCGACCCGACCTTCGCCTCCGCCATCGCGATGGTCCACTCCCGCTTCTCGACCAACACCTTCCCCAGCTGGTCGCGCGCGCACCCCTACCGCTACATCTCGCACAACGGGGAGATCAACACGCTGCGCGGCAACATCAACTGGATGCACGCGCGCCAGTCGATGATGCAGTCGAAGCTCTTCGGCGACGACCTGAAGAAGATCCTGACCGTCATCGACCTCGAGGGCTCCGACTCGGCGATGTTCGACAACGTGCTCGAGCTGCTGCACCTGTCGGGCCGCTCGCTGCCGCACGCGATGATGATGATGGTGCCGGAGCCGTACAGCCGGCACGAGTCGATGTCGCCCGAGAAGAAGGCCTTCTACGAGTTCCACTCCTGCCTCATGGAGCCGTGGGACGGCCCGGCCTCGATCGCCTTCACCGACGGCGCGCTGGTGGGCGCCACCCTCGATCGCAACGGCCTCCGGCCGGCCCGCTACTACGTGACGAAGGACGACCTGGTCGTCATGGCGAGCGAGGTGGGCGTGCTCGACATCCCGGCCGACCGCGTCCTGCACAAGGGCCGCCTGCAGCCGGGCCACATGTTCCTCGTCGACACGGTCGAGAAGCGCATCGTCCCCGACGAAGAGCTGAAGGAGCGCATCGCCCGCGAGCAGCCCTACGGCCGCTGGCTGGCGGAGCACCTGGTGGCGCTCGACGACCTGCCGCAGCCGACGCGCGTCATCGAGCCCGATCACGAGACGGTGCTGCGGCGGCAGGAGGCCTTCGGCTACACCGCCGAGGACGTGCGCATCCTCATCAACCCCATGGCGGAGAGCGGCACCGAGCCCATCGGCTCGATGGGCAACGACGCGCCGCTGGCCGTGCTCTCCGAGAAGCCGCAGGTCCTCTACAGCTACTTCAAGCAGCTCTTCGCCCAGGTGACGAACCCGCCCGTCGACGCCATCCGCGAGGAGATCATCATGGCGGTGGAGACCGCCGTCGGGCCGGAGGGGAACCTGCTCGAGGCGGCCCCCGCGTCGGCGCACCAGCTCTCGCTCCCGACCCCCGTGCTGCGCAACGCGGAGCTGGAGCGGTTCCGGAACCTCGACGGCAAGCCGGGCTCGCACGGCTTCAACAGCATCACCCTCCCCATGCTCTTCAAGGTGGCGGACGGCGGGGCCGGGCTGCGCAAGGCGATCGAGGACCTGCGCTGGTCCACCTCGGAGGCCATCGCCGAGGGGCGCAACATCATCATCCTGTCCGATCGCGGCCACGACGAGACCTACGCGCCCATCCCGGCGCTGCTGGCGGTGGCGGCGGTGCAGCACCACCTCCTGCGCGAGGGCACCCGCACCCGCGTCGGCATCGTGCTCGAGACGGGCGAGCCGCGCGAGGTGCACCACTTCGCGCTCCTCATCGGCTACGGCGCGAGCGCGGTGAACCCTTACCTCGCCTTCGAGACCATCCACGACCAGGTCCGGCTCGAGATGGTGAAGGGTCCGCCCGAGGCGGCCGAGAAGAAGTACGTGAAGGCCGTCAACAAGGGCATCGTCAAGGTCATCTCGAAGATGGGGATCTCGACCATCCAGAGCTACCACGGCGCCCAGGTGTTCGAGGCGGTGGGCCTGAACCAGGACTTCATCGACGAGTATTTCACCTGGACGCCGACCCGCATCGGCGGGGTCGGCATCGACGTCGTGGCGAAGGAGGCCAAGCTCCGGCAGGACCGCGCCTACCCGCCCAAGCGGCCCATCGTCCACAGGCAGCTCGGCACCGGTGGGCAATACCAGTACCGGCAGGACGGCGAGCAGCACCTCTTCAACCCGCTCACCATCCACAAGCTCCAGTACGCCTGCCGGAGCGGCAGCTACGCCGTGTTCAAGGAGTACACGAAGCTCGTCGACGAGACGGCGCGCAACCTGTGCACGCTGCGCGGTCTGATGGACCTCCTGCCGGCCGCCAGGCCGGTTCCGATCAACGAGGTGGAGCCCGTCGAGGCCATCGTGCGGCGCTTCAAGACCGGGGCGATGAGCTACGGGTCCATCTCCAAGGAGGCGCACGAGGCGCTCGCCGTCGCCATGAACCGCTTGGGCGGCAAGTCCAACACAGGCGAGGGCGGCGAGGACCCGGAGCGCTACAAGCCGCTCCAGAACGGCGACTCCAAGAACTCGGCCATCAAGCAGGTGGCGAGCGGCCGCTTCGGCGTGACGAGCCAGTACCTCGTGAACGCGCGCGAGCTGCAGATCAAGATGGCGCAAGGGGCCAAGCCTGGCGAGGGCGGCCAGCTCCCCGGCTCCAAGGTCTACCCGTGGATCGCGAAGACGCGCTACGCGACGCCGGGCGTGGGCCTCATCTCGCCGCCGCCGCACCACGACATCTACTCCATCGAGGATCTGGCTCAGCTCATCCACGACCTCAAGAACTCCAACCACACCGCCCGCGTCTCGGTGAAGCTGGTGGCCGAGGTCGGCGTCGGGACCATCGCCGCCGGGGTGGCCAAGGCGCACGCGGACGTGGTGCTCATCGCCGGCCACGACGGCGGCACCGGCGCCTCGCCGCTCACCTCGATCAAGCACGCGGGCATCCCCTGGGAGCTCGGGCTGGCCGAGACGCACCAGGTGCTCGTCATGAACAACCTCCGCTCGCGCATCGCGGTGGAGGTCGACGGGCAGCTCAAGACTGGCCGCGATGTCGTGGTCGGCGCGCTGCTCGGCGCCGAGGAGTTCGGCTTCGCCACCGCGCCGCTGGTGGTGCTGGGCTGCATCATGATGCGCGCCTGCCACCTCAACACCTGCCCGGTCGGCGTCGCGACCCAGGATCCGGAGCTGCGGAAGCGCTTCAGCGGCGATCCCGCGCACGTGGCGAACTTCATGCGCTTCATCGCCGAGGAGGTGCGCGAGTACATGGCGCTCCTCGGCTACCGCACCATCGAGGAGATGGTCGGCCGCTCCGAGCGGCTCGAGATGCGGCGCGCGGTGGATCACTGGAAGGCGCGAAACCTCGACTTCACCCGGATCCTGTTCAAGCCGACCGTGCCGAAGAACTACGGGCGCACCTGCCAGATCCCGCAGGACCACGGGCTCGACGAGGCGCTCGACGCGACCACGCTCCTCGAGCTGGCGCGGCCGGCGCTGGAGGCCAAGAAGCCGGTCCAGGCGACGCTCCCCATCCGCAACACGAACCGGGTGGTCGGCACCATGCTCGGCTCGGAGGTGACCCGCCGCCACGGCCCGCAGGGCCTGCCGGAGGACACGATCCAGCTGCTCTTCCAGGGCTCGGCCGGCCAGAGCTTCGGCGCCTTCGTCCCGCGGGGGATGACGCTCGCGCTGGAGGGCGACGCGAACGACTACCTCGGCAAGGGCCTCTCGGGCGGCAAGCTCATCGCCTTCCCGCCGCGCGGCGCCGCCTTCGTGGCTGAGGAGAACGTCCTCGTCGGCAACGTGGCCCTCTACGGCGCCACCGGCGGCGAGGTCTACCTGCGCGGCATGGCCGGGGAGCGCTTCGCGGTGCGCAACTCGGGCGCCTCGGCGGTGGTAGAGGGGGTGGGCGACCACGGCTGCGAGTACATGACCGGCGGGCGGGTGGTGGTGCTGGGCCCGATCGGCCGCAACTTCGCCGCCGGCATGTCGGGCGGCATCGCGTACGTGCTCGACCAGGGCGGCGCGCTGGCCAAGGTGTACAACCCCGAGCTCGTCACGCTCTCGCCGCTCGTCGACGAAGCCGAGATCGCGGCGGTGCGCCGCCTCGTCGAGCGGCACGTTCAGTACACCGAGAGCGCGCTGGGTCGCCGCGTGCTCGAGCGCTGGAAGGAGAGCCTGGCCCGCTTCGTGCGGGTGGTGCCGAACGACTACCGCCGGGTGCTGGAGGCGCAGGCGCGCATGCGCCAGAAGGGCCTCTCGCCGGAGGAGGCGGAGATGGCGGCTTTCGAGGAGAACACGCACGACGCCATGCGCGTCGCCGGGACTTAACGACATGGGCAAGACGACCGGATTCATGGAGTACGACCGCGAGCCGTCCCACGTCCGCGCGCCGCTCGAGCGCATCAAGGACTGGAGCGACGAGCACCCGCCCTACGCCGAGGAGACGCTGCGGCAGCAGGGCGCCCGCTGCATGGACTGCGGGGTGCCCTTCTGCCACATCGGCGAGCTGATCGCCGGGATGGCCACTGGCTGCCCGGTCAACAACCTCATCCCGGAGTGGAACGACCTCGTCTACCGCGGGCAGTGGCAGGAGGCGATCATCCGCCTCCACAAGACGAACAACTTCCCCGAGTTCACCGGCCGCGTCTGCCCGGCGCCCTGCGAGGGGAGCTGCACGCTCGGCATCAACGCTCCGCCCGTCACCATCAAGAACATCGAGCGCGAGATCATCGACCGGGCCTGGGAGAACGGCTGGGTGAAGCCCCAGCCGCCGCTCGCCCGCACCGGCAAGCGCGTGGCGGTGGTCGGCTCGGGACCGGCCGGCCTGGCCGCCGCCGCGCAGCTCAACAAGGCGGGCCACACGGTGACCGTCTTCGAGCGCGCGGATCGCATCGGCGGGCTGCTCATGTACGGCATCCCGAACATGAAGCTCGACAAGCAGGTGGTGGACCGGCGCATCGCTCTCATGGCCGAAGAGGGCGTGAAGTTCGTCACCGGGACGGAGGTGGGCAAGGACGTGCCCTCCTCGCGGCTCCTGTCCGACTTCGACGCCGCCATCCTCACCACCGGCGCCACCGTGGCGCGCGATCTCGGGCAGGTGGAGGGCCGGCACCTCGCCGGCATCCACCTCGCCATGGACTTCCTCACCGCCAACACGAAGGCGCTCCTCGACCGGCGTCGCGAGGAGGGTCGGTTCATCTCGGCCAAGGACAAGCACGTGGTGGTGATCGGCGGCGGCGACACCGGCACCGACTGCGTGGGGACGGCCATCCGCCACGGCGCGAAGAGCGTGACGCAGCTCGAGATCATGCCGCGCCCGCCCGACGAGCGCGCGGCCGACAACCCCTGGCCGCAGTGGCCGAAGGTCTACAAGCTCGACTACGGGCAGGAGGAGGCTCAGGCGCTGTGGGGCGCCGATCCGCGCCGGTACTCGATGCAGACGAAGCGCTTCCTGGGCGACGAGGCGGGCAACCTCACCGCCCTCGAGGTGGTCCAGGTGGAGCTCCTGCGCGGGCCGGACGGACGCCCGCTCGCCCCGCGCGAGATGGATGGCACCCACCGCACGCTGCAGGCCGACCTGGTGCTGCTCGCGCTCGGCTTCCTCGGCCCGGAGAAGAGGCTGCCCGAGGAGCTGGGGGCGAAGCTCGACGCGCGCGGTAACGTCTGGACCGACGCCGAGAAGATGACGAGCGTCCCCGGCGTCTTCGCGGCCGGCGACTGCTCCCGCGGTCAGTCACTGGTGGTGTGGGCGATCCAGGAGGGCCGCAAGGCGGCCCGCGGGGTGGACAAGTACCTCATGTACGGGGAGACGGTGCTGCCGTAGCAGGGGTCACGGCTACGGCTCCGTCCTGCCCAAACTCAGAAACGCCAGCGGCGCGTACGCCGCCGTGATGCTTCGCATCCGCCCGCCCTGTCGCACCTCCGCGAACACGTAGGTACCCCCTCGATTCGGTCCCTCGAAGAAGCGGGTATATCGTTCCGGGGCTGATGCGAATGCGACACCCGTGACGGGCCAGCTCCTCGATCAGCGCAAGACCGTAGACGGGGTCGGGGGTGATGACGAATCGTGACGTATACCCCCGACATGGTGTGGTCGGCATCGCCCATGCCGGGCATCAGCAACGCTCACGTTTGTGACGCCGCGCGGGCCTTGAATGCCCGGCGTGCGCTGTGGCTGAATGCGTGACTCACAGTCCCAGAACGATTCTCTCAGCCCCGAGGAGCGCGAATGAAACGATCCGTCCGGCTCGCACTGAGCGTCACGATGGGCATCGCAGCCTCGCTGCTCGTCTTCACGCCGCGTGCCTTGGCAGTGCCGTCGTACACGAGGCAGTTCGGCGTTTCCTGCTCGGCGTGTCACAGCATGTGGGGTTCGTTGACGGTCGCAGGCGCGACGTTCCGCCTGAGCGGCTATCGCGCGATCAACGGCCGCGACCTGACGCCGACCGAGAAGCCGATCGAGCTCGCGAACGGCGCACTGACGATTCCAGGCACCATTCCGGCCTCGGTCATCACCGGCGCAGGGCTGGAGTACCGGCGTGAGGATCGCGGCGCTTCTGCGGGTGACCACACGGTCCAGAACGGGTCGAACTTGACGGTCATGGACGCCAGCATCTTCCTGACCTCGCCACTCGGGAAGCACCTCTCGTTCTTCATTGAGTTCCCGATGTTCGAGTCGAAGGCGTGGGAGTTCACGCCGACGGGTCCGGGAGAAGCGAATGCTCACCCCATCGGGAGCACGTCGCTGCCGACCGAGAGCCCGGTGTTCGAGGTGGCGAAGTTTTGGTGGAACAGCCTGCTGGGAGACCTCGCACCGCGCGACAGCGTGAACCTCCTCGCGGGGATAACCCATCTGCCGCTCGCGTATCCTTCGGGCAAGGTTCGGCTGGCAGTCAATCAGTACCTGGTCTACGAGCGACGAGGTCTCGACTACATCAGCCCGGTCCCGGTCGACACGCTGATGGTGGACCCCGAGATCTCGGACGGCGTGTTCAGGCTGGGTGAGCCGCAGGGGCTGTTCGAGGTCAACGGGATGCTCACTCCGGGTTCGCCCGTGACCGAAGTCGGCAAGCGCCAGACGTTCTGGATCGAGTACCACGCAGGCGTGACCAACGCGAGCAATGCGAAGTCGGATCCGAACGGATCGAAGGGCATTTACGGAAGGTACGTGATGCGCTGGTACAACCAGTCCCTGGGCGGCTTCGCGTTCTACGCCTCCGACATCCACAGCGACCAGATTCGGGCCGCAGGCGCGGCGGGTGGCGTGATGTCGGGACGCAAGGTCTCGAACGCGACCGTGAGGGCCGGGCCGGACATGACGCTCAGCCTCGCGCCGCTCGGCATCCCGGTGAGCCTGGAGAACGACGTGCTCTACAACCGCGAGAGCGATCCAACCGGGTACGGCAAGGAGTTCGTGTGGTGGGGTGGGTTCCACCAGTTGAACTGGTTCATCTCGAAGGACGCGGTGACGTACGCACGGTACGACTGGATCCATGGCAACACGTACGACGACACCACGGCCGGCGGGGTGACGAGAGCCGATCCACGGGAGTGGGACATCGTCGCCGGCCTGCAATACCTGGTTCTCGCAAACCTCAAGCTCATCGGTGAGTACCGCCACCACGAATTCGAGGACCGGGCGGGCAGGCCGAACAAGGCGACACTCACGGACGACGGGTTCACGCTTCGCGCGATGGTCGGGTTCTAGCCGGGCGGCCGCTCGGTTGGCTCGGCGCCGGCCGGGGTGGAACCGAGGATTGTTCCACTCCGGCGCGGCGTTCCGATCTGTGGGAACAGGAGAGGTTCACATGCGTCGCTGGAGCCACATCCTCCTCGTTGTCCTCTGTACGGCGGCGGTAGGTGTCGCCGGGCCCGTGCGTGCCGAGGAGGATGGCGCGCAAGTGTTCAAGCAGTCGTGCAGCGAATGTCACAACGCAGGAACACGGCCTCTCGATGCGGTCCACCTGACCCGCGCGAAGTGGAAGGATGCCGTCGAGAAGATGGAAGGGCTCGGCGCGGATGTGCCGTCCGGCAAGAAGCTGTCGACGCTGCTTGATTGGCTAGAGAAGACGCACGGACCGGTGGGAGAAGGAGCACCTCCCAAGGTGAACGAGTGACGGTTGGTGGCTCGGCTCGTTCGGATCCGCTGCTTGAAGGACGAACTACTCTCCGCTTTCGTCGTCTACGGGATCTCTCGCGCCGCTTTCAGAAGTGACGGTCACCTCATCGAGCTCGCCTGTGTGGCGCGGGAGAGCGAACGCTCACGCCCGACAGCATCTCGTCGCGGACCACAGCCACCAGCCCCGCCGACTCCAGGAGACCGCGCAGCATGCCGGCCGCGCGATCCCATCGAAAGGCAGTCGCTACACGCGGTCCGCAAGCCTGCGAAGCTCACGGATGGCGCATCCGCCTGTCTACCGACGACGTGACGCGAGCCACAACCCGATAGCCCCGGACCACCGCGGCCGCCTTGGCGAGCACGCCCCTACTTCGGAATCTTGGCCAGGATCGCGTCGAACTCCTTGGCCCGGAACGCCCGCAGCGTCTGCGTCTTGACGTTGCCGAGCGAGGCCAGGCTCAGACAGTACGCGGTCATGGTCTCGTCGTCCGGCGCCTCGCCGA
>DASPZP010000224.1:0-11916 GCA_035636195.1 Anaeromyxobacteraceae bacterium
GGCGCGGTCCAGCCGCGCATGGTGGAGCTCGTCCAGGTCACCGACGAGGTGGTGCACCTCCTCAGCGATCGCATCTCGGTCGGCCCGGAGGAGCTCGGCGCGGTCTCGATGCTGGACAGCGCCGAGTGCGAGATCGTGGCGCGCGTCCTCGATCGCTTGCCCGCCTTCATCGCCTCGTTCGAGACCGGCGAGGGCGCGGATACGGGCCCGAGCGCCATCGAGGAGCAGTCCGCCGACCACTTCATGGCCGGCCCGACGCCGGTGAGCTTCCCGGTGACGCTGACGATGGGGCGCGAGGTCCGCCAGTACCAGGCGATGGGGATCGCCACGAGCAACCTGATGGTGACCGGGGGGGCGCCGCTGCCCGAGAACGTGCTCATGGAGCTGAAGCTCGGGTCCACGCCGCCCCTCACCTGCTGGGCGACCGCCAAGCTGTCCTGGCCGGAGGGGGAGGGGCACACCGTCCTCCTCCAGCCGTTCGCGCTCAACGGCACGTCGCAGGGGATCTGGAAGGAGCTCGTGCGCTCCACCACCGCGACGCCGTAGATCAGCGGACCGTGAACCGGGCCGCGTAGAACCCGTCGCACCCGTGGCGGTGCGGCAGGGTGAGGAGGTCGCCCTCCGCGGTGAGCACGTCGGCCGGGAAGCCAGCCGGGGCGGGCGCGCGCGCCAGGCGCTGCCCGGCGGCCCAGGCCGCCACCTCCGGGCCCTCGACGCGGGTGAGCGAGCAGACCGAGTACGTCACCAGGGCGGCCGGGCGCGCGTAAGAGGCGCACGCGTCGAGGATCGCTCGCTGCGTGCTCGCCATCCGCGCCGGATCGCCCGGCTCGCGGCGGAGCTTCAGCTCGGGGTGCCGGCGCAGCGTGCCGAGACCGGTGCAGGGCGCGTCGACCAGCACCGCGTCGAAGCTCCCCTCGACGAGCCCCGGGATCGGCTTCGCTGCGTCGGCGCAGACGACCCGCACGCGCCCGCCCAGGCCTCGTCGCTCGGCCTCGCTCCGCAGCTCCTCGGCCTTACGCGGGTGGAGCTCCACCGCCACCACCTCACCCTCCGGACCGACGAGCTCGGCCAGGTGGAAGGTCTTCCCGCCCGGCGCGGCGCAGGCGTCCAGGACGCGTCCGCCGCCGCGGAGGTGTCCCGCTGCATAGAGCGAGACGAGCTGGGCCGCCTCGTCCTGCACCTGGAACGCGAGCCCGCCGGCGGCGCGCGCCACGGTCGCCACCGAGGCGCCCCGCACGACGAGGCCGTCCGGCGAGCGGGGGGTGGCAGCGGCGTCGAGCCCCGCGCCGGCGAGCCGGGTGACGAGCGCCTCACGCCGCGGCGCGCGCAGGGTGAGCGCCGCCGGGGTGTTCATGCCGCGCGCGAGCGCGAGCGCCTCCTCGCCGCCGAGCCACGCCACCCACTCCTCGGCCAGCCAGCGCGGCACCGCCTCGGTCAGCGCGACGTGGCCGGCCGGGTCCTCCGCCAAGGGCGGCGCCGGCGCAGGCCGGGGATCGCGGGCGAGCGCGCGCAGCACTGCGTTCACGAATCCGGCCGCGCGCCCGTGCTGGACCGAGCCGAGGAGCGCCACCGTCTCGCCCACGGCGGCGTGCGCCGGCGTCCCCAGGTGGAGGAGCTGGTAGGCGCCGAGGCGAAGCGCCACCCGCGCCGCGGGGTCGGCCGCGGCGATGGGCCGGCTCGCGTGCAGCGCCAGCGCGGCATCGAGCGAGAGCGCGCGCCGGAGTGTCCCGTAGACGAGCTCGGTCGCGAGCCCCGCCTCGCGCGGTGGGAGCGCGCCGGCCTGAGCCAGCGCGGCGTCGAGCGCGCGCGAGGCGAAGGCACCGCCCTCCTCGACCCGCCGCAGCACCTGGAACGCGATCTCGCGCCCTGTCATCGGCCGAGCACCGTGCCGGCGGCGACCGGCTGCCCTTTCACGAAATCGGCCGCGGCGAGCCGCCGCTTCCCTTCGAGCTGCACCTCGGCCAGGAGGAGCGCGCTCCCTCCGCCGCAGCCGACCAGGAGCCCGTCGCTGCTTGCACGGGCCTCGCCCGGGGCCAGCCCCGGGCCTCCGGGCAGGGCACGCGCGGCGTGCACCTTGAGGAGCCGCCCTCCGAGCATCGTGAACGCGCCTGGCCAAGGGGTGAAAGCGCGCACGCGCGCCGCGAGCTCCGCTGCCGGCCGGGCGAAGTCGAGCCGGCCGTCCTCCTTCTCGATGATGCGCGCCAGGGTGGCGCAGGCGCCATCCTGGCGGACGGGGGCGAGGCGACCGGCCTGGAGGAGCGGCAGCCCCTCCACGATCGCCGCCGCGCCCAGCGCCGCCAGCCGGTCGTGCAGCCTGGCGGAGGTCTCGTCCGGCGCGATGGGGAGCACGCGCTGCAAGAGGATGTCACCCGTGTCGAGCCCGGCGTCCATGTGCATGAGGCTGACGCCCGTCTCCAGGTCGCCCGCCGCGAGCGCCCACTGGATGGGCGCGGCCCCGCGCCAGCGCGGGAGGAGCGAGGCGTGTACGTTCACGGCGCCGAACGGAGCCAGCGTGAGCAGGTCGTCCCCCAGGATGCGGCCGTACGCGACCACCACCAGCAGGTCCGGGGCGAGCGCGCGCAGCTCGGCCGCGAGCCGGCCGTCCCGCACCTTCTCCGGTTGCAGCACCGGGACGCCGCGGGCGCGCGCCCACGCCTTGGTGGCCGGCTCGCGCAGCGCCTGGCCCCGGCCGGCCCGCCGATCGGGCTGCGCCACCACGCACGCGACCTCGTGCCCGGCGCGGGCCAAGGCGTCGAGCGGCGCGACCGCAAACTCCGGGGTGCCGAGAAAGGCGATCTTCACGCTAGAATCCCCGCCGACCGAGGGGTGACATGCCCGACGCCCAACACCGCCGCACGTATCTCGTCGATCGCTCGTTCCAGCTCAAGTACATCCTGCTCCTCATGGGGTGGGGCCTCGTGCTCGCGGCGCTGTTCGGGCTGTGGGCCTACCAGGCGCAAGCCCAGGCCGTCGAGCTGCTCTCCTCCGAGCCCGGGCAGCGCGCGCTCGCCGGGCACGCCGGCCGCCAGCTGCTGTGGGTTCTCCTCGCCATCGCCGCCCTCTCGTCGGCGGCGCTCGGCCTCCTCGGCTTCATCCTGACGCACCGGGTGGCCGGGCCGATCTACGTCATGGGCCACTTCCTGACGACCCTGGCAGAGGGCCGCTACCCCTCGCGGCGCGCGCTCCGCAAGCACGACGAGCTGAAGACGTTCCATGCCCACTTCCTCCAGGTGATCGACTCCCTCCGCGAGCGCGAGCGGATCCAGCTGGCCCACCTGGAGGCCGCGGTGGAGGGGATGCGCGCCGCCGCCGCGCGCGCGCCCGAGCTGGCGCCGGCCATGGAAGCCCTGGAGGCGGACCTGCGCGAGCGGCGCGGCGCGCTCGACGAGCCGACGGGCGCGACGCCGTTGCCGATACCGGCCGCCTCGAACGCCAAGGCAGCCGGGCGCTGACGGCGGGGGACAAGCCCCCGCCCTACGCATCGAAGTAGGGCGGGGGCTTGTCCCCCGCCGCGGTCTCAGCTCCCAGCTCGCTTTTTCGCCGCCGCGCGCGGCCGCTCCTTCGCGTCCCAGGCCGAGGGGAGGACGTTGAAGGGCAGCACCTTGGCCAGGATGGGGAGGAGCAGCATGCCGCCCGGCGCTGCGAAGATGGCGAGCGCCGGGACTGCCTTGGCGAGGTCGATGAGCTGCACCTTCATCTTGCGTTTCTCGTCGGGGCCGAGCGTCTTCCCAGCCGCGGCCTTGGCCAGGAGCTGACCGAGCTCGCCGGTCTGCTTGACCTCGGTGACGATCGCCTCGAGGTTGTCGGAGACCACCGTCGCGACCTTGTCCATCATCTGGTCGGCGGCCTCTTCCCAGCCCTCGGTGAACGCCTCCCACTCGTCGGGTGCCGCGCCCGTCCCATCCAGCCAGTGCTGCTGTGCCAAGAGGAGCTCGGCCGCGTCGGCCTGCAGGGCGGCCACCTGTTCTGGCGGGATGCGGGCAGCCTCGGCGAACGACGCCACCACCTCTGCTCGCGCGGGCGACGCGTCTCCGGCCGCGAGCTGGGCGAGGAAGAGCTGCTCGAGGAGGAACGCCCGCAGCCGCACCGGTGCCGCATGAGCCAGCTCGGCCGCGTCCGGCGGAGCCTTGAGCGCTGCGCGCGCCCGCCGTGCGAGGTCGCCTGGCAAGGCCAGGCGCGCGAGCTGGCCAGCCGCGACGTGCCGACGGTGCACGCCGAGCGGGGCCTGGGCGGCGGCGACGGTGGCGAGCGCCTCGGCGAGCAGCGCGACGTCGCCCCACGTCTGCGCGAGGAGCTTCTTCGCCTCGGGGACGTCGAGGGGGCCGGCCGGATAATAGGCGATGGCGAGTCGGGCCAGGTGGCGCCGCTGCACGCACAGGAGCCCGGCGTGGAGCGGGAGCCCGTCCTTCGGGTCGCCGGCGGGGTGGCCGCGCTGCTTCAGGGCGGCGCCGGCGCGGAGGAGCGCCTTCTCCACTGCAGCCCGCTGACCGCCGCCACGCCTGGCCGGGTCCGCTGCTGCCGCGAGATCGAAGGCGCCCACCAGCGCCGCCAGCATCGTGGCGAGCTCGGCCCGGCGCCGATCGCGGTCGAAGGTGACGCCGTACAGGAGCGCGATGTCGAGGAGCAACCCGACATGGCAGGAGATCGGGCCGAGGAAGGGGTCGTCCTCGCGCAGCTCGGTCCCGGGATCGAGGAGGCGTCGCCGCAGCGACCGCACGAGCAGCGTGCGCGCGCGCGCCTCCAGGCTGGGGCCGTCCGGATCGGGGCCGCGCAGCTCGGGCGGGAGCCGGAGCAGCGCGGCTCCGGGCTCGTAAGTCTCGAGCGCCGCCTCGACGAGGTCGGCGAGCCAGCTCTTCTTAGAGAGGTCCACGGACACGGAAGGGTGGAGTGTAGCGCGGGCGAAGGCGCGGGAGTTACCCCGAGGCCCGAGCGGCGCGCCGCCGGCCCTACCGAACCGCCTTGACGCGAGGCTTCTTCTCCTCCGCTTCGGGCTCGGGCTCTGCGGCGGCGATGGCAGGGCCCCGCTTCACGCCGAAGCGCTCGAAAAGCTTCCCCTCGATGACCGCCAGCATCTCCGGGTGCTCGCGCAGGAAGCTCTTCGCCTGCTCGCGCCCCTGGCCGATGCGCTCTCCGCCAAAGCTGAACCAGGCGCCGCTCTTGTCGACGATGTTCTCGTTCGAAGCGAGATCGAGCACGTCGCCCTCGCGGCTGATCCCCTGGCCGTACATGATGTCGAACTCGACCTCCTTGAAGGGAGGCGCCACTTTGTTCTTCACCACCTTGACGCGGGTGCGGTTGCCGATGACCTGCTCGCCGTCCTTGATGGCGCCGATGCGCCGGATGTCGATCCGCTGCGTGGCATAGAACTTGAGCGCGTTGCCGCCCGTCGTCGTCTCGGGGTTCCCGAACATGACCCCGATCTTCATGCGGATCTGGTTGATGAAGACCACGATGGTCTGGGATTTGGAGATGGTGCCGGTGAGCTTGCGCAGCGCCTGGCTCATGAGGCGCGCCTGGACGCCCATGTGGGCATCGCCCATCTCGCCCTCGAGCTCGGCCTTGGGCACCAGGGCCGCCACCGAGTCGATGACGAGCACGTCGACGGCGCCCGACCGCACCAGCGTCTCGGTGATCTCGAGCGCCTGCTCGCCGGAGTCGGGCTGGGAGATGAGGAGATCGTCCGTGCGGACGCCGAGCTTGCGGGCGTAGCCGACGTCGAGCGCGTGCTCGGCGTCGATGAAGGCGCAGATGCCGCCCGCCTTCTGCGCCTCGGCGATGGCGTGCAGGGCGAGGGTGGTCTTGCCGGAGGACTCCGGTCCGTAGATCTCGATGATGCGGCCGCGCGGGAACCCGCCCACACCGAGCGCGATGTCGAGCGAGACGGAGCCGGAGGAGACCGCCTGCACGTCCTTCACCATCGCCTCCTCGTTGCCGAGGCGCATGATCGAGCCCTTGCCGAAGGCCTTCTCGATGGACGAGACGGCCAGCTCGATCGCCTTCTCCTTCTCCGGTCCGATGGGCATCTTCGTTCTCCTTGGCGGCGGGGGACGAGCCCCCGCCCTACGGTGGCGGCGCGCTCGATGGCGGCCGTTCTCGACGTGGACTGCTTCGTTTAGCAGCGCGCCCTGACAGCGGCCGGCGGCGTGTGCTGAACGAATGCATCCTGAACGGATGTTCGGGTCGAGTCAAGAAGAAGGCGCGGCCGGCAGCCGTCGTCAGCCGCCGCCGAGAGGCGCGCGGGACAGCGCCTCGTAGCGAGCGCCGTGGGGCGAGAGGTGGGACTGGAACAGCACCACCTCGCCTGCCCGCCACGACGCCGACGGGCCCTCGCCGGCATGGCCGAGCGCGGCAGCGAGTCCGGCCGCCCCCCGTCCGTCGCGGGCGCGCCCGAGCGTCAGGTGCGGGCTGAAGGGGCGCGTCTCCGGGGTGAAGCCGAGCGGCGCGAGCGCGCGCCCGAGCGCGGTCACGAGCTCGCCCAGCGGCCCCACGTCCCCGGTGATGCCGGCCCAGACCACGCGCGCTCGCCGCACGCTGGGGAATGCGCCGGTGCCGCTCACCGCGAGGTGGATGGGCGCCGACGACGCTGCCGCCGCACGGACGGCCGCCTCGATCGCCGGGCGCCGCTCCTCGGGGACGCCGCCCAGGAACTGGAGGGTGAGGTGGACGCTCTCGGGCGCGGCCCAGCGGACCTCGCCGGCGGCACGCCCTGCCGCGCGCTTCAGCTCAGCCTGCAGCGCGGCGAGGCGTCGCCGGACCAGCTCGGGCGGGTCGAGCGCGACGAAGAGGCGGAGGTTCACGGACCGATGCTACCTCGCCCCGGCCTCGCCGGAGCGGCAGAGCGCCGTCAGCGCATCAATGCGGCAGGCCATCCACCGGCGCGGCGGCGATGGTCGTGGGCGAGAGGGCCAGCAAGGCCACGCGGCCGTGGGCGGCCGTCGTGAACGTCTCCCCGGCCGCCAGGATGTGGTCCTCGCGGTCGCCCTCCACCGTCATCCAGACCGAGCCGCGCTCACAACGCACGATGAGCCCGTGGCGCGGCGGCTCGGCGCTCCACGCCTCGCCCTCGTTCAGCTCGAGCGCCACCGGCGCCGTCAGCGCCTCGTGGAGCAGGTGCATGGCATTGCGGCGAAGCCCCTTCCGCTCGGGGGTGTTGCGCTGAAGGAGCATGCTCGTGGTGTCCATGGTCAGAGGGTACCGGCGAGCGCTTGATAAGAACAGATACAGTGAATTCGTTCTGATACCGGTACAGATGCATTTCGTCGCGGAGTGTGCTACTTGGTGCGTGTGGCGCGCATATTTAAAAAGGGCCCCCCGCCAGAGGAAACGACAAGGATTCCGCGCTATGAGGCCATCGCGCGGCGCTTTGCGAAGGCCATCCACGATGGGACGCTCGCCCCCGGCGAGCGGCTGCCATCCGTGAGGAGGATGCGGGTCGACGAGGGTGTCTCGGCTTCGACCGTCCTTCAGGCCCTGGCGAACCTCGAGTCGGCCGGGCTCATCGAGGCCCGTCCTCGCTCGGGGTACTACGTGAAGGCGCGCGCGGTGCTCCCGGTGCCGCGCGCCTCCATGCCGCCCGCCCACGCGACGCCTTCGCTCGAGGGGATGAGCGCGCTCGTCGCGACCATCTTTCACGCCGCCTCCGACCCCGGACTCGTCCACCTCGCGACCGCCACGCCCTCCCCCGAGCTCCTGCCGACGCGGGCGCTGGCGCGCGCCATCGCCGCCGAGGCCCGCCGCGCCGACGGGAGCGGGATCGGGGACACCTATCCGCCCGGCCTGCCGGCGCTCCGCCGCCTCATCGCGCAGCGCGCCGTCGCGGCCGGCTGCACCCTCGGCGAGGACGACGTGGTGGTGACGGGCGGGGCCACCGAGGCCATCGCGCTGGCGCTCCTGGCGGTGGCGACCCGCGGCGACACCGTGGCGGTCGAGGCGCCGGCCTACTACGGCACGCTCCTCGCCATCGAGGCGCTCGGGCTCAAGGTGATGGAGGTGCCCTGCCAGCCCGAGACGGGCATGGACGTGGACGAGCTGCGCCGGCGGCTGCTCGAGCGGCGGGTGGCGGCGGTCCTGGCGGTGCCGTGCTTCTCGAACCCGCTCGGGAGCTGCATGCCGGACGAGGCGAAAGAGCGCCTGGTCGCGCTCCTCGCCGACCGCTCCATCCCGCTCATCGAGGACGACGTCTACGGCGATCTGGCCTTCGCGCCCGCTCGCCCCAGGCCCGCCAAGGCCTTCGATCGCGACGGGTCCGTCGTCTACTGCGGCTCCTTCTCGAAGACGCTGGCGCCCGGCTTTCGCGTCGGCTTCGTCGCTCCGGGCCGCTGGCGGGAGCGGGTCGAGGTGCTCCAGTTCGCCACCCGCGTCGCCGTGCCGACCCTCCCGCAGCGGGCGGTGGCGCGCTTCCTGGCGGACGGTGGTTACGACCGCCACCTGCGCACGCTGCGGGTCCGCCTGGAGCAGAACGTGGCGCGCGCGGCCGCGGTGGTGGGGGCCGAGTTCCCGTCCGGCACGCGTGTCTCGCGCCCGCGCGGTGGATGCTTCCTCTGGGTGGAGATGCCACCGTCCGTGGACGCGCTCGAGCTGCACCGCCGGGCGCTCGAGGCCGGGGTCTCCATCGCGCCCGGGCACGTCTTCTCGGCCTCCGCCTCCCACGCCAGCTGCATCCGACTCTCGTGCGGCGAGCCGTGGAGCGAGCGCATCGACGGCGCCATTCGCCTGGCGGGGCGGCTGGCGCGGCGGCTGGCGGCAGCGCCAGGGCAGCCCTCGTTCCAACGGCCGCGCTAACCCCCCGCGATCTCGATGATGTCCACCGCGAAGCAGGTGAGCGCGAGGAGGCTCGTGCGCTGCCAGCGCTTGGTCGGAGCCAGCGTGAAGCGCAGCCGGTACTGCTGCTCCTTCGGCAATCTCCGGATCTGGTCGACCCAGTAGATGAACGACTTGAAGCCCGAGGAGTTGCAGAAATCGAACCCGTTGAAGTCCACCGTCACGAGCGGCACCCCGCAGGCGATCACCGCCTGGTGCACCGCGTCGACGAACGGGTTCAGCACCAGCGCCGGGTTGGGCGTGCTCACCGTCCCCTTGAACCGTACCACCGGCTGACCCGCCTCCGTGGCGAGCAGCGCCGAGTACTTCTCGTCGCTGGCCTTGACCCCGGCAACCTCGATCCACTTTGCCTCACCCATGGCCCACTCCCATCGCGGCCGACAGCTGGGCCGGCATCAGCTTACCCCTGGCGGAGACCGTCAGTCGATCTCCTTCCTCGACCGCCTCCAGCTCGAGCTGCGCCTCGTAGCGGATGCGCGGGAGCCCCAGCCCGCCCGGCGCCTTCGGATCCGCGCCCATGGCCCGCACGTAGCTCTCGAGCGGCGCCTGCTCCCGGAGCTTCGCCAGCCGGGCCCTCAGCTGCGCCGGCTGGCCCGGAGCGCAGGTGTTGGTGAGGCTCACCTCGACCCGGTCGGCAGCGGCGTCGATGGAGAGCCGCAGCTCGATGTCCTCGGCGGTGCCGTACGTGATGGCGTTCTGCATGAGCTCGTGGGTGGCGAGCGCGAGCTGCCCTTCGCGCTCGGCGCCGATCCCGGCGCAAGCGCAGAATGACTCGACGAACTGGCGGACCTCGTCCACGAACACCCACACCGGCACCATGCGCAGATAGAGCAGCACCGGCTGGCCGGGCAAAGGCGCGCGGGCGGGGCCATTACGCGTCGACATCGAGCACCCTCCGCTTCAGCACGACGGCCGTCATGTCATCCTCCTGCGACTCGGCGAACGCTTCCACCGACGAAAAGATGTCGCCCAGCACCTCGGGCGCGCTCGTCCTGCTTCGCCCGAGCAGCTCGGCGAGCCGGTCCTGCCCGTACAGGTCGTCGCCGGCGCCGCGCGCCTCGACGATCCCATCGGTGATGAGGCAGAGCAGGTCGCCCGGCCCGAGCTGGAACTCGTACTGCGGGGTGCGTGGCTCGACGTCCTCCATCACACCGCACCATGGCCCCGCCGGCTCGACCACGTCCACCCCTCCCCCGGCGCGGGCCAGGAAGAGCGGCTGGTGGGCCCCCGCCGCCACGAAGCGGCCATCGCCGTGGTGACGCGCCACCATGAGGGTCAGGTAGTCGTCGCGGCACATGCGCCGCCGCACGTTCTCGTGCAGCACGCGGTTCACCGCGCCCAGCACCTCGCGCGGCGTGCAGCCCGGGTCGCTCGAGATGGCGCTGTACGCCGCCGCCTGGGCCATGAGCATGACCAGGCCGGACTGGAGCCCGTGTCCGGAGACGTCGCCGATGAGGAGCCAGAAGCTGTCGGGGAAGGACAGGATGTCGTAGAGGTCGCCGCCGACGTTCTCGGCCGGCTTCATGCGCGCCGCCACCTCGAAGCCGGCCAGGTCCGGGTTGCGGGGCAGGATGCCGGTCTGGAGGGCCTGGGCGATCTGCAGCTCGCGGCGCAGCGCCTCGGTCCGCTTCAGCGCATCGTGGGAGCGCGCCACCTCGCTCACCATCGTGTTGAACGAGCTCACGAGCTGCCCGAGCTCGCCGCGATAGCCCTGGGGGAGGCGGGTGGTGAGGTCGCCCCCCGCCACCCGCGCCATGGAGGAGGAGACGTCGCCGAGCGGGCGCGAGGCCTGGCGCAGCGCCACCACGCTCACCGCCGTCGCGCCGCCGAGCACGAGCCCGAACACGATCACGAGCAGCTTGCGGAGCCGGCGCAGCGCGCCGTACGCCTCCTGCTCCGAGATCGCCATCACCGCCCGCCAGCCCGGCACGCCCGCCAGCGTCGCGGTGCGCACCGCCAGCCACCGCGCCCCTTGCGTCTCGTGCAGCTCGAGGTCGGCGCGCCGGGTCTGGACGCCGGGCTCGAGCAGGGCCCTCACCACGCGCTCGTCCACCCCCGCGAGCCCGGTCACCAGCTGCCGCTCGGCGTCCAGCAGCAGCGGCACGTAAGCGGCGTCCCCTCCCCCGACCTCGGTCAAGAGATGCACGAGCGCGGGCCGCGAGACGGCCGCCACCACCAACCCGACCAGCTCGCCCGTGAAGTCGCGCACCGGCGCAGCGATGGTGAGGGCCGGGCTCTCCTCCGGGGTGGCGCCGAGCTGCTCGGCCGAGCCGACCGCCAGCCCGATCCTGGCGCCGGAGGTGACCGCCACCTCGGCCGCCAGGCGCACCGTCGCCTTGCGGAGGTCCTCCCGCCCCTTCCCGCGCCGCTCGCCCTCGGGCGCGGCGTGCACGGCGCACACCACGCGCGACCTCGCGTCGAGGAGGGCCACCACCGAGAAGGCGCCGCCCTGGTCCTGGATGGCGCGCTTCAGATAGTCCTCGGCGAATTTGGGGTCGCCCGAGTCGAGCGACAGCTGCATCGCCTCGGCTTCGGCCCAGTTGTGCGTGGTGAGCTCGCGCTCGCGCTGGAAGCGCTCGGTCGCCTCGAGGACCTCGCGCGCCCTCGCCGTGAGGTGCGAGTGCGCGGCGTCGAGGACCACCCCGCGCGCCACGTGCTCGAAGCCGAGCACCGACACGGCCAGCGCGATGGCGAGGACCGTCAGCGTGGCGCCGAGCAGGCGCAGGCGCAGCGAGCGCTGCATCTGGGTGAGTCGTCGGAGGAGGTTCATGTCCGCTGCTCAGCGCTCCCCGCCCCTGGGCGACGTCCGGCCGGCGTAGTACTTGAGGAAGTCGTACAGCCCCTCGGCCTGCTCCTCGTTGATCCCCGAGTTCGGCCGACGGATCATGCGCTTCATGTAGCGCTTCCACTCGGTCGGGCCGTACTGCGAGTTGATGGGGCGCGAGACCGGGTGGCACTTGGCGCACTTGACCCGGAAGAGCGGGTACTCCTTCTGCTGCGCCGCCGGGTAGTCCGCCACGTCGATGCTGTCCGGCCCGTCGTCCCGCGGATCCCAGTCTGCCTTCTGGGCCAGCACGAGCTGCAGGGCGAGCGCGG
>DASPZP010000225.1:0-34795 GCA_035636195.1 Anaeromyxobacteraceae bacterium
CCGGGCGCGGGCAGCTCGGGGATCGCGATCTCCTCGTCCACCGCGCTCGCCCGAGCGCCGCCGCCGATGCGGGCGGTGCTCACCGCGATGCCGTCGCCGAAGTCCTCCAGCAGCGCGCTCCGGCGCTCCCAGGGCCGCCGCGAGGCGAGGAAGAACGCGCCGGCGCCGAAGAGGCCGACGAGCAGCAGCGCCGCCAGCGCGAGGAGCGCGCCCTGCACGGCGCTCCGTCGCCGCGCGACGGTACGGGCGCCGGTCACCTCCGCCTCGACCCGCGCCTTCGCCTCCGCCTTGCGCAGGTGGACGAGGAAGCCCGGCACGTCCTGCAGCGGCCGCCAGGCCCCGTCAGAGCCGGAGACGGTCGTCTGGCCCGTGACGCGACCCTGCAGGAGGAGCTCGAGGAGCTGTGGCTCGGGGACGGGGCCGAAGACCTGTCCGTCGGACTTGAAGAGCCACTCGCGGGTGGCTGCGGCGATGTCGAGGTCGGGCATGCAGGAGGGATCTGGGCGCTGGATGGGCCCGAAGGAAGCGTGCAAGTTAGCACGCGATGGAAAAGCGTCGCTACGCGCTGCGCCTCGCCTACCAGGGCCACGCCTTTCGCGGGTGGCAGCGACAACCTGGGATGCCGACGGTGCAGGAGTGTCTGGAGGCGGCGCTCACCCACATCGCGGGTCCAGTGCGCCTCGACGCAGCGGCACGGACGGACGCCGGCGTGCACGCGCTCGATCAGGTGGTGAGCTTCAGCGCCCGCGCCGCCCTCGAGCCGGGCGCGCTCCGTGCCGCCGTCAACGCGGCCACCCCGCCCGAGCTCGTCTGCCTGGCGGCGGCGGCCGTCGCGCCCGGCTTCCACGCCCGCGCCTCGGCGCGCGCACGCACTTACCTCTACCTCCTGGGGTGGCCACCGCCCGCCGGGCTCGCGCCTTACGTCTGGTCGCTGCCGGACGCGCGGGCCTTCCCATCGCTCCAGGTGCAGGAGCCCGACCTCACCCGCGCCGCCGACGCGCTCGCGCGGGCGGTGGGAGAGCACGACTTCGGGGGCTTTGCGCGCCCGGGTGAGCAGACGGCGCGGCGGCGCTTCGATCCGCGCGCGACGGTCCGGACGGTCACCCGGGCCGAGGTGATCCGCGCCGAGGGCGCGCCGTTCGCCGCCTTCGTCCTCGAGGGACACGGCTTCCTGCGCGCGATGGTGCGGAACCTGGTCGGTACCGCGGTGGCGGCGGCGGTCGGGGCTGACCCGACCGAGCGCGTCTCCGCGATCCTGGCTGCGCCGGGCGAGCGGTACCGGGGAGTGCGGGCGCCCGGCTGGGGTCTCACGCTCGCCCGGGTGAGCTACCCCGAGCCGGTGTTTTGAAATCTACGAGGTCGGCGTCGGACCAGCCTGCACGTGGCGGTACTTGGCGAGCAGGTCGGCTACCGCCTCGCGCAGGTACTCCGATTGGCGGATGCGCGTCGCGCGGGCGAGCTCGCGGAGCTGATCGGCGAGTGACGGCGGGAGCCTGATCAGCATCGGCTCCAGGCGAGAGGTCGGGGGCATTTCGGTCATGATCGGGTTCGTAGGTCCGTGAAGGTCCATGTGCGCTCTATCCTCCTTGAGATCACCTTTACCTACACGGTACCGCTCGATAGCCAGGTGTCAAAAAAAGAGTGGTGGACTCGACCGTGACCTCGATCTCGACCTCGACGGCGACCGCGACCGCGACGACGCAGTGGAGGCATCGGGCGACACGCTCCGCGCCGGGGTGCGCGAAGGGCGTATTGCGGAGCGCCGCCAAGGACGACGCGGTCGCCGGGACGCGCCGAGGATGAAATGGCGCGCGGCGAGGACTGCTCGATGTTCCGCGCTGCGGAGAGCAGCGCGGAACAAGGTTCCGCAGCCGCGCCGAGGACACCACCGACGCGCGTCCCGGCCATGCGAACCACTTCGGCGCGGAGCACAACGCCCGCAGCGTGCCCCGGCGCGGAGTGGGACGATCAGAGGGAGTCCTTCGACCCCGACCCCGACCGCGACCTCGACCCTGACCTCGACCCCGACCGCGACCCCGACCGCGATCTCCGGGGCGGCCCTCTACCCGACCACCGGCAACTGCACTCCCGCGAGCTCGTTCATCCTCCCCGAACGGAAGGGCTCGAGGTCGAGCACCGCCACCTGGAAGCCGGCGCCGCGGAGGGCCACGGCGATCTCGGCGCGGCGCGCGAACGCGTGCTCCTGCTCCTCGGCCGCGACCTCCACCCGGCCGATCGCGTCGTGATAGCGCACCCGGAAGCTGCGCAGGCCGAGTTCGCGCAAGGCCGCCTCCGCGCGCTCCACCTGCCCCAGCCGCTCCGGCGTCACGGCCGTCCCGTAGGGGAGCCGGGAGGCGAGGCAGGCCATCTGCGGCTTGTCCCAGGTCGGCAGGCCGTACGCCTCGCTCCAGGCGCGGACCTCGTCCTTGCTGAGCCCCGCCTCGGCCAGGGGCGATCGCACCGCGCGCTCCTCGGCCGCGCGGTGCCCCGGCCGGTGGTCTCGCCGGTCATCGGCGTTGAAGCCGTCGAGGATGGCGCCGAGCCCCTCCGCCCGCGCCGCCTGCTCGCACAGGCGGTATAGCTCGCTCTTGCAGTAGAAGCAGCGATCGACGGGGTTCGCGGCGTAGCGCGGGTCGTCCTGCTCGTGGCTCTCGACCTCGAGGTGCCGGACGCCCAGGCGGGCTGCCAGCGCGCGCGCCTCGGCGCGCTCGACAGCGGGGACGCTCGCCGAGTGCGCGGTGAGCGCGACGGCGCGCGCGCCGAGGACCTCGCGCGCCACGGCGAGCACGAAGGTCGAGTCCACGCCGGCCGAGAAGGCGACGAGGGCGCCGTCGAGCGGCGCGAGCGCGGCCTTCATGCGGCCGAGCTTCGCTTCGGAGGCGCGGCGGAGCTGGTCCAGGTTCGACATGCGGCGGGGAATGTAATCGAGGGTCGAGCCCAGGGAAACGCCCCGAGATCTCGACGGTCTGCGCGGTCACTGTCCAGCCCGCTCCCTGGGCCAGGGAGCGGCGACGGTCCGGCTCAGCGGCGACGCGCCTTCTTCGCGACCGAAGCAGCCTTCGACGTGCGCGCGGCCGTCTTCCTGGGCGACTTGCGAGCAGCCACCCGCGCCGCCCGCGCCCCGCGCGCGGCAGCCCGGGCGCGCTTCGGACGCTGGCCACCGGTGAGGCGGCCGAACTCCGTCGGACCCAGGTACTTGAGATCGACGAGCGCCTGGAACATCCGCGCTGCCGCCTGCTCGACCCGCTCCTGATCCGAGTGCACCGTGACCTCGGCGTGGGTGGGCGGCTCGTACGGATCATCGACCCCCGGCACGTTCTTCGCCTCGCCCGCCATCGCCTTCTTGTAGATGGGGTCGCGACCGAGCAGCACCTCCATCGGGCAGTCGACGAAGACCTCGACGAACCGCCGCGCCTCGCGCCGCAGGGTCTCGCGCGGCTCGCGGTAGGGCGAGAGCGAGGCGCATACGGCGATGACGCCGTTCCGCGCCAGCATCTTCGCCACCTGGCCCACGCGCCTCACGGCCAGATCGCGGTCGTCCTTGCTCGAGCCGAGTCCCCGCGTGAGGAGCTCGTTGGGATCGTCGGCGTCGATGAGCTCGGCGCGGCGCCCGATCTGCGAGAGGCGCTGGGCGAGATAGCGCGCCAGCGCGCTCTTCCCGGTGCCGTTCATGCCGGTGATCCAGATGACGAAGCCGGTCTGAGCCTGCGGGTCCATGCCGTCCCCTCCGGGCGGTACTCGGTCCTCGCCAGCCGAGCTCGAGGATCGTGAGTATACCCGGACCGTGCACGCGCGGCCAGGAAAGAGCCGCGCCAACCAAACCCTGAATTGCCGCGTCCTTGCCCCGACATTGGGCCTCGGGCGGCTGGTGCCTCAATCGACCTCCAGCGCCACGAAGGCGGCGTCCGCCAGGCGATATCGCCGGATGTCGACCGCCCGACCGCCGCGCAGCGCGATGACCACGTGCTCCGCTCCAGGCCAGGCCGGCCGGCCGGCGCAGACCGCGCCGGCGAGGTCTGCGACCGACGGGAGGGCGGCGGCCTCGAGGTGCGAGTGGTAGATGGCGACGACCGCCCCACCCTCCGCCTCCAACCGCGAGAGCACGCGCAGTTGCCCGGCGGGGTCCATCGCGAATGCGGTGGCGGCCTCGGCGGGCGGGGCGGCGTTCGGCACCGGGGCGACCTCGAGCTCGCCGCTCGCTCGACGGATCACGAAGCCGCACACCTCCCGGTCCGGCTCCTCCTCGGCGGCCCTCGCCAGCCCCTGCCACACCGCCGGAGGGAAGCTCATGCCACGCCGCTACCCTTCCTCGCCTCGCAGGGGCATCCCGGAACTCGGGTGGTGGGGCGCGCCTGGGTCTGCCCGAGCACGAGGTCTATCCTGCGCCCGGGCTGCCCTTGCACCAGCCCGCCCAGGATGAGCAGCAGCTCCAGCGCACCCAGCGCGCCGAGCGCCGCGGCCACACCGGGCCGGGGCTGGGCCCCGGAGCCGGGCCGCGAGGCGCAGGCATAGCAAGGCGCGAAGGCCGGCACCGCCACCACCTCGCCGCCGTCCCCGTCGGCGAGCGCCACCACGTGGGGAACGCCGGCCACCCGCGCCCGCTCCGCCGCCTCGCGCGCCACGCCGAGAGAGGAGGTGCAGACGAGCACCGCGGTCGGATCCGAGCCGGTCGCGTACGGCCGCGCCTTCGCCCACGGCATGGCCTCCCGCAGCGCCGCCACCGCGCTGAAGAGGCGCGGCTCGCCCACCTGATCTGCGCGGTAAAGCCAAGAGGCCATGTCCTCCGGCGCCACGTCCAGCCCGTCGTCCAGGAAGAGCGTCCCCACCCCGGCCGCCGCCAGGTAGAGGAGCGCCGGTCCGGCGACCTCTCCCGCGCCGATGACGTGGACCCGCGCCGCGCGCAGGAAGTCCTGCGAGGTGGCCGAGAAGCCGGGGAGGATGAGCTGCCGCGCGTAACGCGCCAGCTCGGCGTCGTCGAGGGACATGGTGGAAACCTCCTGATCAGATCGTCGAGGCCGCGCGGCGAAGGCCGTCACGGCAAGAGCTCGCTCCCCTCCGCGGGGCCGCCCTTGCGCAGGACGACCCGCCAGGCGCCAGCGCCGGCGGCCGGGCACGGCTCGCGGAGGAGGACGCGATGACCCTCCTCCACTGCGGTTCGGGGCACGTTGTCGAGCGGCTCGCCGGCGAGGAGCAGGACCTCGATCGCCTCGCCCTCGCCGACCTGCCCGAGCGCCACCCGCGTCCTCACCCAGGTGAGCGGGCAGGCGACGTCGCGCACGTCGACGCGCAACCTGGGGGCCTCGCTCACGCGGCCCCCTCGCCACGGGCCCGATCGAGCTCGATGTGGTGCGCCTGCGCCAGGTCGGCGGCGTGGCAGGCCGGGCACCCTTCGCGGCGCCGGACCGGCACCGACCGCGAGCGCGCCCCGCGAGCCTCGTAGACGAGCAGCCGGCCGGCGTAGGCGCCGCGCTCGCCGGCGAGGACGCGCACCGCCTCGGCGCCCATCAGCGCGCCCGCGAACCCTGCCAGCGGTCCCAGGACGCCCGCCTGGGCGCAGGACGGCACCTCGCCCTCCGGCGGCGGCGCCTCGAAGAGGCAGCGCAGGCACCCGGTCTGACCCGGCAGGACGGTGAGGAGCTGGGCGGTGTAGCGCAGCACGCCGCCGTGCACGAGCGGCTTGCCGGCCGCCACCGCCGCATCGTTGGCGAGGAACTTGGTCGGGAAGTTGTCGGACCCGTCGACGACCAGGTCGACCCCGCGCACGAGCTCGTACGCACTGGCATCGTCGAAGCGGCGGTCCTGGGCGTCGACCTTCACGGTGGGGAAGAGCTGCCCCAGCCGCCGCGCCGCGGCGGCAGCCTTGCGCGTCCCGAGGTCGCCCTGCCCGAAGAGCGGCTGGCGGTTCAGGTTCGAGGACTCGACCACGTCGTCGTCGAGGAGCACGAGCCTGCCCACCCCGGCGCTCGCGAGCGCGAGCAGGGCCGGCCCGCCCAGCCCGCCCGCGCCGACGACGAGGACGCTCTTCTCCGCGAACGTGGTGCTCATGGGGCCGCTTTCATAGGGGACGAGGCGGCACGGAGGCAACCGGAGATCGCGTTACACGACCAGCGCTCGTCCTGCCCGGGCGAGCTGCCACAGAGACGGCAGGCTCATCACCGCATCCAGCGGCGGAACGCCAGACCCGGGGTCGAGCGCGCAGAGCCGGAGCGCGGTGTCGCAGGCCACCACCCGCAAGCCGAGATCGCGGCGGGCTTCGCGCAGCGTCTCGTCGAGCGGGGGGACGCGCGCCGACCGGGCCGCCTCCGGCGCGCCCTCGCCGAAGCGCCCGGCAGCATAGGCGCGCAGCGCCCCGGCGAAGAGCGCCAGGTGGACCTCGTCGCCGAGCGCGGCGGCGGTGATGGCGAGGCTCACCGCCAGGTGGCGCGCCTCCCACGCCTCGGAGTGCAAGAAGATGACGAGCGGAGTGGCCAGGAGGGACCTCGTGCGGGTCGTGGTCAGCGCCCTCGCGCCCACCGCCGTGACAGTGTACCCTGCGGGGCCGGCGCGCGCGCTCACCACCCCTGCGACAGATGGGGTCTTCAATCCCATCCCGATCGGATGGAGGGTGGGCACCCTCAACTGCGCCCGTCATGCGCCTTAGCGCGCGAGGAGAACGATCACGTGAATCAGACGAACAAGCCCACCATCGCGCCCGCCAAGGGACGGCTCGCGCTCCTCATGCCCGGTATGGGCGCCGTCGCGACCACCCTCATCGCCGGCGTGGAGGCCGTGAAGCGCGGCCTCGCGCAGCCCATCGGCTCGGTCGCGCAGATGGGCCGGGTGCGGCTGGGCAAGCGCACCGAGGGCCGGTCGCCGCTCGTGAAGGAGCTCGTCCCCATCGCCGAGCTCGCGGACGTGCGATTCGGCGGCTGGGACGTCTTCCCCGAGTCGGCCTACGAGTCCGCCGTCCACGCCCAGGTGCTGGAGAAGGACCTGCTCGACCAGCTGAAGGAGCCGCTCTCCGCCATCCGGCCGATGGAGGCGGTCTTCGCGCCCGAGTACGTGAAGCGGCTGCACGGGACGCACGTGAAGAAGGCCCGCACCAAGCTCGAGCTGGGCGAAGCGCTGCGGGCGGACATCCGCGGCTTCATGAAGAGGGAAGACTGCGACCGCGCCGTCATGCTGTGGTGCGCCTCGACCGAGGTCTACATCGAACCGTCGGCCGTGCACGGGGATCTGAAGTCGTTCGAGAAGGGCCTCGCCGAGAACGACCCCGCCATCGCCCCCTCGATGATCTACGCCTGGGCGGCCCTCAAGGAAGGCGTTCCGTTCGCGAACGGCGCGCCCAACCTCACCGTCGACGTCCCCGCCCTCCTCGAGCTCGCCAAGAAGAACGGCGTCCCGCTGGCAGGCAAGGACTTCAAGACCGGCCAGACGCTCATGAAGACCACCATTGCGCCCATGTTGAAGGCGCGCATGCTCGGCCTGCAGGGCTGGTTCTCGACCAACATCCTCGGTAACCGCGACGGTGAAGTGCTCGACGATCCGGGCAGCTTCAAGACGAAGGAGGTCTCGAAGCTCTCGGTGCTGGAGCACATCCTCCAGCCGAAGCTGTACCCCGAGCTCTACGGCCACTTCGACCACAAGGTGACCATCCACTATTACCCGCCCCGGAGAGACAACAAGGAAGGCTGGGACGCCATCGACATCGTGGGGTGGCTCGGCTACCCCATGCAGATCAAGGTGAACTTCCAGTGCCGGGACTCGATCCTGGCCGCACCGGTCGGGCTCGACATCGCGCTCTTCATCGACCTGGCGGCGCGCTCGGGGATGAAGGGCATCCAGGAGTGGCTGTCGTTCTTCTTCAAGAGCCCCATGCACGCCGAGGGGCTCTACCCGGAGCACGACCTCTTCATCCAGCAGTCGAAGCTCAAGAACACGCTCCGGTACCTGGCCGGCGAGGAGCTCATCACGCACCTCGGCCTCGACTACTACGAGGATTAGGCCGCCCGGCTCGAGCCGGGTGGGTTGCAGGCGGGCGGCGGCTTGCGAGGCGCCGCCCGTTCGTTATCGAAGAACCCGGAGGAGCCCCACATGCCTTACGTCGTCGCCGCGCCGTGCATCAAGTGCAAGTACACGGACTGTGTCGAGGTGTGTCCGGTCGATTGTTTCTACGAGGGCCCGAACTTCCTCGTCATCCACCCCGACGAGTGCATCGACTGCGGCGCCTGCGAGCCCGCCTGCCCGACGAAGGCCATCTTCCCGGAGGAGAGCCTGCCGGAGAAGTGGACAGAGTACGTGGCGCTCAACCTCGAGCTCTCGAAGAAGTGGCCGAACATCACCGAGAAGAAGGACCCGCTCCCCGAAGCCGATGCCTGGAAGGACAAGGACAAGACGCGGGGCATGCTCGAGGGCGCCTGACCCGCGAGGCGGCTGTCAGGCGGCTGCACGCGGAAGCTGGATGATGTGCACCCCGTCGGGCCCGCGCGCCAACCCCAGGTCGCTCACGAAGTGGCACGCGAGGCATACGCCGCGCGCTCGCCCCGGGGTCAGGCGTACGAGCACCTCGCCCTGGCACGCGGCACAGGCCGCCGGCAGGCTCACATCTCGGGTCGTCTCCTCCAGCTGCTCCGGGTTCATGCTTCACGGGTAACGCACGCGGGACGCCTGGCAAGCGGTGAACTCGTCTCTTGCGCCCCGGAGGCCCCTTTGCTAGATAACCCCGGCCGAAAGCCCAGGTGGTGGAACTGGTAGACACACCATCTTGAGGGGGTGGCGCCGTAAGGCGTGCGAGTTCGAATCTCGCCCTGGGCACTTCGCTGACTGCAGAAACGAAAAGGGGACCCGTCATCGGGTCCCCTTTTGCGTTTCCCACGATGAGGTGAGCCCCGCCGGGGGCAGGCCCCTGCCTTACTTGGCGGGCTGGCTGCTGAGGGGCGGGGGTGCGGGGGCGCTCGGGTTGCCGGCCGGCTGGGGGGCGGTGGGAGCAGGCTTCAGCGGCAGCCCGGAATCGGGCCGCACGACCGAGCTCGAGTGCGAGGCGTGGTAGGCGAGCGTGAGCGACGTCAGCATGAAGATGGCGGCGCAGGCGCTCGTGACCTTGCCGAGGAACGTCTGCGCGCCGCGGCCGCCGAAGACGGTCTGCGACCCGCCGCCGAAGGCTGCGCCCATGCCGCCCCCTTTCCCAGCCTGCAGCAGGATCACGAGGATGAGGACGACGCAGACGACGACGTGGACGATGGTGACGAGGGTGATCAACGGAGTGCACCTTTCACGATGTTCGAGAAATCCGGCGCCTTGAGGCTGGCGCCGCCCACCAGGGCGCCGTCGACGTCGAGCTGCGCCATGAGCTCGGCGGCGTTGTCCGGCTTCACCGACCCGCCGTACTGGATGCGGACCTGCTCCGCGACGTCGCCCGCCAGCTCGCGGAGGAGCTTGCGGACCGCGGCGTGGACCTCCTGTGCCTGCGCGGTGGTGGCGGTCCGGCCGGTGCCGATGGCCCACACGGGCTCGTAAGCCACGGTGAGCCGCGCCACGTCGGTCGCAGCGAGCCCGGTGAGCGCGCCGCGCACCTGCCGCGCCACCACCTCGAGCGTCTTCCCGGCCTCGCGCTCCTGCAGGGTCTCCCCGACGCAGACGATGGGGAGGAGCCCGCCCTTCAGCACCGCCACCGCCTTCTTGCGCACGCCGTCGTCGGTCTCGCCGAAGAGCTGCCGCCGCTCGCTGTGGCCGAGGATGACGTGCTTCACGCCCAGGTCGGCCAGCATCGGCACCGACACCTCGCCGGTGAAGGCGCCCTGCGGCTCGAAGTGGCAGTTCTGCGCCGCGAGCTCGACGGGCGTGCCGCGGATGGCCTCCGCCACCGCCGCCAGCGCGGTGAAGGGTGGCGCCACCGCCACCTGCACCCTGCCCGCAGCGCCTTCCAGCATCGGCAGGAGCGCGCGCACGAGCTCGCGCGCCTCGCCGGTGGTCTTGAACATCTTCCAGTTGCCGCAGACGAACTTCTGGCGCGCCATGATCGTCTAACCCTCCAGCACCTGGACGCCGGGGAGGACGCGGCCTTCGACGAACTCCAGGCTCGCGCCACCTCCGGTGGAGACGTGTTTCATCTTGCTGACGAGGCCCGCCTCCTCCACCGCCGCGGCGCTGTCGCCGCCGCCCACCACCGTCATCGCCGGCGACTCGGCCATGGCTCGCGCCACGCCGAACGTCCCCTCGGCCCACGGCTTCTGCTCGAAGAGGCCCATGGGGCCGTTCCAGAAGACGGTCTTCGCCGAGAGGACGCGCTGCCGGTACCGGTCGAGCGTCTTCGGTCCGATGTCGAGGCCGATGAGGCCGTCGGGGATGGCGCGGTCGTTCACCACGACCCGCTGCGCGGTCTCCTTCGCTTCGCTGGCGCAGACGTGGTCGACCGGCAGGAGGAAGTCCACCCCGCGCGTCTTCGCCTTGGCGAGGATGGAGCGGGCGAGGTCGAGCTTGTCCTCCTCGACCTTGCTCTTCCCCACCGCCACACCCTCCGCCTTCAGGAAGGTGTAAGCCATCGCGCCGCCGATGCAGACCGCGTCGGCCTTGGCGAGCAGGTTCTCGAGCACCTTGATCTTGTCCGAGACCTTGGCGCCGCCCAGGATGGCGACGAACGGCTTCTCGGGCCGGCCGAGCGCCTTCCCCAGGTACTCGACCTCCTTCTGGATGAGGTACCCGGCCGCCTTCTCCTTCACGAACTTCGCCATGCCGGCGGTCGAGGCATGGGCCCGGTGGGCGGTTCCGAAGGCGTCGTTCACCCACACGTCGGCCAGGCTCGCCAGCTCCCTCGCGAAGCCCTCGTCATTCGCCTCCTCCTCCGGGTGGAAGCGGAGGTTCTCCAGCAGGAGCACCTGCCCGTCCTGGAGGTCCTTGACGAGCTTCTTCACCCCGTCGCCGATGCAGTCGTCGGCGAAGACGACGTCCTGATCGAGCAGCTCCTGAAGCCGCTCCGCCACCGGGAGGAGCGTGAACTTCTGCTTGTCCTCCGGCTTCCCCTTGGGTCGGCCGAGGTGCGAGGCGAGGATCACCTTCGCCTTCTGGTCCAGGGCGCGGCGGATGGTCGGGAGCGCGGCGCGGATGCGCTGGTCGTCGGCGACCTTGCCCTGCTCGTCGAGCGGGACGTTGAAGTCGACGCGGATGAAGACGCGCTTGCCCCCGAGGTGGAGACCGTCGATGGTCTTGAGCGCCATGGGGCGGACCTCTTACTTCGTGAGGTACATGGCGACGTCGAGCATCCGGTTCGAGAAGCCGACCTCGTTGTCGTACCAGGCGAACACCTTCGCGAAGGTGTCGGTGATGACGAAGGTGCTGGTGGCGTCGAAGATCGCGGAGTGCGGGTTGCCGTTGTAGTCGATCGAGACGGTCGGCTCGTCCGAGTACTGCAGGACGCCCTTGAGCTTCCCCTGCGCCGCCGCCTTGAACGCGGCGTTGATGCTCTCGGCGGTGACCGGCTTCTCGGTCTCGACGGTCAGGTCGACGAGCGACACGTTCGGCGTCGGGACGCGGACGGCGGTGCCGTTCAGCTTGCCCTTCAGCTCCGGGATGACCTCGGCCACCGCCTTGGCGGCGCCGGTGGAGGACGGGATCATCGACAGGGCGGCGGCGCGAGCGCGGCGCAGATCCTTGTGCGGCAGGTCGAGCAGGTTCTGGTCGTTCGTGTAGCTGTGAATGGTCGTCATCAGGCCGCGCTTGATGCCGAAGCTCTCGAGCAGGATCTTCGCCACCGGGGTGAGGCAGTTGGTGGTGCAGGAGGCGTTCGAGATGATCTTGTGCTTCGCGCGGTCGAGCTTCTCGTGGTTGATGCCGTAGGCGCAGGTGAAGTCGACGTTCTTGCCGGGGGCCGAGAGGAGGACGCGCGGCGCGCCCGCCTTGAGGTGCGCCTCGGCCTTCTCGCGCTCGGTGAAGAGCCCGGTGCACTCGAGCACGAGGTCGACCTTGTTCGCGGCGTGCGGCAGCTCGCCGGGGTTCTTCACGGCCGTGATCTGGATCTCCTGGCCGTTCACCACGATCGCCTTGTCGGTCGCCTTCACCTCGGCGTCGAGCACGCCGTGCACCGAGTCGTACTTGAGCAGGTGGGCGAGCGTCTTCGTATCGGTGAGGTCGTTGATCGAGACGAACTGGAGGTCCTTCACGCCCCGCTTCAGCGCGGCGCGCACGATGCAGCGACCGATGCGACCAAAACCATTGATGGCGATGCGGGCCATGGACGAGTCCTTCCCGAGGGAGCTGCGAGCTGTGGGGGTGAGGAAGCCGGCGCGTAAACTACTTGCCGGGCGCCGGCGCGTCAACGGAAACCCAGCCAAAAAAATGAAGAACGGCGCCGGGTTTCGGCGCCGCTCCGTCGTTGCCTGGCCTTTCGCGCTATCTACGCCGACGCGCGCGACTCCGGCGTGGGCTCGGTCGCCTGAGCGGTGCCCGCAGCGATGGCGTTGGCTTCGCGCAGGCCCTGCGTCACGAGGTCGATGAGCTCGGTGGTCAGCCCGAGGATCTGGTTCGGCGCGTAGCCGTTGGCACGCAGCTCCTTGAACAGCGACTTGGCCAGGATCTTCGTGCCCTTCGTATCCAGCATCGACGGGACCAGCATATCTTCTCTCCTCGCCGCCCTCGGAGGGAGGCTCGCTACGGCGTAGCTCACCGTGTAGGTCCAGCCACCTGAGCAAGGGACAGGCCACCCTGTCATGACGCGAGGAGTTATGAGAAGTTGCGTGCATTTGGGATGGGACGACCTGCCCTCGGCCCCGCATGGAGCGCGCAGCCTCCTTCGCAGTGCACCAGCACTTCCCGTGTAGCCGCGTAAGCTCCTTCGCACCCGGCAGGCACACCAACCCGCGCGAGGCCCTCCATTCGCATGCGCTACCGCGTCGTCAACATTCCCCTCTGGCTCGGTGAGGACGAGTCGCTCCTCGCGCGACGCGCCGCGGAGCGCCTCCAGGTCGCGCCGGCCTCGCTCCGCGAGCTGGTGGTCCTGCGGCGCTCGCTCGACGCGCGGAAGAAGGGGCACCCGCGCTGGCTCGTGAACGTGGAGGTCACGCTCGAGCAGGGCCCGGCGCGGCCCGAGCTGCCCGACGTCTCCCTCGCGCCGCTGCCCGAGCCTGCGCCGGCGCCGGTCCGCCCCCCCGAGCTCCCACCGGTCATCCTGGGCGCCGGGCCGGCCGGCCTGTTCTGCGCCCATGCGCTCCTGGCCCGCGGCGTCCGCTCGATCGTGGTGGACCGCGGCAAGCTCGTCGAGTCCCGCCGGCTCGACGTGGCCCGGCTCATGCGTGCGGGCGAGCTCGATCCCGAGTCGAACATGAGCTTCGGCGAGGGAGGGGCAGGCGCGTACACCGACGGCAAGCTCGGCACGCGCATCCATCACCCGGCCGTGCGGCAGGTGGTGGAGCTCTTCGCCCACTATGGCGGGGTGAGCCGCATCCTGGCCGAGGGCAAGCCGCACGTGGGGTCGGACCTCTTGCCGGGGGCGGTCTCGGCCATGCGCGCCGACCTCGAGCGCGGCGGCTGCGAGTTCCACTGGAACGCGCGAGCCGTCGACCTCGAGCTGCGCGAAGGGCGCGTCCGCGGCCTCGTCCTCGCCGACGGGCGGACCCTCTCCTGCGACCGGCTCGTCCTCGCCCCCGGCAACAGCGCCCGCGAGCTCTTCGAGCTGTTCGCTGCCCGCGGGTGGCCCATCGAGTCGAAGCCGTTCGCGGTCGGTTTCCGGGCCGAGCACCCGCAGGCGCTCATCGATCGGATCCAGTACGGACCGGCGGCGGGACAGCCAGGGCTCCCTCCCGCCGACTACAAGCTCGCCGACAACCCGAACGTCGATGGCCAGCCGCGCGGCGTCTTCTCCTTCTGCATGTGCCCGGGCGGCGTGGTCGTGCCGACCCCGACCGAATCCGGCTTGCAGTGCACGAACGGCATGTCGAACTCGCACCGCAGCTCTCGCGTCGCCAACGCGGGGGTGGTGGTGGCGGTCGGGCCGGCCGACTTCGAGGCGGAAGGCTACCAGGGGCCGCTCGCTGGCCTCGCCTGGCAGCGGGCGTGGGAAGCTCGCGCGTACGAGCTGGGCGGTGGAGGCTACCGGGCGCCCGCGCAGCGCATCACCGATTACCTGGCCGCGCGCCCCGGACAGCCGCCCGGGCGATCGTCCTACCCCCCGGGCCTGACCCATGCCGACCTCTCCACCCTCTTCCCCGCAGCCGTCCGGACGGCGCTGCGCCAGGGCCTGCGCGCCTTCGAGCGCCGCATGCGAGGCTACCTCACGGATGAGGCCGTGCTGATCGGGATAGAGTCCCGGACGAGCTCGCCCTGCCGGCTCGTGCGCGGCGTGGACCACCAGTCGCCCTCGCTGCGCGGGGTCTACCCGGCCGGAGAGGGCGCCGGCTACGCGGGCGGGATCGTATCTTCTGCGGTGGACGGCCTGCGGGCGGCGGAGGCGATCTGCGGAGAGCTGGGACCGGCGTGACGGCGCGCGCCTCGATGCGGTACGTGATCAGGAACCGCGACGGGCAGGAGCTCGTGTGCCCGAGCCTGGCCGATCTGCACTCGCTCTACGTGCAGGGCTTCCTGGGCGACGAGGACCTCGTCCGGCCGGAGAGCTCGCAGCGCTGGGTGACGGCGGGGTCCATGGCGGCGCTGCGTGGGGTACGCGAGAAGAGGGCCGACCCGCGCAAGATGATGACCGTGGTCGTCGCTGCACTGATCTTCGTCCTGGCGATCGCCATCCTCGCGCGCGGGCTGCGCTGAGCTGGCGGCCGGGTATCCGCCCGCCCTACGCGCGCCCGTAGCTGTCCTCGAGGCGGACCACGTCCTCCACCTCGGGCGTCGACGCCTCGAGGATGTCGCAGTCGGTGACGGCGATCATGCGGTGCTTCGTGCCGGGGCGGATGTGATAGCTCGCGCCCGGCTTCATCGCGTGCTGGTGCAGGCCGGACCCGTCCTCGTCGAGGACGAGCGTGAGCTCACCGCTGACGAGGTGGATCATCTCGTCCTTCTGGCGGTGGTACTGGAGCGAGAGCTGGTGCCCGGCCTTCACGTGCAGGAGCTTGCCGACGTAGCGCTCGGTCTGCGCCCACCACAGCTCGTAGCCCCATGGCTTCTCGACCCGCTTCGGCTGCTGGAAGGTCATGCCGATAATGTAGTGGCGTCAGCGAGTGGAGGTCACGATGCCGTGGATCCCCGCCCGGGCGAGCTGCGGGAGCTGGCGCTTCGCGGCCTCCTGCGAGGGATAGCTTCCCACCTGGACGCGGTAGCGCCTGCCCTTGCCGGGCACGTCCACGGCCACGATGCGCGGATTTCGCTCGGAGAGCTTCCGGACGACCCGCTCCGCGTCTCCGCGCGTCGAAGCCGAAGCGACCTGGATGGTGTAGCCGCCCTTCGGGCGCGACGACGACTTCGCGGCCCTTCGACTACGCGCCTCCTCCGGAGGCGCTACGCTCAGGGCGGACGGACTGTCGGCTCGCGCGTCTCCGGTCGAGGTCGAGGTCGGGGCGGCGGTCGTGGTCGGCGTCGGGGTCGAGGTCGAGGTCGAGGTCGGGGTCGAGGTCGAGGTCGGGGTCCGGATCGCGGTCCGGGTCGCCACCGGCACGGCCTTCTCGATCGGCCTCGCGTCGGTCAGCGCCTGGGTCGCCGCGAGCACCGGCGGCGGCTCCGAGCGCGCCGTGAGCGGCTCGTCGAGGCGCTCGAGGACGGCGCCGGTCGCCACGGTCGTGGAGCGGTCCACGGTCGCCTGGCGCCCGGCGCTCAGCCCGAGCAGGAAGGCGCCACCCAGCAGGATCAGCGCGCCCAGGACGACCGCGGTCACCTGCCTCGCATCGAGCGACAGCGCGAAGCGCTGCGTTCTCACCCGGCTGTTGTCGCGCATCTCGGTGCCTCCCTGCCGCGGCTTCGTGGCCGGGCCATGGTAGGCCGAGGGCGCCGTCGCGCCAGTTTTTGCGTCCGCCTTTTGGACGCTGCTCGCTCCCTAAGCTTCGTCCTCGACGTCGCGGGCGTCCATCCGCTCGGGCGCCGCGACCCCCAGCACGGAGAGCCCGTTCGCGAGCGCCTGCTTCAGCGCCTTGCACAGGTAGAGCCGCGCCGCGGTCTTCCTCGCGTCGGGCCCGAGGACGCGCTCGCCGCTCTTCTTGCCGCCCGTGTAATAGGAGTGGAAGGCGGCGATGGTCTCCTGCAGCCAGAAGGCCACCCGGTGCGGCTCGTAGGCGAACGCCGCGCCGGCGACGAGATCCGGGAAGGCCACCACCCGCTTCAGGAGATCCAGCTCCTCCGGCAGGGTGAGCACCCGCGCGGCCTCGAGGTCGAAGCGCGGCGCGGGGAGCCCCGCCTCGGCCGCCTTGCGCAGGATACTCGCCAGCCGAGCGTGGCCGTACTGGACGTAGAAGACAGGGTTGTCGAGCGTCTGCCGCTTCGCGAGCTCGAGGTCGAAGTCGAGCTGGGCGTCGGCCCGGCGGGTGAGGAAGATGAAGCGCGTGGCGTCGGGGCCGACCTCCTCCACCACCTCGCGCAGGCTCACCACCGTGCCGGCGCGCTTCGACATCTTCACCGCCTCGCCGCCGCGCGTGAGGTTCACCATCTGGATGAGGACGACGTGCAGGTCCTTTCGGGGATAGCCGAGCGCCTCGAGCGCCGCCCCCAGCCGCGGCACGTACCCTCCGTGGTCGGCGCCCAGCACGTCGACGAGCGACTCGGCCCGCTGCCGCTTCTGCCAGTGGTAGGCGATGTCGGCGCAGAAGTAGGTGGGGGTGCCGTCGGCCTTCTTCACCGGTCGGTCGACCTCGTCGCCGAACTGGGAGCTGCGGAAGAGCGTCAGGTCGTCGGCCACCGACACGCCCTCCTCGTCCGATTGGGGCGGCGGCGGCGGCGCCCCCTTCTTCGACTTCGGGGGCGGGAGCTTGCCGACGTAGACGAGCCCCTTCGCCTCGAGCGCGCGGAGGAACTGCTCCACCACGCCCGACTCGTACAGAGCCTTCTCGGAGGACCAGACGTCGAAGGTGATCTGGATGGCAGCCAGGTCCCCGCGGATGAGCTCGAGCACGTGCGCCACCGCGCGATCGCGGAAGAGGCCCAGCCACTCCGCCTCCGGCGCGTCCAGGAAGCGCCCGCCGTGCTCGTCCTTCAGCTCCCGCGCGATGTCGACCACGTACTCGCCCGGATAGCTCTTCGGCGGCATGGCGACGTCGCGTCCGAGGAGCTGCTGGTAGCGGAGGTGGACCGAGCGCGCGAGCGTCTGCACCTGCGCGCCGAAGTCGTTCACGTAGTACTCGCGGGTGACCGCGTGCCCGCTCCAGGCGAGGAGCCGCGCGACGGTGTCCCCGGTGACGGCGTTCCGGCCGTGCCCCACGTGCATGGGGCCGGTGGGGTTCGCCGACACGTACTCGACGATCACCTTCTTCCCCTGACCCACCGCGCTCCGGCCGAAGTCCGGGCCCTGCCGCTCGACCTCGCCGAGCGCTCGGTACCACAGGTCGGGCGCGAGCCGCAGGTTGATGAAGCCGGGGCCGGCGATCTCGAGCGAGGTGAGGTCGCCAGCGGTGTCGGCCGCCCGCACCGCCTCGACGATGGCCTGCGCGAGCTCGCGCGGCGGCTTGCCGGCCGCCTTGGCGAGGACCATGGCCGCGTTCACCGCGAAGTCGCCGTGCCGCGGATCACGCGCCGGCTCGACGCTGAAGCCGGACGGCGGGGCGGGCCAGCGCCCCTCGGCGGCGCCGCGCGCGAGCGCCTTCTCGAAGAGCGCGATGACGTGGTCCCTGATCATGGGTCGGTGCTCATACCCCCCGCCTGCCTGGGGCGCAAGCGCGCCGGCCATCCGGACGAGCGCGATCCGATCGTCGCGCTATCCGGTCGTCGCGGGGGGCACGAAGCTGTCGAAGGCTCCGCAGCGTCGGCAGCGCCACTGGCGCACCGCCGCCTCGTTCCCGCACCGGCCGCAGCGCGCCGGGCGCGCCTTGCGCACCAGCGCCGCCATCAGCAGATCGTGGCGCGCGGCGAGCTCCTCCGGGGCGGGGGCCTCCGCAGCGCGCAAGAGGTCGCGCATGGCGAGCGTCGTCTCACCGGTGGCGTCGAGGTCGAGCGCGCGCCGCAGCGCCACCAGCGCCTCCTGGATTCGCCCGGCCTGGTGCAGGGCGCGGCCACGTAGATAGTGCAGCGGCGCGTGCTGGGGCGTCCGCGCCAGGCGCTCGTCGAGGAGCGGCAGCGCGGCACCGGCGCCGGTCGCCGCGAGCGCGGGCCAGGCCAGGAGGGCGGCGTCCGGGTCCTCGTCCAGCGCCGCGTCGACGGCCTCGCAGGCGTCGCGGACGCGCCCGGCCGCCCCCTGCGCCTCGGCCAGGGCGAGGAGCGCGTCTGCGCTGCGGGGCGCCGCCGCCACCGCCGCCAGCGCGGCCGCGCGGCCGCGCTCGACGTCGACCGCCAGTTCGGCCCGCGCCTGGGCCGCCAGGAGATGGGCGAGCAGCGGATCCTCGGCGGCGCCGGAGAGCCGGCGCTGCACGGCGGCCGCCTCGGCGAGCCGGCCGAGGTCGACCAGCACGTCGCGCAGGCCTTCGCGCGCGGCGCGGTCGCCCTGCTCGGCCAGCACCCGGTACGCGGCCGCCGCCTCCTCCGCCATCCCGCCGCGCCGGAAGTCGTGGGCGAGCTCGCGCTCGACCTCCAGGCGCCGCTCGGGATCGAGGCCGGGGCGGAGCAGCATGTTGCGGTGGAGCCGGATGGCGCGGGCGAGATCGCCGGTGCGCCGGAAGAGCGCCCCGAGCGCGAGATAGGTGTCGAACGCCTCGGGGCTCCCCAGGCGCGCCGCGTCAGAGAGCGCCGCGATGGCGGCGTCGGGATCGTCGGAGAGGACGTAACGAACGCCCTTCAGGTAAGCCCGCGCTTCCTGGCGGCGGCGCAGCAAGAGCTCGACGAGGAGCGCCATGGCGACCGCCAGGAGCGCGATCGCGAAGAGGAGCCAGCGCTGCGGGGTCACGCCGGCTCGAAGCCGTCGCGCAGCTTCCGCCAGGCGCCGTCGAGGTGCTCGACCATCACGCGCGTGTCCGAGAGCACCGGCATGAAGTTCGTGTCCCCGCCCCAGCGCGGGACGAGGTGGTAGTGGAGGTGGTCCACGATCCCCGCCCCCGCCGCCCGGCCCAGGTTCATCCCGAGATTGAGGCCGTCGGGGCGATAGGCCTGGCGCAGCACGCGGGCGGCGAGCCGCAGCTCCTCGTGCAGATCGCCGAACTCCTCGGGCGAGAGCGCATCGAGGTCCGCCAGGTGGGCGCGCGGGATGACCATCAGGTGACCTGGGTTGTAGGGATAGCGATTCAGCACCGCGAACGAGTGGGCCGAGCGATGGACGATGAGGTTCTTCCGGTCGTTCGCCTCGCCCTCCTCGGAGGGAAACTGGCAGAAGATGCAGCCGGTCGGCTTCGGGGCCTGGATGAACTCCAGGCGCCAGGGGGCCCAGAGGCGGGGGGGAGGGCTGGAACGTTCACCGGAGCGGCCCGTACGCCCTGAGCGTAGCTCGGCGCGGGCTTCGACTCCGCCGCGCTTCGCGCGGCTACGCTCAGCCTGAACGGAAGGCCGCCGAGCGGAGTCGAAGGGCCGCGACCCCGACTTCGACCGCGACTTGGACCGCGACCCCGCGCCTGACCCCGTCCCGGCCGCCATCGCTACCTCGCCAGGAAGAAGAGGCCGGGGGCGCCGGCGGCGCGGACTTCCTGGTGCACCTCGGCCCGGACGGCATCGGCGATCGAGTGCACGGCGCCGCCCATGAGCTCCTCGAAGAAGCGGGAGCGCTCCTCCGGCGGATAGACGAGCCGCGGCTCCCCGGTGAGACCCGCCTCCTCCTTGGCCGTGTCGACGGCGTCGTGGAAGTTCCCGAGCTCGTCGATGAGTCCGAGCTCCTGCGCCTGTTGACCGGTGAGCGCGCGGCCGTCGGCGATCTTCCGCACCTCTTCCTCGGGCAGCTCGCGGGACTCCACCACCGCCGCGAGGAACTGGCCGTAGACCTGATCGATGAGGGTCTGCCAGTAGGCGCGATCCTCGGGCGTCATGTCGCGGAACGGATTGCCGGCGTCCTTCAGCTTGCCGCTCTTGATCGTCTCCATCTTGACGTCGAAGCGCTCCGCCAGACGCTTCACGTTGGGGAACTGGGAGATGACGCCGATGGAGCCGGTGAGCGTGCCCGGCTCGGCCAGGATGTGCGGGCAGGCCATGGCGATGTAGAAGCCGCCCGAAGCTGCCAGGTTCCCCATCGAGCAGACGACCGTCTTCTTCTCCGCGAGCTTGCGCAGCTCGTCGTAGATCTCCTGGCTCGGGGCGACGGCGCCGCCCGGCGAGTCGATGCGGACGACGACCGCCTTCATGTCGGAGTCGTCCAGGAACCGCTTGATGACCTTCATCGTCTCGTCGGGGTCGACCGAGCCGCGCACCCCCGAGCCGATCTCGCCCTTGATCTCGACCACGCCGATGCGCGGACCGCCCACGAGCCGCGGCCCTTCGCCGCGCACCGCGCCGTAGGCCAGCAGGAGGAAGAGGAAGAAGACGAGGAAGAGTCCGCCGAAGACGAACAGCACCACCGCCAGCGCAGCCCGGTCGCGCCGCGGCGGAGCGGGTGGCGGGAGATACGGCGGCGGCGGCGCGGCCCAGCTCGGCGGCGGCGGCGGCGGTCCGCCCCAGGTCGGCTGCGACGCCTGTGCCGGAGCGGCGCGCGGCTCCGGGTGCGGCGGCGGTGAGGTGGGGAGCGGCTCCTGCGGGATGGCGGCGGGCGCTGGACCTTCGGGGGGCTTCTGCTCTTCGCTCATGGCGGGTGCAGGTAAGCACGCGAGCGGCGGCGCCGCAACCGGTTCGCCGGTCTGCTCCCGGCGCGCCGGCGAGCCCCGCCGGAGGCCGTCACACGCCCGCGAACCACTCGTAGCCCTGATCTTCCCAGTAGCCGCCGGTGCGCACGGGCAGGAACGTCACCTCGGAGAGGTACTTCACCATCTTGTAGCCGAGCTTCACCGCCGAGTAGAGCCGCAGCGGGGCGCCGTATTCGGTGGCGAGCAGCTCGCCGCCCATGCCGTAGGCGAGGATCGTCTGCGGGTGGAGCGCGCTCTCGACGTCCCAGGACGAGAAGTAGCCCGGCTCGAACGATCGAAACTCGACGTAGCGCGCCCGCGCGTCCACGCCGGCCAGGCGCGCCACCTCGGAGAGCCGGACCCCCTGCCACGCCGCCACCGCCGACCACCCCTCCACGCAGTGGTGGCGGACGCGCGTCTGGGTCATGGGGAGCCGCTGCAGATCGCCGAGCGAGAGCTGCAACGGCCGCGCGACGAGGCCCTTGACGGAGAGCGTCCAGCCCGCCGGCGCGACCGGGTACTCGCGCGCGATCTTGTAGGCGGGGAAGTCGTCCGCGTCGCTCTCGTCCTCCTCGGGCAGCTCCGGCGCGAGCCGCCGCGGGTCGAAGAGCGCTCGCTGGACGCGCTCGTTCACGCGCTCCATCAGGCCGAGGAACCCGGCCTGGGGCCGCCGGCTGTCGCAGCCGAGCGCCCCGGCCGCGACCAGCCCGGCCGCCCTCGTGCCGTGAACGAGGAACTGCCGCCGGGTCGAGGGGCTCATGGCGCGGCCTCCTTCGGCGCCCGCCCGCCGATCGTCATGTCGACCATGGTACGGGGGTGGAGCAGGACCTGCAGGACGTGCACGACCGTGAACAGGGCCAGAGCCACCAGCACGAGGAGATGCACCGCCCGCGCAAAGTCGTAACCGCCGAGGAGCGCGGTCAGCCGCGGCAGCTGCACCGGCGCGAGCACCGCCAGTCCGGACAGCACGAGGAGCGGCGCCGTCGCCAGCACCCCCGTGTAGGTCAGCCGCTGCATGCCGTTATAGAGGCCGACCGAGGCTGGCGCCGTCCGGCGCAGCCGCAGGTCGTGCAGCACGGTGTCCCATGCGTTTCGCGCATCGCGCGGCGGCCAGAAGAGACGGCGGCGCCACTCGCCGCTCGCGAACAGGTAGACGAGGTAGACGACGGCGTTCGCGACGAAGAGCCAGGCGAAGGCGAAGTGCCAATGCCGCGCGCCAGCGAGCCAGCCGCCGAGGGTCAGCGCCATCGGCGGCCGAACGCCCTGCAGCGGGTACCAGCCGTAGTCCTCGCCGCGCGCGCCGAGCCACGGGTAGGCGAGCAGGATGCGCAGGCCACTGCCCGCCATGATCGTGAAGAGGACCACGTTCGCCCAGTGGGTGATGCGGATGATCGTGGGCTGCGCCACCCGTCCGTCGCGCTCCGGCGCCCGACTCATCGTTCCTCCCGGTCCCCTTCGGTGTTACCGGCGGTGCCTGGCGGTCGCACATGAAAAAGCGGGCGGCCCCGGAGGACCGCCCGCGAAAGGTCGGCGTCGGCTGTGGGGGACTAGGTGCCCTTGCGCCGGTTGAACTTCTCCATCAGGTCGCCGAGGCGGGCGCGGCCGTCGCCCTGCTTGCGCAGGTACTCGTGATAGTCGTCGTCGCCGCGCGAGAGCGCCTTGACGGACAGCGCGACCTTGCGCTCGTGCTGGTCCATGTCGATGACCTTCACGTCGATCTCGTCGCCCTCCTTCACCACGTCGCGCGGGTGCTCGGTGCGCTCCTCGCGCAGCTCGGAGACGTGGACCAGCCCCTCGATGCCGGGCTCGATCTCGACGAAGGCGCCGAAGTCGGTGAGCTTCGTCACCTTCCCCTTCAGCTTCGAGCCGACCGGGTGGCGCTCGGGGAGCGTCGTCCACGGATCGGGCTGCGCCTGCTTGATGCCGAGGCTGAAGCGCTCGTTCTCGACGTCGATGTTCAGCACCACCGCCTCGACCACGTCACCCTTCTTGAACTTCTCGCCCGGGTGCTTGATGCGCTCGTTCCAGGAGATGTCGGAGACGTGCACCAGGCCGTCGATGCCCTCCTCGACGCCCACGAAGACGCCGAAGTCGGTGACGTTGCGGATCTCGCCCCGGATGATGGAGCCGATGGGGTACTTGTCCTCGAGCAGCGTCCAGGGATTCGCCTCGATCTGCTTCATGCCGAGGCTGATCCGCTTCGCCTTCGGGTCGATGTCGAGCACCACCGCCTCGACCTTGTCCCCCACGTTGACGAGCTTCGAGGGGTGCTTCACCCGCTTCGTCCAGCTCATCTCGCTGACATGGACGAGGCCCTCGACGCCCTGCTCGATCTCGATGAACGCGCCGTAGTCGGTGAGCGACACCACCTTGCCCGCCACGCGGGTGCCGACCGGGTACTTCTCGTCGGCGCGGTGCCACGGGTCTTCCTGGATCTGCTTCAGGCCCAGGCTGACGCGCTCGCTGGCGGGGTCGAACTTGAGGACCACCACCCGCACTTCCTGGCCGACCTCGAACATCTCCGACGGGTGGCCGACGCGGCCCCAGCTCATGTCGGTGACGTGGAGCAGGCCGTCGATGCCGCCCAGGTCGATGAAGGCGCCGTAGTCGGTGAGGTTCTTCACCACGCCCTTCAGGACGGCGCCCTCCTTCAGGTTCTTGAGCGTCTCCTTCTTCAGCTCCTCGCGCTCCTTCTCGAGGAGCACGCGGCGCGAGAGGACGATGTTGCCGCGCTTCTTGTTGAACTTGATGACCTTGAACTTGAACTTCTCGCCGATGAGCTTGTCGAGGTTCCGCACCGGGCGGATGTCGACCTGCGACCCGGGCAGGAACGCCTTCACGCCGATGTCGACGGAGAGGCCGCCCTTCACGCGCCCGACGATGATGCCCTCGACGAGCTCGTCGCGCTCGCACGCGGCCGAGATCTCGTCCCAGATGCGCATCTTGTCGGCCTTCTCCTTGGAGAGGACGACCATCCCGGTGTCATTCTCCCGGGACTCGACGAGCACCTCGACCTTGTCGCCCACCTTGACGGCCGGCTCCTGGCCGGGCGCGGCGACGAACTCGTTGATGGGCACCTGCCCTTCGGACTTGTAGCCGATGTCGATGACGGCATAGTCCTTGGTCAGCTGGATGACGGTTCCGCTGACGACCTTGCCCTCCTCGATCTGGCCGCTGCTCGCCTCACTCTGCGCGAACAGGGTGGCGAAGTCTTCACTGTCCGTTTCGGGCGTACGGGTGGTCTGAGTCTCCATTCGGTCGTGTACTCGATGTCTGCGGGCTGACGGGCGCCGAGATGTGAGAGCGGGGCGCGCCGGTAGTCTGCGGTCTGACCCCTGGTGATGGTGCGCGACTCCGTCCGGGGAGCGAGGCGGACGCGCATGCCGAGGTGATCCCGGCTTTACTCAAAAAAACGAGGGTCGGAACCTACACGCCACGAAATTCTGCGTCAAGGCGGGCCACTTGGCTGGCGAGGCCGCCCTACGGCAAGACCCGCAGACGCTCGGCCACTCCCTCGACCACCCAATCGGGCGTGGAGGCGCCTGCGCTGATGCCAACCACCCGGCAGCCCTCGAACCACCCGGGCTGGAGCTCCTCCCCCGTCTCGACGTGCCAGGTGCGGGGCTGGATTCCGCGGCAGATCTCGGCCAGGTGGCGGGTGTTGGCGCTGTTCTTCCCCCCCACCACCACCACCGCGTCCACCTCGCCCGCGAGCAGGCGGGCGTCGCCCTGCCGCTCGTCGGTGTCGCTGCAGATGGTGTTCACCGCCCGCACCTCCTTGTGCCGCAGCGCGAGCGCTCCCACCACGCGCTCGAACTCGGCGCCGATGCAGGTGGTCTGGGCCAGGACCGCCACCTTCCTCGCGGAGATCTCGGGGATGACGCCGCCCGGCTTCACCACCGTGCAGGGCCCTTCGGCGTACGAGATGACGCCCTTCACCTCGGCGTGGTTGGCGTCCCCGACGATGACGACGTGGTATCCCTCCTTGGAGAGCCGCTGCGCCATGGCCTGCGGGTACTTCACGTAGGGGCAGGTACCGTCCACCAGCTCCAGCCCGCGCTCCTTGGCGGCCGCGATCTCGCTCTTCACCGCGCCGTGAGTGCGGACCACGACCGTCGTGCCGGCGGCCACCTCGGCGATGGCGTCCACGGTGCCGACGCCGCGCTCGCGCATCCGCTCGACGGCCTGCGGGTTGTGGATGACGGGGCCGAGGGTGACCACGGTGCGGCCACCCGACTCCGCCACCTCCATCACCTGGTCGACCGTGCGGCGCACGCCCCAGCAGAACCCGGCGGTCCTGGCGATCCTGACTTCCATGTCGGCGTTATGGCGCGGCGCAGGCTCCGGTGCAACCCGGGTACCCGGGCGGAGGCAGAGCGCCCGCCACGGGAGTCCAGGCGATGGACTCAGGCCGCGCCCGGCCCCTTCTCGCCCACGAAGCGATCCCGCTCGTCTCGGAAGAGGATGTTGAACGTGGTCAGGGTGCCGTAGCACTTCGTGACGTAGGACTGGATGTCCACCTTCTCCGCGTCGCTGAGCTTGTCGTGGGCGTTGATTTTCTGCTCCAGCACGCGCAGTCGATCGCGGATCATCACCATCTTGTGGAAGAGCTGATCGAGCGGGATCTCCTTCGGCTGCAGCTGCGGATCGCGCGGCTTCAGCAAGAGCGTCCCACCTTCCCACTTCGCCGCCACGGCGACGTGTTGTTGCTCCTCCCGCAGCACGTCGCGGATGGCCTGGGCGAACTCCTCGCGGGTCATGGACAGGATCTCCTCCGGAACGACGAGCTCGAGCGGAGCGCGGCGGGGCGCGACGAGCTGCACGTCGGCGCCGCCGTGACGGACCACGAGGGTGGGGGCGGCGGTGTGGCGCCGCGACGGCGGGGGCGGGGGCGGCCGGGCGGGCAGCGCGGCATCGCGGGCCAGGTAGCGCTCGCAGCGCGGCGCGGAGCCCGGGAAGTCGCCCGTGCGGACGGCGAGGCGGCAGGGGCCGATCGGGCCACGCGCGTCCTCCAGGATCGGGCGCCACAGCCGGCAGCTCCCGCACTCCTTTGGCCCGTAGGTGCGCTCCAGCCCGTCCATCGGTGCCGCATCCTAGCCGCAGCGCCCCCCCGCCGCCAGACGCGCCCTGACAACGTCCGCCAGCGTGTCGACCACCCCCTCGAGCGAGAGCCCGCTCGTGTCGACGAGGAGCGCATCGGCGGCGGCCCGGAGCGGCGCCACCGCCCGCTGCGTGTCGTCGAAGTCGCGCTTCTCCTGCTCGGCGAGGACCTGCGCCAGCGGCGCCGGCTGGCCCTTCGCCTTCAATTCGTCATGGCGGCGGCGCGCCCGCACCTCGGGCGCCGCCGTGAGGAAGAACTTGAGGTCGGCGTCCGGGAAGACGACGGTCCCGATGTCCCGTCCTTCCAGCACGGAGCCGCGGTTCCCCTCCGCGGTGGCGAGCCGCCGCTGCAGGTCCAGGAGCGCGGCGCGCACCACCGGCCGCGCCGAGACGGCGCTCGCGCCGAGCGACATGGCGGGGGTACGGATCTCCGCGCTCACGTCGACGCCGTCGAGGAGCACCCGTTGCCCGCCGTCTTGGGCCACCTCGAAGCGGATGCGCAGCCCCGGCAAGAGCGTGGCGAGGCGCTCGTCGTCGCCGAAGGCGATCTCCTCCCGGGCCGCGGCGAGGGCGACCGCGCGGTAAATGGCACCGGTGTCGACCATCGAGAACCCGAGCCGGGCGGCCAGCCGCCGCGCCGCCGTGCTCTTGCCGGCGCCGGCCGGACCGTCGATGGCGATGATGAACGGTCGGGTGCCCATCAGGTTGCCAGGATCGCCCGCAGCGCGGCGAGGAGCTTCTCGTTCTCCTCCCGCAGCCCGAGGGTGATGCGCTGGCCCGTCGGCAGGCCGTAGCCGCCCATGGGGCGGACCACCACCCCCGCGCGCAGGAGCGCCTCGAAGAGCGCCCCCCCTGGACGCCCGGGGAAGTCGGCCAGGACGAAGTTCGTCTGCGAGGGCCAGACGACGGCGCCGAGCGCGCGCAGGCCCTCGGTCACGAAGGGCCGCTCGCGCTCGACGAGCGCGCGGCTCCGCGCGACGTGCTCACCGTCCGCGAGCGCCGCCACGCCGGCCGCCTGGGCCACCAGGCTCGTGTTGAACGGCGCCCGAACGCGATCGAGGAACCCGACGACCTCGGGATCGGCGACCAGGTATCCGAGCCGGAGGCCGGCCAGGCCGTGGATCTTGGAGAAGGTCCGGCAGCTCACCACGTTCGGGAAGCGCTTGCGCACCGCGAGCCCGTCGGGATAGTCGCGCGCCGACACGAACTCGAAGTACGCCTCGTCGAGCACCACCAGCACGTCCCGCGGGACCGCCTCCAGGAAGGGCCGGAGCTCGGCCTCCGTGAAGTAGGTGCCGTTCGGGTTGTCGGGGTTGGCGAGAAAGATGACCTTCGTCTTGCGCGAGAGCCGCTCCGCCAGTGCGGGCAGGTCGTAGCGCCGATCGCGCATGGGCGCCTCGACGCAGGTGCGGCCGTGGGCCTGGCTCGCGAGCTTGTAGACGATGAAGCTCCCGGCGGCGGTGAGCGTCTCCTCGCCCTCCCCGACGAAGGTCCGGATCACGAGCTCGAGCAGCTCGTTCGAGCCGTTCCCGACCGCGATCTCGGCGGTGGTCACGCCCAGCTTCGCCGCGAGCGCCCGCCGCAGCTCGAACGCGGCACCATCCGGATAGAGGTGGAACTTGGCGCAAGCCTCGCGCGCCGCCGCCAGCGCCCGCGGCGAAGGGCCGAGCGCGTTCTCGTTCGAGGCGAGCTTGGCGACGCCTGAGACGCCGTACTCCCGCTCCACCTCCTCGATGGGTTTCCCCGGCACGTACGGCTGCAGCGAGGCGATGTACGGTGGGACGGTGGGCATGGCCGACGTTTATACCTCCTCCGCCTACCCCGCGCGTAGCGCCCCGGGGCGGAGTCAGGCCTCGCGGCTGAAGGCCCCCATGGCGCGGAACTTGTCGTAGCGGTCCCGCACGAGCGCCTCCGGCCCGAGCCGCTTCAGCTCGGCGAGCTGGCGGACGAGGGCCTCGTGCACGTTGCCGATGGTCTCGGCCGGATCGCGGTGGGCGCCGCCGGGCGCCTCGGGCACGATCTCGTCGATGATTCCGAACTCCTTCAGGTCGCGCGCCGTCAGCTTGAGCGCCTCGGCGCTCTTCTGCGCCTTGGTCGCGTCCCGATAGAGGATCGAGCTGCAGCTCTCGGGGGAGATGACGTTGTACCAGGCGTACTGGAGCATCAGGATGCGGTTCGTCACGCCGATGCCGATGGCGCCCCCCGACGCGCCCTCGCCGATGACGATGGAGATGCTCGGCACGGACAGGCTCGACATCACCTCGAGGTTCACCGCGATGGCCTCCGCCTGGCCGCGCTCCTCGGCGCCGATGCCGGGGTAGGCGCCGGGCGTGTCGATGAAGCACAGCACCGGGAGCCGGAAGCGCTCGGCGAGGTCGAACAGGCGGCGCGCCTTGCGATACCCCTCGGGCCGGACCATCCCGAAGTTGCGGTGCATGTTCTCCTTGGTGTTCCGCCCCTTCTGCTGCCCCATGACGACCACCGGCTGGCCGTCGAGCTTGGCGAAGCCGCCCACGATGGCGTGGTCGGCGGCGAAGCGGCGGTCGCCCTCCACCTCGAAGAAGTCGGTGAAGAGACCGGCCAGGTAATCGAGGAAGTAAGGCCGGTTCGGATGCCGGGCGAGCTGCACGATCTGCCAGCGGGACAGGTCGCTGAAGATCTCGGCCTGCAGCTTCTTGGCCTTCTTCTCGAGCTTGACGATCTCGTCTGTGAAGTCGACGGCTGCGCCGCCCGAGAGCTGCTTCAGCTCGGCGATCTTGGACTCGAGCGCGATGAGCGGCCGCTCGAAGTCGATGACGTACGCGGGTCGTGCCATGGGTGCGCCGCTTATAGCACGCTGCCCCCGGACCCGCAGCGGCGCAGTCCTTTCCGGGCAGCCGCGATGCCGCGCGGCGTCATCCGCGCCAGCGCGCGAGCTCGCCGGCCAGCCCACCGGGGTCGACAGCGGGTGAAAGCCACTCCACCCCCGGCTCGCGGCGGAGCCAGACCACCTGCCGCCGCGCGTAGCGACGGTGCGCCACTTGAAGTCGGCGCAGCGCCTCGGCGCGCTCGAGCTGGCCCAGGAGCACCTCGGCCGCCTCGGCGTAGCCGAGCGGCAGCTTCGGCGGCAGCGCGCCGCCCCGCGTGGCGAGGAGCCGCCCAGCCTCGTGGAGGAGCCCGTCGAAGAGGCGCGGCAGCCGGGCGTCGATGCGGGCGTGCAGCTCGGCGCGCGGCGGATCCAGGGCGAGGAGCCGGAAGCGGTAGCGCGCCTCGCCGAACCGGTGCGCGGCGAAGAGCTCCGATTGCGTGCGGCCGGAGGCGGCGATCTCGAGCGCGCGCACGATGCGCACGAGGTCGTTCGGGCCGATGGCGGCCGCCGCGGCCGGGTCGAGGGCCGCCAGCCGGCGGTGCAGCGCCGGACGCCCCTCGCTTGTGGCCTCGGCCTCCAGGCGGGCGCGCAGCGCCGGATCGCGCCCGGGCGCGTCGGCGAGGCCGTGCAGCAGCGCGCGCAGGTAGAGCCCGGTCCCGCCCGCCACGATGGGGAGCCGCCCGCGCCCGGCGATGCCCGCGATGGCCGCGTCGGCGAGCGCGCACCAGCGCACGGCATCCATCCCGTCCCCCGGCTCGGCGACGTCGAGCAGGTGGTGGGGGGCGGCCGCCCGCTCCTCGCGCGTGGGCTTGGCGGTCCCGGCGTCGAGCCCGCGATAGACCTGCTGTGAGTCGGCGCTCACCACCTCGCCGCCCAGCCGCCGCGCGAGCTCGATGGCGAGCGCGGTCTTCCCGGACGCGGTCGGGCCGGCGATGCAGAGGATCGAGATCAAACCAGCTCCCTCACCCGGCCCCCCCGTCGGGGAGAGGTCGGGTCGAGGTCAACGCGACGTGAACCGCGCGGCGAGGTCGGCCAGCGCCACCGGCGTCTCCTCGCGCGTGGAGAGGTCCTTCAGCTTCACCTGGCCGCTCGCCAGCTCGTTCCCGCCCAGCACCACGGCGTAGCGCGCCCGCACCCGCTCCGCGTGCTTGAACTGGCGGGCGAGCTTCCCCGCGCGCGGGTCGAGCTCGCAGGCCACGCCCGCCCTCCGCAGCCGCGCCGCCTCGATCGGCGCGGCGCGCGCCCCCGCCTCGTCGGCGGCGACGAAGAAGACGGCCGCGCGCTCGTCGGGCACCGGGCGTCCGATCGCCTCCAGGATGAGCGCGAGCCGCTCTTGCCCGAGGGCGTAGCCGATGCCGGGGGTCGGCTGGCCGCCGAGCGTCTCGACGAGGCCGTCGTAGCGCCCGCCGCCCGCGACCGCCGACTGCGCCCCCAGCGCGTCGCTGGAGAACTCGTAGGCGGTGCGGACGTAGTAATCGAGGCCGCGCACGAGTCGCGGATCGATGCGGTACTCGACCCCGAGCGCGTCGAGCCCGCCCTTCACCGCCTCGAAGTGGGTGCGGCAGCCGTCGCAGAGCCGGTCGAGGAGCCGCGGCGCCTCGGCGAGGATGGGCTGGCAGCTCTCCACCTTGCAGTCGAGCACGCGCAGCGGGTTGCGATCGATGCGCTCGTTGCAGTCGGCGCAGAGCTTGCCCTTGCGCTCGGTGAGCCACGCCTTGAGGTCGGCCAGGTAGGCGGGGCGGCACTGCCCGTCGCCGACGGTGTTGAGCTTGAGCTCGGCCTTGACGCCGAGCCGGCCGAGGAAGTCGTGGAGCATGCCGATCTGCTCGACGTCGATGCCGGGCTCCGCCACGCCGAAGCACTCGCAGTCGATCTGGTGGAACTGGCGATAGCGCCCCTTCTGCGGGCGCTCGCGGCGGAACATCGGGCCCATGAGGAACCACTTCTGGACGCCGTCGACGTGGCAGCCGTGCTCGATGTACGCGCGGACGAGCCCGGCGGTCGCCTCGGGGCGCAGGGCCAGCCGCTCCTCTCCCTTGTCCTCGAAGACGTACATCTCCTTCTTCACGATGTCGGTCGCCTCGCCCACCCCGCGCGCGAACAGCGCAGCCGGCTCGACCACCGGCGTCCGCACCTCGCGGTAGCCGTAGAGCGCGAACACCTCGCGCGCGACGCGCTCCATCTCCTGCCAGCGGCCCACGGCGGCCGGGAGGAGGTCGTTCATCCCCTTGACGCCCGAGATCTTCATGGTCGGCGGTATGTAGAGGAAAGGGGGAGAGGGGTCAAACGCCGGCGACACTCACCGTCGGGCGGCCCTCGGCCGCCAGAGCGTGAAGGGACCGGCGCGCGCCACCGGCTGGGCGTGGCGCCGCAGCTCGTCGCCGCCCCGCCCGCGCGGCGTGCCGCTCACCAGGAAGGCGTCGTACGCGGCGCCCATGGTCGCCCAGTCGAGCTGGTCGGGGCGCCACTCGTAGGGATGCGGGGCCTGCTGCCCGGCGCGATAGCTGACCGGGATCGAGGGCAGGCCTGCGAAGCTGAAGCCCACGTCGGCGCCGGCGAAGAGCTGCGCGTAGCACGCGAAGTGCACGAAGGGCCAGAGGCGGACCGGCCCGGCGGCGCCGGTGTCGAAGGGCAGCCCGAGCACGCGCCCGGCCGGCGGGAACGCCGCAGCCACCTCCTCGAAGGGCCCCACCTGCCGCTGGAAGGCGCGCACGTGGCGGGCGGCGTTCGCGCTCGTCGCCAGCGCGATCGCGGCCGCCACGATGGCGAGCCCGCCCCGCCAGCCGCGCGCGGGCTGGGCGAGGAGGAGCGGCGCGGCGAGCGCGGCGAAGACCAGGTGGCGGGGGCTCACGTACCACTGCCCCGAGATCTCCATGGGCGCGAGCAGATAGCTCGCCAGGAAGGCGAGCACGAGCAGGTCGCAGCGGTGGGAGAGCAGGAACCGCCGTATCGGCCCCTCTCCCCCACCCGCTGGGCACATCCCCTCGCCTCGCCGGGTACCCGCGCCATCCTCACGGCGCGGGTGGGGGAGAGGGTCAGGGAGAGGGGCGGCGCCGTACGCGACCAGCAGCGCAACCACGAACACAGCCGCGAGCGCTACTCCGAGCAGCCGATCGGAACCATCCGTGAACGACCCGAACACCCGCTCCGGCGCGCGCCCGAGCGCGACCCGGAGCGGCTCGTACACGGCCCCGATCCCACCGAGCCCGCCGTAGGTGCGGTGCCGAAGCGTATGCTCCTCCACCCCTCCTCGCTCCGTGGTGAGGAAGCTCGGGACGAACCAGAGCGCGAAGAGCGCCAGCGACGGCAGGAACGCGAGCGCGCGGGTGGTCGCCCAGCGCAGGCCGCGGGCGTGCATCGCGAAGAGCACGAGCGCGCCCAGCCCGAGCACGAGGTAGCTCTGCGCGTGGAAGAGGAAGGTGAGCGCAGCCGCCGCGGAGAGCGCGAGCGCCGTCTCCGGCCGGAACCTGGGGGCGGCGAGGTGGCGCTCGGCGAGCCCGAGCGCGAGGAGGGCGAGCGGCAGCGAGAGCAGGAAGCTCGCGAAGCCCAGGAAGAGGTTCGTCGAGAAGACGAGGGGCAGCGTGAAGACCGCCCAGCGCGGATCGCGCCGGAACGACGCGAGGAGGAAGGCGGCCCCGAGCGGCAGCCCGACCGCGTAGGCGCTGAACAGGATGCGGTTCGCGAGCTCGAGCGGCAGCGCGCGACCGAGGAGCCACATGCTGCCGTAGTACCCCCAGTACGGCGTGACGCCGCCGCGGACGAGGTAGGTGCGGGCGAAGGCGGTGGCGGGATCGTGATAGCGCGCCACCACCGCCGCCAGCCCGAGGTGCTGGGGCAGATCGAGGAACGGGAGGAAGCGCCCGGACCAGAACGGCGCGACGCCGGCGCCGAGGAGGAGGACCGCGGTGGCGCGCTCGCGCCGGCTCACGGCGCGGGTGGGCCGCCGATCGCCTCCCCTACCCTCACCCGCGCGCCCTCCACCAGCTGCAGCTCGGCGCGGCCAGCCTCGTAGAGCAGGATGACGGTCGAGCCCATCTCGAAGGCGCCCAGCTCCTGGCCCTTCTCGATCGGGATGGGCGTCTGGTAGTCGCGTGACACCGGCCGTGCGCGAGGCAGGTTCGAGACCGGGATGGTCGGGTCGTAGGAGGCGTGGATGCGGCCGACGATGGTCGCGCCCACTGCCACCACGGCACAGCGGCCGAGCGCGGTGTCGAGCACGGTGACGAGCCGCTCGTTCACGGTGAAGAGCCCGCGCACGCCGCTCACCGAGGCCGCGTTCACGGGCCACAGGTGCCCGGGGACGTAGCGGTACCCGACGATCGCGCCGCCGAGCGGGGAGTGGATGCGGTGGTAGTCGCGCGGCGAAAGGTAGAGGGTGGCGAACGCGCCCCCCCGGAAGCGCGCCGCCAGCGCCGGGTCGGCGAGGAGCGCCTCGAGCGTGTAGTCGAGACCCTTCGCCTGCACGAGCCGCCCGCCCTCGGCGCGCCCCGCCTGCGAGACCACCCCGTCCACAGGGGAGACGATGACCTTTGCGCCTTCGGCGACGGGCCTCAGACCCGCCCGGAGCGGGCGTGCGAAGAACTCGCCGAAGGTGCGGAAGGTCTCCAGCTCGGCGCACTCCGCGAGATCGATGCCGTACCGCGCCGCGAAGGCGCGCATGGCGGCGAGGCGCACCGCCCTCGGCGCGGAGGCCCGCGTGAGGCCGCCGACGAGCCGGGAGAGCGTGTTCTTCGGCACGACCCGCAAGGCGGCCAAGAAGGCGCGGTCCATCATAGGGGGCGCAGTGTAGACGACCGTGACGCGATTCACGAACACTCCCTCTCGCCCGACGGGGGAGAGGGCTGGGGTGAGGGGGCGGTCGCCGACCCCGACCCTGAACCCGACTCCGGATCCCGACCCCGAACTCGACCGCGACCCCGAACTCGACCCCGACCTCGACCTCGACCCCGACCCCGACCCCGACCCCGACCTCGACCTCGACCTGGGGCGTCGCCTCGACCTCGACGGCTCACCTCGGCGCGCTCGCCTTTTCCGCCTCCCTCCTGCGGAGTGAGGAGGCGGAAATGGCTCATCCACAAATCATCGCCGTCGAGGTCGAGGCTCGGTTCACGTTTCAATTCCTGGACGTCTACGTCGCCGCGCGAGAGCTCGCGGCGCTCGTGCACGGTGCGCGGCTCAGCGACGCCGAGCTTCGGGACCAGGCCACGCGAGCGTCAAAGTCGGTGTTTCTCAACTTGTGCGAGGGTCTGCCCAGCGACAGCGGGCCCATGCGGCGCAAGCACTTCGCGCTCGCCAACGGCTCCTTGCACGAGCTCGTCGGCGCGCTCGACCTCGCCTGCGCCATCGGGGCGCTCGCGCCAGATCCCGCGCGGCGGGCGCAGGCGCTCGCCGTGCGGGTGAAGCGCATGCTGCGGGCGCTGCTCACCGCACGAGCGGCGTGAGCATGGCCACGAACCGCGAGGCGAGCCGCGCCACCTCGGCGGCGCTCGCGGCGCTTGCCTCGCCGCAGAGCGCGGCGATCTCGACCGCCGCGGCCGCTTCGGTGGCCTCGGCGCGGGCGACCGCGAAGGCGCGCGCCTTGTCACCGCGCGTGACCCTACCTGCGCCCTCTGCGCAGTTGAGGCACGCGCTCTTCGCGGAGCGGAGCGCCTCGTCGCGCAGCTTCGCGTCGCGGACCGAGGCGCGGCGAACGGCGAGCAACAGCTCCACCGCGACTCCGTAAGCGAGCAACCTGTGATGGGGGAGAGCGGGAGAGACCGAGGAAGTGGAGGAAGTGGAAGAGCTGGAAACCCGAGGAAACAGCGTGTCGTTCATGGCCGGCGGCTCCTTTCGCGAGCGGCAAGGAGACGACGGCCATGAACGTCACGGTTCCACGAGCGAGGGCGAAACGTGCCTGGCAGGCGCAGTGCCAGCCGAAGGCTGGCGCGAGCCTGCGGGACGCCGCTGGAGCCCGAGGACCGCGCCCCCCTCACCCCAACCCTCTCCCCCGTCGGGGGAGAGGGGGAAAAGCCGACCCCGACCCCGACCCCGACCCCGGCCCCGGCCCCGGCCCCGACCCCGACCG
>DASPZP010000226.1:0-18773 GCA_035636195.1 Anaeromyxobacteraceae bacterium
GCGCACTGCCTCCGGGCTCGCCGCGACGTCCCACTCCACCTTCCAGCGCCCCCCGCGCCCGCGCGGAAGTACCCAGCGCAGGCCGGCCTCGGTCCGCTTCTTGTCATACCCCATGAGCCGCTCCGCGCGCCGGGCCAGCACGCGCGGCACCCGGCGCGGCAGCCCGGCCAGCTCGAGGACCTCCTCCAGCGCGAGGACGGCCGCGTCGTCCACCCGGCCGAGGGCGCGCGCCAGGCGGAAGGCGAAGGCGAGCCCCACCGCCACCGCCTCACCATGCGTGTAGCGCCGGAACGCGCCGGCCGCCTCGACGCCGTGGCCGAAGGTATGACCGAGGTTCAGGAGCTTCCGCTCCGCCTGTTCGCGCGGATCGCGCTCCACCACCTCGAGCTTGAGGCGGGCGCAGCCGGCGATGAGGGCCGCCCCCGCCCGGCCGGAGCGCGCCGCGGCGCGGACGGCGGGGAGGAGCGCCGGCTCGAGCGCGCCGTACTTCACCACCTCGCCGAGCCCGCTCCGCAGCTCGCGGGTGGGCAGGGTGCGGAGCGCGGCCGCATCGGCCAGCACCGCCCGCGGCGGGTGGAAGGCGCCCACCGCGTTCTTCGCGAGCGGGAGGTTGACCGCCGTCTTGCCCCCGAGCGCCGCGTCGACCATGGCGAGGAGCGTCGTCGGGACCGCCACCCAGGGGACGCCGCGCATGTAGGTCGCGGCGAGGAAGCCCGCCGCATCGGTGACCGCTCCCCCGCCCACCGCCACCACGAGCGTCCGCCGCGTGGCGCCGGCGCGCAGGAGCCGGGTCGCGGCGCGCTCCAGCTCGGCGAGGGTCTTGCCACGCTCGCCGTCGGGCAGGGGGTGCACGAGCGCCAGCCGCCCTGTGGCGAGGAGCGCGCGCTCCAGCCGCTTCGCGAACGCCGTCGCCCGCACGGGGGGACAGGTGACGAGCGCCACGCGGTCGTGCTCCGCGGCGAGCGCGGTCAGCGCCTCCGGCACCCCGCCCCCGACGCGGACGTCGTACCGGTGCTCCTCCTGCGCCGCGCGCAGCACCTCGGCCGTCATGGCCGCCCACCCCGTGCACTCTCCCTCTCCCCCGCCGGGGGAAAGGGAGGCTTGCCTCCCGCAAGGGGTGAGGGTTGGGGTGAGGGGATGGCCCGGAGGAGATCGACGATCACCCGCGCCACGGCCTCGGCCGTCTTCCCGTCCACCGGAATGGTGTGGTGCGCCCGCCGGTAGAGCGGCAGCCGCGACGCCAGGAGACGCTCCCACGTCGCCGCGAGCGGCCGTCCCTCTCCCGCGCCCAGCCGGCGGGCCGCCTCGGCCGCGGACACGTCGAGGAAGACCACCCGCGCGGTCGCGAGGAGCCGAACGGCGCTCGGAGGATCGCAGAAGGCGCCGCCCCCGAGGTCCACCACCATCGGACCGGCGAGCTCCGACACCGCCGCGCGCTCGAGTGCGCGGAAGGCCGCTTCGCCATCCTCGGCGAAGATGCGGGCGATGCTCTTCCCCGCCCGCCGCTCCACCTCGGCGTCGGTGGAGACGAGCCGCCGGCAGAGCAGGCGACCGAGGTGCGCCGCCACCGTCGACTTGCCCGCGCCCATCATCCCGGTGAGGGCGATCGCCTCAGCGGATGCGTGCGGCATAGGCCTCGATCGCCCGCTGGATGTCGTCCACCTGATCGCCGCCGAACTTCTCGAGCAGCGCCTCGGCGAGCGTGAAGGCCACCACGGCCTCCCCCACCACCGCCGCCGCCGGGACCGCGCAGACGTCGCTCCGCTCGTACTTGGCGGTAGTCGCCTCGCGGGTGGCGATGTCGACCGTCGGCAGGCCCTTCGTCATGGTGGGGATGGGCTTCATGTAGCCCCGCACCACCAGCGGCGCGCCGTTGGTCACGCCCGCCTCGAGCCCGCCGGCGCGGTTCGTGTCGCGGTAGAACCCCTTCTTCGCGTCGTGGTGGATGGCGTCGTGGAAGGCGTCGCCGCGTAGCTCGACGTGCATGCCCTCGCCGATCTCGGCGGCTCGGATGGCGGGGATGCCGCACAGGGCGCCGGCCAGGCGCGCGTCGAGGCGACGGTCGTAGTGGGCATAGCTGCCGAGCCCGGGCGGGAGGCCTTCGCCGTAGACCTCGAACGCGCCGCCGATGGAGCCGCCGCGCTCCTTCTCCGCGTCGATGAGCGCGCGCCACTCCGCCGCCACGGCCTCGTCGTCGACGCCCAGGTCGGAGGCGAGGATGGCGTCGAGCTGCTCGGCCGTGGGCGGCAGCCCCACCCGCCGCTCGCGCTCCCCGATGGCGGTGACGCGGGAGGAGATTCGGATGCCGAAGCGCGCGAGCAGCTGCCGCGCCAGCGCGCCGACCGCCACCAGGGCCGCCGTGCTGCGGGCGCTGGCGCGCTCGAGCGCGTCGCGGGCGTCATCGAAGCCATATTTCATGACCCCGGCCAGGTCGGCGTGGCCCGGCCGCACCTGGGTGAACTTGCGGCCGCCCCGGGCGTAGGGCGAGACGAGGTCCTTCCAGCTCTCGTGGTCCTTGTTCCACACCACGAGCGCGATGGGCGAGCCGAGCGTCGTGCCCCCGCGAATTCCGGAGAGGAACTGCGCCTGGTCGCGCTCGATCTTCTGCCGGCCGCCGCGGCCGTAGCCCCGCTGCCGGCGGGCCAGCTCCCGGTTCACGGCCTCGAAGTCGACCGTCAGGCCGGCGGGGAAGCCCTCGGCGATGGCGCACAGCGCCGGCCCGTGGGATTCACCTGCAGTGAGATAGCGTAGGCTCATGCGCGCCCCGGCGCCAGCGCGGCGGCCATGGTGGCCTCCGGCGCGGGCTGCCCGGTCCAGAGGGTGAAGGCGAGCGCGCCCTGGCGGACCAGGAGCTCCTCGCCGGTGACGAGCGACGCGCCCGCGGCGCGGGCGGCCCGCGCGAGCGAGGTGTCGCCGTAGACGAAGTCGACCACCACCTGCCCGCGCCGCACCGGGACGGGCGCAGCGCCGCGCCCCTGCCCGCCCAGCCCGATCGAGGTGGCGTTCACGACGACGTCGCTCCCCGCCGCCAGGTCGGCCGCAGCATTCCAGGAAGCGGCGCGCGGCCGCGGCCCACCTGAGAACGCAGCGCCGAGCCGGTCGCACAGGGCCTTCGCCGCCTCGGGCCGCCGCGCTGCCACCGTGACGTCGGCGCCTGCGGCGAGGAGCGCCCAGGCGCCGGCCAGCGCCGCACCTCCGGCACCGAGGAGGAGGGAGCGCGCGCCCGTCCCGATGCCCGCGGCGCGGAGGAGGTCGCGGCAGGCTGGGGCGTCGGTGTTCGCGCCGCGCCACCCCGCCTCGGCGCGTAGCAGGGTGTTGGCGGCGCCGCAGAGCCGCGCCGTCTCCTCGAGCTCGACGCACTGCTCGGCCGCGGCCTGCTTGTGGGGGACCGTGACGTTCAGCCCGCGAAAGCCCAGCGCGTGCGCCCCGCGCAGCGCCTCCGGCAGGCGCTCCGGGGCGACCGGCAGTGCGAGGTAGGCGGCGTCGATCCCGGCCGCGGCGAAGGCGGCGTTCTGCAGCTCGGGCGAGCGCGAGTGCGCGATGGGTTGGCCGATCACGGCGTACAGGTGAGTTCGGCCGGTGATCATCGCTTCCCCTCACCCCGACCCTCACCCCTTGCGGGAGGCAAGCCTCCCTTTCCCCCGTCGGGGGAGAGGGAGGTGGACGAGTCAGCCCGGCCTTCCCTTCCGGTGGGGGAGAGGGAGGTGGAGGACTCCGTCAGCCGGTCGAGGACGCGGAAGAAGGAAGGGAAGCTCGTCGCCACGCAGGACACGTCGTCGAGGTGGACCTCGCCCCCCTCCATGAAGAGCTGCGCCACGGCCATGCTCATCGCCACCCGGTGGTCGAGCCGGGTGCGCACCGCCACTGGAGAGAGCGGGGTCGGACCGTCGATGATGCACCCGTCCTCGAACAGCTCGACGCGGGCGCCTGCCGCGACGAGCGCCTCTCCCATCGACGCCAGCCGGTCCGATTCTTTCACCCTGAGCTCATGTGCGTCGCGGATGACCGTCCGCCCCACCGCCTGCGTCGCCATGACCATGATCACCGGCAGCTCGTCGATGAGGCGGGGCACGAGCGCTCCCTCGATGGCGGTGCCATGGAGGGGCGACGCCACCACCGTCACGTCACCGCGGGGCTCGCCCTCGTCCACGGCGTTCTCGACGATCACCTGCGCGCCCATGGCGCGGAGCACGTCGAGGAGGCCGGTGCGCGAGGGGTTCAGGCCCACGTTCCTCGCCGTGACCCGCGAGCCGGGCAGCGCCGCCGCGCCGCAGAGGAAGAAGGCCGCCGACGAGATGTCGCCCGGCACCTCCACCGTCCCGCCGCGCGGGCGCCCGGGCGCGACGGTCACCGCGAGGCCCTCCACGCGCAGGTCGACGCCCATCCCGCGCAGCATGCGCTCGGTGTGGTCGCGCGAGAGGTGCGGCTCCTCGACGGTGGTGGGACCGTCGGCGAAGAGGCCGGCCAGGAGGAGCGCGCTCTTCACCTGCGCGCTCGCCACGGGCAGCACGTGGCGCGTGCCGCGGAGCGCCGCGCCACGCACCACCACCGGAGGGACGCGATCGCCATCGCGGGCGTGGAGCACCGCGCCCATCCGGCGCAGCGGCTCCATCACGCGGCGCACCGGCCGCCGGCGCAGGCTGTCGTCGCCGGTCAGCACCGACAGGCCGGGGATGGCGGCGAGCACACCGCACAGGAGCCGCAGGCTCGTCCCGGAGTTGCCGCAGTCGACCACGTCGCCCGGTTCCGAGAGCCGCTCGGGCGGCTCCACCACCACGAAGGCACCCTCGTCGCGCACGGTGGCGCCGAGCGCCTCGACCGCCCGGCGGGTGGCCCCCACGTCCTCGGCGGCGAGGAGTCCGCGCACCTTGGAGGGTGAGCTGGCGAGCGCGGAGAAGAGGAGCGCCCGGTGCGAGACGGACTTGTCCCCCGGCACCTCGAAGTCGCCCCGGAGCGGGCCCTGCCGGCGGCAGACGACCGGGCCGCTCACGGTGCCTCCCGGTCGGGGAAGAGCGCCAGCCGGGACGCGCGCGCCGCCTCGAGTACGCAGCGTGCCGCCTCGGGCGAGGCGCCGACCGCGCCGAGCACCCGCGCGAGGTGGTGGGAGAGGCGCTCGGCCGCCTCGGGGAGGCGGGCGTTCCGGCGCGACACCTCGCCCTGGATGTCGAAGGGGAACTGCGCGAGACGTGTCATGTCGCGCAGCCCCGGGCCGGCCAGCGCAGCGGCGAGCGGGCCCGCCTCCCTCGCCGCCAGCGAGAGCGCGCTCGCCACCAGGTAAGGCAGGTGCGAGACCATGGCGACCGCAGCGTCGTGTTCGGCGGCGCGGCACGGGACGACCTCCGCCCCGAGCGCGCGGTGGAAGGCGACCACCCGCTCGACTGCGGCGGGCGGCCCGTCGGAGCAGACCGCCACCCGCCCGCCGCGCCACAGCTCGGCGCGCGCCCCGCCATAGCCGCCGTGACCGCCGAACATGGGATGCGCGCCCACGAAGGCCACCCCCGGGCGCACCTCCGCCGCGGCGACGGCCACCACCCGCTCCTTCGCGCCCCCGACGTCGGTCAGGACGGCGCCGTCCGGGAGCAGCCGCGACACCGGTCCGAGGAGCGCCTCGAGCGAGGCGATGGGGGTGCACAGGACGGCCAGCTCGCAGGCGCCCAGCTCCGGCCCCGGCTCCGACAGGGCGACGTCGGCGACGCCCTCCGCGAGCGCCTTCGCGCGGACGTCGGCCCGCGGCTCGACCGCGATCACCTGCACCTCCGGCAGCGCGGCGCGGGCCGCCCGCGCGAGCGAGGCGCCCATGAGCCCGAGACCCACGACGCCCAGCCGCCGCGGCAGCCCCACCGCCATCTAGACCGACCGCCCGACCGCCTTCGCGACCGCGCCCACCTGCTCCATGAGCGTCGCGAGCATGCGGGGGGTGAGCGACTGCGGCCCGTCGGAGAGCGCCTTCTCGGGGTGCGGGTGGCACTCGATGATGAGGCCGTCAGCGCCGGCCGCCACCGCCGCCAGCGCCATGGGGGCGACCAGCGAGCGCTTGCCGGTGCCGTGCGAGGGATCCACCACCACCGGCAGATGTGAGAGCTCCTTCAGCACCGGGACGGCCGACAGGTCGAGCGTGTTGCGGGTGGCGCGCTCGTAGGTGCGGATGCCGCGCTCGCACAGGATGACGTTCGGATTGCCGCTCGCCAGGATGTACTCGGCCGCCATGAGCAGCTCCTCGATGGTGCCGGAGAGCGCGCGCTTGAGGAGCACCGGCTTCTTGGCCTTCCCGCAGGCCTGGAGCAGGTTGTAGTTCTGCATGTTGCGGGCGCCGATCTGGAGCACGTCCGCCCATTTCTCGACGAGCGGCACCGCCTCGGGCGTCATGACCTCGGTGACGACCGGCATGCCGGTCAGCTCGCGGCCCTCGGCGAGGTAGCGGAGCCCCTCCTCGCCGAGCCCCTGGAACGAGTACGGGCTGGAGCGGGGCTTGAAGGCGCCGCCCCGCAGCATGCGCGCGCCGGCGGTGCGCGCCGCCTGCGCCACCTCCAGCACCTGCTCCCGCGACTCGACCGCGCACGGCCCGGCCATGACGACCACCCTCTCGCCCGCCCCGAGCCGCACCGCGCCGGGACCTTGACCGATGGTCACCACGGTGGGAGTGGGCTGGAAGTCGATCGAGGCGAGCTTGAACGGCTTCAGGACGCGCAGGACCTCCGCGACCCCTTGCAGCACCTCGTACTCGCTCGCGTCGACCACCTGGCGATCGTCACCGATGACGCCGATGATGGTGCGCTGCTCGCCGCGGGAGAGGTTCGAGCGGAACCCCGCCGTCTTGATGTGCTCGAGGACCCCCTCGATCTCCTGCTCCGTGACACCCTTCTTCATGACGACGATCATGACGGCCGCTCCGTGTGTAGGTCAGGGCGGAGCACCTTCGCTCCGCGCATGTAGACGTGACGTTCCTCGCCCGGGGATCCGCTGTCGACGTGGAGGAGGACTCGGACGATGCGGGGCAACGAGCCGGGCACCGGGATCTCGCGCGAGCAGATCATGGGCACCCGGTCCCAGCCGCCCCGGACCCGCGCGGCGCGAGCGGGGAAGTCGGCGTCGAGATCGTGGGTCACCGTGAAGATGGCCCAGACGATCTCGTCCTGGCGGATGCCGTTCGCCTCGTTGATGGCGTGACAGAGCTCGGCCACTCCCTCCTCCATGGCGGAGACGGAGTTGTCATCGAGCTGCGTCGCACCTCGGATGCCGCGCATCGGGAAACGAACACTGTAGGCGACCCGCGCCGACGCTTCAAGGACGGCGCGCGGCTAACCCGGCGGCCAGTGGAACGCGCGGCCGGCGAGCACGTGGAGGTGGACGTGGAAGACGAGCTGGTGGGCGTCCTTGTTGACGTTCACCACCGCCCGCCAGCCCCGGTCGGCGAAGCCACGCTCCCGGGCGAGCTTGGCCGCGGTCGTGAACAGGCGCCCCATCATGGCGACGTCCTCGGGGGCCACGTCGTTGAGCGTGGGGATGTGCTTCTTCGGGACGACGAGCAGGTGCTGCGGCGCCTGGGGCTGGATGTCCTCGAAGGCCAGCGTGTCGGCGTCCTCGTGGATGATCTTGGCCGGGATCTGCTTCTCCACGATCTTGCAGAACAGGCAGTCGGACATGGTGCCTCCGTGTCTGCGGCGGGGGATGAACCCCCGCCCTACGTCGATGTCGTGTAGGGCGGGGGCTTGTCCCCCGCCGCCGTTCAAAACAGCTTCTCCGTATCGAGCAGCAGCGTGACCGGCCCGTCGTTCACGAGCTCCACCTCCATGTGCGCCCGGAACACGCCGGTCGCAACCGTGAGCCCCTTCTCGCGCAGGTGCGCGCAGAACCGGCGGTAGAGCGCGTCGGCGGGCTCGGGCGCGGCGGCGCCGGTGAAGCCCGGCCGGTTGCCCTTGCGTGCGTCGCCGAGCAGCGTGAACTGCGACACGACCAGCACGGCGCCGCCGATGTCGACCACCGAGCGGTTCATCTTGCCGGCCTCGTCCTCGAAGATGCGGAGCGCCGCCACCTTCTCCGCCAGGGAGCGCGCCGTCTCCTCCACGTCCGCCTGCGCGACCCCGAGCAGCACCATCAGTCCGCGCTCGATCACGCCGACCACCCCGCCCGCCACGCGCACCTCGGCGCGCGACACCCGCTGGACCACCGCTCGCATGGGCAGAGTCCATCCCACGCGCGGCGCGCGCGAGCAACCGGAACGGGCGGCACCCGCGAGCAAGACCGTGACAGCCCCGCCGGGTCGCGTTACACGGACCGCACTCATGTTGCTCCTGCGAGACGCGCAGAAGGCCGATCTGAAGCCGCTCCGCGCGCTGGCGGCGGAGCTCAACTCGGTGAACCTGCCCGACGACGAGCGGGCGCTCTCGGGCATCGTCGACAAGAGCTGCCGCAGCTTCTCGGGGAAGATCCGCGACCCGCTCGCGCGCTCCTACGTCTTCGTGCTGGAGGAGCCGCGCTCGGGCCGCATCCTCGGTACGTCGATGGTGATCGCGCAGCACGGGACGCGGGAGTCGCCCTGCACCTTCTTCGACGTCTCCGAGCGCGAGCACTACTCGTCGACGCTCGACCGCCACTTCAAGCACCGCGTCCTCTCCATCGGGTACCACTTCGACGGGCCGACCGAGATCGGGGGGCTGGTCGTCCACCCGCAGGATCGCGGCGGCCCGGAGAAGCCGGGCAAGCAGCTCGCCTACGTGCGCTTCCTCTACCTCGCCATGCACCGCGAGCGCTTCCGCGAGAAGGTCCTGGCGGAGCTCATGCCGCCGCTCCTCCCGGACGGCCGGAGCCTCTTCTGGGAGTCGTGCGGCAAGCGCTTCACCGGCCTCGACTACCAGGAGGCGGACAAGCTGAGCCGGCAGAACAAGGAGTTCATCCAGCAGCTCTTCCCGCCGGGCGACATCTACGCGACGCTCTTCCCGCCGCGCGTGCAGCGGCTCCTCGGCGCGGTCGGGACCGACGTCCAGGGCGTCCGGCACCTCCTCGAGGGCGTGGGCTTCCGCTACGTGGACCGCATCGACCCCTTCGACGGCGGCCCGCACTACGAGGCTAAGGTGGCGGACGTGACCCTCGTGCGCGCCTGCCGCCGGCTGCGGGTCTCGGCGCGCGACCTCGCGCCGGGCGCGGGCGAGCCCGACCGGCTCGCGGGCGTGGAGCGGCCGGATGGGAAGGTGCGCTTCCGCGCGGTGCGCACGCCGGTCCACGTCGAGGGCGACGACGCCGTCCTGCCGCCGGAGGCGAGGGCGCTCCTCGAGGTCGCGCCGGGGGAGCGGGTGCACGTGGTGCCGTTCGGGTGAGCCCTACTTCCAGACCCGCCGATCGTCGACCCGCTTCGCGCCCTCCGCGAGGGTGCCAGCCGCCACGAAGCGCACCTCGCCGCGGACCTTCACCGCCTCGCGCAGGGCGTCGGCCAGACGCGCGGCGAGCGCGTCGTCCGCCGAGGCGGGGGAGGCCAGCTCGACGGCGTACTCGAGGTGGTCCTGGTGGTGCTCGCGGGTGACCACGGCCTGGAACCGCTTCACCTCCGGGAACTTTGCCAGCACGGCCGCCAGCTCCCCGCCGCGTACGAACATGCCCTTCACCTTGACGGCGTCGCCGATGCGGCCGATGAGGCCGGCCAGCTTGGGAGCCGTGCGGCCGCAGGGGCAGGGCGCGGCGGGCGCGAGCGCGCCGATGTCGCCGGTGCCGAAGCGGAGGAGCGGGTAGGCCTCGTCGAACACGGACGCCACCACCTCGCCCGGCTGCCCGGGCGCGGCGGGCTGGCCGCCCTCGAGGTCGAGGACCTCCACCAGGCACTCCGGGTGGAGGTGCCAGCCGCCCTTCTCCGGGCACTCGTAGGCAAGGCAGCCCAGGTCGGCCGTGCCGTAGCCCTGCAGCACGCGCAGGCCGAAGTCACGCTCCAGCTCAGCGCGGAGCGACTCGGGCAGCATCTCGGCCACGACGAAGGCCGCCTCGAAGCGGAGGGGCGCGCCGAGCTCGCGCGCCTTCGTGAGGAGCACGTGCAGGAAGCTCGGCGTGCCGAGGTAGGCGGTGGCGCCGAGGTGCGCGGCCACTTTCACTTGCAACTCGGTCTGGCCCACGCCGGCGGGGATGACGGCGCAGCCGAGCGCGCGGGCGGCGGCGTCGAGCATGAAGCCGAGCGGGGTCAGGTGATACGAGGCCGCGTTGTGGGCGAGCTCGCCCGCGCGGAACCCGGCCGCGGCGAGCCCGTGGCGGAAGCGCCAGAAGTCCTCGCCCTCGCCCTGCGGGTCATAGATGGGCCCGGGCGACATGAAGATGCGGGCGAGCCGCCCGGGCGGCACGCCCAGGAGATCGCCGAAGGGTGGCCTCTCGGCCTGGAGCGCCGGCAGCGCGTCCTTGCGCAGCACCGGCAGGCGGCCGAGGTCGGCCGGGCCGTGCACGTCCTCCGGCGAGAGTCCGGCGTCGGCGAGGCGCTGGCGCAGATGGGCGGAGGCCGCTGCGGCGCGCGGCACGGTCTCGCGGAGCCGGCGCGAGAGGTACGCCTCGCGCGCGGGCGGCGACTGCTGCTCGAGATCCGGGTCGAGGATGCGCGTCGGGCGAAGCATGTTCCTGCCCCTCTCACGTCACGAGATCCACCGCTTCCTGCGCCGGTACGACTTGAGGTTCTTGAAGCTGCGGCGCGCGTCGCCGGCGCCGCCGCCGAGGTAGAACTCCTTCACGTCCTCGTTCTGCGAGAGCTTCTCGGGAGTGCCGTCGAGGACGATCCGACCGTTCTCCATGACGTAGGCGTGGTGGGCCACCGAGAGCGCCACCCGCGCGTTCTGCTCCACCACCAGGAAGGTGGTCTTCTCCTCGCGGTTGATGCGCGAGATGATGCGGAAGATCTCGGTGACGAGGAGCGGCGCCAGCCCGAGCGACGGCTCGTCGAGCAGGATGAGCTTGGGCCGCGCCATCAGCGCGCGGCTGATGGCGAGCATCTGCTGCTCGCCGCCGGAGAGATATCCGGCGAGCTTCTTCCGCCGCTCCTTCAGGTGCGGGAAGTACTCGAAGCAGAGGTCGTGATCGCGGCGCAGCCCGGCCCGATCGTGGCGCGTGTACCCGCCCATGACGATGTTCTCGTCGACGGTCAGATCCTCGAAGACGCGGCGCCCCTCCATCACCTGGAAGACGCCGCGCCGGACCACCTGCTCGGGCGGCAGGCGGTCGATCCGCTCGCCCTCGAACTCGATCGACCCGTCGGTCACCTCGCCGTCCTCGGCGGCGAGCAAGCCCGAGATGGCCTTCAGCGTGGTCGACTTGCCGGCGCCGTTCGAGCCGAGGAGCGCCACGATCCGGCCCTGCGGCACGGTGAGGGAGAGCCCCTTCAGGACGAGGATCACGTCGTCGTAGATGACCTCGGCGTTCTTGATGGTCAGCACGTGGCGCTCACAGCCCGAGCCACTCCTGCTTGCGCGGCTGCTCGACCTGCTTCAGCCGCACCAGCTTCCCGCCCTGCACCTGGTACAGCTCCACCGTGCTCGTAGGCCGGTGATCCTGCGCCGTGTAGGTCACCGGGGCCGCCAGCCCGCCCAGGTCGAAGTCCTTCAGCGTCTCCAGCGCCGCCTTGATGCCCTCGCCGGTGAGCTTGCCGCTCTTGTCTGCCCGCTTCAGCCCCTCCGACCAGACCATCACATACGACCAGCCGCGCACGTAGTTCGTGTCGTGCTTGTCCGCCGGATGGTTCTTCTGGTGGAACTCGGTCAGCTTCGCCATCCCCGGCACGTTCTCGCCGAAAGGCGGATTCAGCATCGCGCCGACCACCCCCTCCGCGGCGTCCTTCCCCACCGCGATGAGGTTCTCGCCGAGGCCCCAGGTGTTGGTGCCCCACTTCACGTTGAGACCGAGCTTCCGCGCGTCGCGCAGCACGATCGAGAAGTTGGTGACGGTGACCTGCGTGAACCCGTAGTCCGCCCCCTTCTGCTTGATGTCGAGGAGCTGGCTCGTCGCGTCCTGCACGATGCCGGGCAGGACCTCCTCCGCCACCAGGTCCACGCCGATCTCCTTGCAGAACCGCCGGCCCGCCTCGATGGGCGACTTGCCGTAGGCGTTGTCGCCGTAGAAGAAGGCGATCCGCGGGTTGCGGCTCCCGTCCTTCCAGTCCTGCTTCACCCACGACAGGTACGAGCGCAGCACGTCGGAGTAGGACGGACCGACGAAGAAGTTGTAGGGCGTCTTCTGGGGGTTGGTGAGGTGTGCCGAGAAGGACGCCGAGAAGTAGGGCACCTTGTCCTTCGCGACCACCTCCTTGAGCGCCTCGGTGTCGCCGGTGCCCCAGCCGTTGATCATGATGACCTTCTCGGTCCCGGTCAGCCGCTTGTAGGTCGCGTTGGCCTCCGGGATCTTGTACCCATAGTCCGAGTCGACCAGCCGGATCTTCTTGCCGTTGATGCCGCCGTGGTCGTTCACCCACGAGACGCCATCGCGGACGCCTTGCGCGTAGGGCTTGCCGACGTCGGCGGTGATGCCGGTCAGGTCGAAGATGCCGCCGACCTTGATCTCCTGGCCGAGCGCCAGGGCGGGCGCGAGCAGGGCCGCCGCGAGGTAGAGGGTGCGCTTCATGTGGGATCTCCTTCAATACGAGAACGGGTAGAGCTTCCAGTACGCCTTGATGAGCCGCCACCGGGCGGCGAGGCCGTCCGGCTCGAAGACCAGGAAGATGACGATGACGAGCCCGAAGAGGCCCATCTTGAGGGGAGCGAAGAGCGTGGTGAGGTGCGGGTAGCTGTCGGCCATCTCGCTGGTGAGCGCGCGCAGCAGCTCCGGGAGCAGCGTCATGAAGACCGCGCCGAAGATCGACCCCTGCACGCTGCCCAGGCCGCCGATGATCACCATCCCGAGCTGGTCGATGGCCAGGCTGATGGGGAAGTTCTCCGGGCTGATGATGCGCGCCTGGTAGGCGAGCAGCGACCCCGCCACGCCGACGTAGAACGAGGACACCCCGAAGGCGAGCAGCTTGTAGCGGAAGACGCGCACCCCCATCACCTCGGCCGAGATGTCCTGATCCCGGATGGCGATGAACGCCTTGCCGACGCGGGTGCGGAAGAGGTTGGTGGCGAACAGGGTCAGGAAAGCCGTCACTGGCAGGAACAGGTAGAAGAGCCGCGCGTCCGAGTCGAATTCGAACGAGCCGAGGCTGGCGGCCGGCACCGAGATCCCGTTCACGCCCCCCGTCACGGCGTCCCAGTGGGTGGCGGTGAACTCGACGATGAAGTGCGCGGCCAGCGTGGCCATCGCCAGGTAGAGGCCCTTCAGCCGCAGCGAGGGGATGCCGAAGACCATCCCGGCGGCGGCGGCCGCCAGCCCGGAGAGCGGGATGGTCATGAGGAAGGGGAGCCCGAGCTTCCCCGCCAGCGCGGCGGTGGTGTACGCGCCCACCGCCAGGAAGGCGGCGTTCCCGAGCGAGATCTGGCCGGTGAAGCCGGTCAGCACGTTGAGGCCGACCGCGGCGATGGCGGCGATGGCGCAGCGGTTCACCACGTCGAGGGCGTAGCCAGACGCGAAGGCGGGCAGCGCGGCCAGCGTCACCAGGCAAAGGAGGACCGCGTTCCGCGAGTAGGAGGACTCGAAGATGGTGGTGTCGGCCGCGTAGCTGGTCCGGAAGTCGCCGCAGCGCATCAGTGGCTCCTCACACCCAAGATCATCGTCAGACCCGCTCGATGCGGACCTTGCCGAAGAGACCGTACGGCTTCACCATCAGGATGAGCACCAGCGCCACGAAGGGCGCCACCTCCTTCACCCCCCCGCCGAAAAACGGATCGAGGTAGCCGCCGGAGAGGTTCTCCAGCACGCCGATCGCGACGCCGCCCACGATGGCGCCGAGCACGCTGTCGAGGCCGCCCAGGATCACCACCGGCACCACCTTCAGCCCGAAGACCGCGAGCGACCCGTCCACGCCGCCGCGCACGGCCCCGAGCAGCACGCCCCCCACCGCCGACACCACCGCCGCGATGCTCCAGGAGAGGGCGAACATGTGCCGCACCGAGATCCCCATCGAGAGCGCCACCTGCTGCGAGAAGGCGGTGGCGCGCATGGCGATGCCGGCCCGCGCGTACTTGAAGAAGAGCGCGAAGGCGAGGAGGAGCAGCGCCACGCAGCCGACGCTCCACAGGTAGCCCTGCGAGACGGGGAACGGGCCGAGGTGGACCGGCTCGCTGGGGAACACGGGGGGGAAGGGCCGCGTGTCGGTGCCCCAGATTCCCTGCACGACGGCGCGCAGGAGCGAGGAGAGCCCGAGCGTCAGCATGATGACGGAGATGACCGGCTCGCCGATCATGGGCCGGAGCACCACCCGCTCGAGGAGGAGCCCGAGCGTCACCGAGAAGGCGAGCGTGAGCAGGAAGGCGGCCCAGAGCGGCACCGGCGTCGTGGTCATGATGGCGAGGCACACGTAGGCCCCCAGCATGAGGAACTCGCCCTGCGCGAAGTTGAGGATGGAGGACGACTTGTAGATGACGACGAAGCCGAGCGCGACGAGCGCGTAGATCGACCCGACCACGATCCCGTTCACGAGCAGTTGCAGAAAAAAGTCCACGCTCAGGCCACCTTCCTGAGCAGCTCACGCACCGGCAGCTTCGCCTGCACGCGGGCGGTCTTCCCGTCCTGGAACTTGATGGTGGCGTCGATTTCGACCGCCTGCCGCTCGCCGTAGACGGCGGCGATGACGTCGCCGTAGCGCTCCTCGACTACGTTCCGCTTCACCTTGCGGGTGCGGGTCAGCTCGTCGTCGTCGGCGTCGAGCTCCTTGTAGAGGAGCACGAACTTGCGCACCCGCGCGGCGAGCGGGAGCGTGCCGTTCACCTGCTCCACCTCCTTCTCGACCAGATCGTAGACCTCCGTGCGCGAGGAGAGGTCGGCGTAGGTCGTGTAGCCGATCTTCTGCTTCTCGGCCCACTTGCCCACGATGCCCATGTCGATGCAGAGGAGCGCGCACAGGTACGGGCGGTCTTGCCCGATCACCACCGCCTCCTTCACGTAGGGCGAGAACTTGAGCCGGTTCTCGATGAACTGGGGCGAGAAGCGCGTCCCGTCGGAGAGGCGCATCACGTCCTTCAGCCGGTCGATGACGACGAGGTGGCCGTCCTCGAGGTGGCCGGCGTCGCCGGAGTGGAGCCAGCCCTCCCGCACCACCTCGCGGCTGGCGACCTCGTTCTTGTAGTAGCCGAGGAAGACGGATGGGCTGCGCGACAGGATCTCGCCCGCGTCCGAGATGCTCACCTCGGTGCCGGGGATGGGCTCGCCCACCGTGTGGAAGCGGATGTCGTCCTCGCGGTGGATGCAGGAGATGCCGGCGATCTCGGTCTGCCCGTAGATCTGCTTCAGCGGCACGCCGATCCCGTGGAAGAAGCGGAAGACATCGGGGCCGAGCGCGGCGCCGCCGGTGGAGGCGGTGCGGAGCCGCGACAGGCCGAGCCGATCCTTCAGCGCCCGGAACAGGAGCAGGTGCGAGAGCCAGTAGAGCAGGCGCCACCCCACCCCGAGCGGCTTGCCCGAGAAGCGGCGGTCCGCCACCGCATAGCCGAGCGGCATGAGCCGCTCGTACATGAACCGCTTGAAGGGCGTGGTGTCCATGATGCGGACTTGCACCGAGGAGACCATCCCCTCCCACACCCGCGGCGGCGCGAACATGACGTGCGGCCCGATCTCGCGCACGTTCTCCATCGTCGTCTCGGGCGCCTCGGGGAAGTTGACGGTGAACCCGAGCGCGAGGGCCGAGGAGAGCGACATCATCTGCTCGCCGATCCAGGCCAGCGGCAGGAAGGAGACGAACTCGTCGCCCGAGCGCTTGGGATCGACCTCGTGCAGGGCGAGCGCCATGGCGAGCAGGTTCCGGAAGGAGAGCATGGCGCCCTTCGGAAACCCGGTCGTGCCGGAGGTGTACGAGATGATGGCGAGGTCGTCGGCCGACCCCTTCGCCACCTCCTCCTCGAAGAGGCGCGGCTGGTGCGCCAGCACCGCCCGTCCCTTCTCCCGCACCGCCTCGAACGAGATGAGCGCCGGATGCCGGTAGCCGCGCAGGCCGCGCGGGTCGGTGTAGACGACGTGCCGGACCTTGGGCAGCCGCTCGAGCATGTCGAGGATCTTGTCGGCCTGCTCCTGGTCCTCCGCCACCACGATCTCCGCGTCGCAGTGGTCGAGCACGAAGGCGACCTCGTGCAGCGTCGAGTCCTGGTAGACGCCCACCGACGCGGCGCCCATCGCCTGCGCCGCCAGCTCGGACATGACCCACTCCGGCCGGTTCCCGCCCACGATGGCGAGCTTGTGTCCGCGTTGGAGACCCAGCTCGCGCAGCCCGAGCGAGAGCTCCCGCACCGCGTCGAGGTAGCCTTGCCAGGAGAGGGGCTGCCAGATGCCGAGGTCCTTCTCGCGCAGCGCGGTCCGCGCCGGATGACGCCGCGCATTCCGCACGAGGAGCTTCGGAAAGGTGTCCTCCCCGCCGAGCGCGTCGAGCGGAGTCACGCGTCGCTCCCGGTGAAGACGGACACCGGCTCGCCCAGGTACGCGGCCTGCACGGCCGGATCGCTCCGCACCTCCTCCGGCGTGCCGTCGGCGATCTTCTCCCCGAAGTTGAGCACGGTGATGCGGTGGGAGAGGTCCATCACCACGCCCATGTCGTGCTCGATCATGAGCACGGTGGTACCGCGCTCCTCGTTCACGTCGAGGATGAAGCGCGCCATGTCCTCCTTCTCCTCCACGTTCATGCCCGCCATCGGCTCGTCGAGGAGCAGGAGCCGTGGCTCGAGCGCCAGCGCGCGCGCCAGCTCCACCCGCTTCTGCAGGCCGTAGGCGAGCGTGCCGACCACCTTCTTCCGCACGTGCTGGATCTCGAGGAAGTCGATGATGTCCTCCACCCGCCGGCGATCGGCGAGCTCCTCGCGCTGGCCCGGACCCCAGTAGAGTCCGCCCATGACGACGTCGACGTGCTGGTGCACGTGCCGGCCGATGAGGATGTTGTCGAGCACGGTCATGCCCTTGAAGAGGGCGATGTTCTGGAACGTGCGGGCGACGCCCAGCCGCGTCCGCGACGACGGCGGGAGCCGCACCACGTCGCGGCCGTCGAGCAGGATCTCACCCCGCTGCGGCCGGTACACGCCCGAGACGCAGTTGAGCATGCTCGTCTTGCCGGCGCCGTTCGGTCCGATGATGGCGTGGATCGAGCCCTGCTCGACGGAGAGCCGCACGTCCGCCAGCGCGGTGAGCCCGCGGAAGTGGAGCGTGACGTTCCGCACCTCGAGCAAGGCCATCGGGCCGCCTCTCCGGTGAGCCGCCGGATGCGATGCCGCGTTGGGGAAACGCCGTGGAGCTTAGGAGGCTGCGGCGCGATGTCGCAAGGAACGCCCCGCGAGGGTCGCATTCCGTCAGTGCGCGGCGCGCCGCGTCAGCCGGTCGGGACTGGGGAGCCAGAAGCCGAGCTGCCGGCGGCATGTGGAACGGGTCGCTCGCGTCCGTGCTGGTTTCCCTACACCGGATACTTGCCGTGCGGCCCGAGCTCGGCTCAGATGGGCCCCCATGAAAACTTCACCCACCGCTACGAGACTGTTCGTCATCGCCCTCCTTGCGCTGTCGACCCCCCTCGGCGCGCGCGCCGCGCCTGCCACCAGGAGTTCCAGCGGCCGCGCCATGAGCAGCGGCGGAACGGACCCGTCGATGGGTGCCCCGGTGGGCGCCGTCGACTACAGCTTTTTCCTCGCTCTCGACCTGCCGCCGTCGGGCTACAACGCCGGCCCACGTCTCGCCGGCGAGTTCATGTACGGCTTCGTGGATCTCTCCCCGCAGGCCCGCCTCAGCCTGGGTGGCCGTGGCGCGTTCGCGTACCACGGCGGCGACTTCGGCAACTCCCTGTGGATCCTGGAGGCGGTGCCGGACGCGAAGCTGACGCTCTCTCTCGCCCCCAAGCTCTCGGTGTACGGCGACTTCGGCCTCGGCCTCGCGGTCCTCGACGTGAGCCAGGACATCCCGGGCGTCCCCGCCCTCGGCATCCCCCCCCGCTCCGTGTCGGACAGCACGATCGCGGTGACGTTCCAGATCGGCGGCGGCGTCTCGTACGCCCTCTCGCCGAACATGAACCTCCTCGGCGAGGTGCGCTTCGACATCTACACCCGCAGCGGGAGCAGCACCTTCGTCTCGATCCCGACGGTTGGGCTCCAGTTCCACTGATCGAGGGGCAGGCGTGACCTTCCATTCGAGGACCTTGCAGTGCCTGCTGGTCGTCATGGCCCTGCTGGCCGTGACGTCGCTCGAGGGCTGCAAGAAACGCGCGAAGATGGACCTCCCGCTGTACCCGAACTCGCAGGGCCAGCTCAGCCCGCCGCCGGTCGAGAGCGAGGCGGGCACCATGTTCCACGTGATCCGCGTCACGCCCGATGGGCTGCAGACGGTCACCGAGTTCTATCGGCGCGAGCTCGTCGAGCAGCGTGGCTGGTCCGAGGTGAAGTCCGTCGGGCCGGCCTTCGCCGATGGCAACGTGACGGTCGATAGGCCGGGCCAGTACGGATTCGCCACCGCCGTCGACCCCTCCATCACGGGCGGGTTCGTGGTCATCTACGCCTCCCAGAACGAGACGAAGTTCGAGATCTGGCAGCACGTTCCGAAGAAGTAGCCGCTGCCTTGCAGGCGCGGGCGCGGCCGTCAGGCTGGTGAGGGCCGGGCCGCCCGCCGTAGCCCACGCGCCCGCGCCTTCTCGCGCTCGTGCTCGCGGGTCCTCACGGCGGTGCGCGCGCGAAGCGAGCCGAGGAGGCGCCGCGTGGTCGCGGCGACCT
>DASPZP010000227.1:0-11673 GCA_035636195.1 Anaeromyxobacteraceae bacterium
CCTCGACCGCGACCTCGACCCCGATCCGACCTCGACCGCGACCTCGACCCCGATCCGACCTCGACCGCGAGCGTGCGAGCGGAACTACCGTTCACACCCGCTCGAGCACCCCGCGCAGCAACCGCCAGAAGCTCTGCACCGACGCGATGCTGACGCGCTCGTCGGGCGTGTGGGCGTCCCACATGGTCGTACCGAAGGACACCATCTGCAGCCCGGGATACTTTGGACCGATGAGGCCGCACTCCAGGCCGGCGTGGATGGCCCGGACCAGCATGGGCCTCCCGAACAGCTCCTGGTGCACGCCGTCCACCAGCGCGGCGAGCGGCGCGCCAGGCTCCGGCTTCCAGCCGGGGTAGCCGCCGGTCTGACCCACCTCGAACCCCGCGATGCCGGCGACGCCCGCGATGCGGGCGGCGAGCGCTTCCTTCGACGCGTCGAGGGCGCTCCGCGTGAGGAAGTTCACCTCCACCGCGTCGTCGCGGGTGCCGACCACGCCCAGGTTGGTCGAGGTCTGGACGAGCCCGGGGATGTCAGGGCTCATCGCCTCGACGCCGTGCGGCCCGGCGAGGAGGAGCCCGATGACCGCGCGCGCGTCGGCGGCGGAGAGCACCGGCGCGGCGCTCCCCTCCTCGACGGTGATGGCCAGGCCGGGATCGAAGGCGCCCAGCGCCGCCCGCCAGGAGGACTCCTGCCGCGCCACCTCGGCGCGCAACGCGGGCTCCCGCGCCGGACCGACCAGCACCAGCGCCGAGGCCTCGCGCGGGATGGCGTTCCGCTTGTTCCCGCCGCGCACGGAGATGAGCTCGACCGGGCCCAGCTTCGCCACGGCCGCCAGCACCTGGCCCAGGATGCGGATCGAGTTCCCGCGCCCGGCGGCGATGTCCGTGCCGGAGTGGCCGCCCTTGAGCCCCGAGACCTTGACCTTGAGCGCCACCTGGCCGGCCGCGGGAGCGGCGCGCGTGACGCGGCGGGTGGCGACCGTGTCGAGCCCGCCGGCGCAGCCGATGGTGAGCTCACCCTCCTCCTCGCTGTCGAGGTTGAGGAGGTACGTCGCGCCGAGCCAGCCGGGGCGGAGCGCGTTCGCGCCGGTCAGCCCGGTCTCCTCGTCCACCGTGACGAGCACCTCGAGCGGGCCGTGGCGGAGATCCGGATCGCCGAGCGCGGCCAGCGCCGCCGCCACGCCGATCCCGTTGTCGGCGCCGAGGGTGGTGCCGCGTGCCCGGAGCACGTCGCCGTCGCGGTAGACGTCGAGGGGGTCCTTCTCGAAGTCGTGGCGAGTGCCCTCGTTCTTCTCGCAGACCATGTCGGCGTGCGCCTGCAGCGCGACCGTCGGGCGCCCTTCCTGCCCCGGCGCAGCGCGCTTGCGGAGCAGCACGTTCCCGGCCGCGTCCCGCTCGACCGCGCACCCGAGCGCCCTGCCCTGCTCCGCCACCCAGGCGGCGGCCGCCGCCTCGTTCCTCGAGCCTCGCGGGATGCGGGAGAGCTCGAGGAAGTAGCGCCAGAGCGGACGGGGTTCGAGGGTCGCGAGCGGGTCGGACATGCGTCTCCTCATATCACCCGGTCGGCGCGGCGGGTGCGTACTGCGCGACGCCATCGCCGAACGACCAGCAGTCCTTCGTCACCTCGACGAGGCTCACCACGAGGTCGTTCGCCGGCACCCCCGCCGCCGAGCACAGCTCGGCCATGCGGCGGTAGAGCCGCTGCTTCTGCTCCAGCGTCCGGCCGGTGTTGAGCGTGATCTGGACGAGCACGGGATCCTGGTGCCGGATGCCCAGGTATTCGGGCGCGAACACGATCACGCCGCGCTCGTGCGCCTCCACGATCTGGAAGCGGTCCTGCTCCGGAACGCCGCAGGTCTCGACCAGCGCCCGGTGCACGGCGTCGGCGACGGCGCGGCGCTGGTCGGGGGCACGGCCGGCGGCGAGATCGATGCGCTGCAGGGGCATGGGTCCTCCTCCCGGCGGGGGACTGCCCCGCCTGCGCGATGGCGCGAACCGCGCTTACATGCCGCGGGCGAGCGTGGCCCGCCACCCGGCGTGCGCTCACCCGGGCGGAGGCGGGCGGGCTTCGGGACGCTGCCGCGAGACGAGCCAGAGGCTGGCCGGGAGGGCGGTGAAGTCCGCCAAGAGGGCGAGCAGGAAGGCGGCGGAGGTCATGAGCCCGAACTGCCGGATGGGCGGGAAGCTCGACACCGCCAGCCCGAGGAAGCCGGCGGCGTTGATGAGGGTGGCGTACACGATCGACCGCCCGGACACGCGCAGCGCGTGCCGGATCCGGTCCTCCAGCCCGGCGTCCGCGCGCTCGTGCATGTGGTGGAAGAAGTGGATCTGATCGTTCTCCGTCGTGCCGAGGACGGTGGTGGCGATGATGATGGTCGCCACGTTCAGCGAGCCCCCCAGCAGGCGCATGCCGAGGAACGTCGCGAGCAGCGCGAAGATCGACGGGATCATGGCGAGCAGCCGCTCGACGCCGCTGCGGAACAGGACGAGGAAGACGGCGAAGATCATTACCACCGTGAGCGAGAAGCTCTCCGCCAGCGTGGGGACGAGGCTCGCCCCCACCTTGACCTGGAGGAGCGATTCGCCGACCACCCGCATCTGCGCGCCCTCGAGCGCCGGCGCGCCGGCGCGCACGGCGTCCCAGGCGGCGGCGACCCTGCCGGACATCGCCGCGTAGCCGGCGGCGTCGCCGTTCCGGAAGAGCACCGTGAGCTGCACGTCGGCGAGCCCCTTCACGTCGATGAAGCCGCGCAGGTCGGGCTCCGTCAGGAGCAGCTGCTCGAGATCGGCCGCCGCGCGCTCGAAGGCCTCGGGGTCCTGCGGGAGCACCTCGCCGTTCCCGGCCAGGTAACGCCGCAGCCGCAGCGGCGTGGTGGGGCCGGTCGCCCCCGTGACGTCCGGCGCCGCCTCGATCGCGGTCTGGAAGCGATCGACCTGGCGCAGGACCTCCGGCTCCGTCGCCGAGGCGCGCGGCAGGTGGATCCACACGCGCGCGACGTTGAGGTCCATCACGTTCGCGCGGAACCACGCCAGGTCGCGGTACAGCGCCGTGGAGGGGTCGAGGTACGCGAGCGTGTCGACCCCCACCGACAAGCCCCTGACGAGTCCAGGAGCGCCGAAGAGCGCCACCAGCCCGGCGGCGCAGGCGGCGAGCGCCCCGCCCGCGAGCGCCCAGCGGTGCCGGTACGTCACCGCCGGCAGCGCGTGGGCGAGGCGATCGTACAGCAGGTGGCGGACCGGGACGCTGCGGCCCGTCGGCGTCCTGAGCGCGAGCTGCAGCGCGGGGAAGAGGGTGAACGCCACCACCCAGCCGACGACGAGTCCGATCGCCGTCCAGATGCCCAGCTCGCGGATGGGCCGGATCCGCGAGACGGCCAGCGCGGCGAACCCCAGGGCGGCCGCGAGCGTCGAGGCGGTCACCGGCAGGAGCTTGTTGCGCAGCGCCTGGAGGTGGTGCTCGTGCAACGGAACGTCCGGCGGCTGGTCGACGAAGCGCGAGTGCAGGTAGACGAGTGAGGCGAGGGTCGTCACGAGCAGCGTGAGCGGGACGAGCACCGACACGATGGTGAACGAGAAGCCGAGCAGCGCCCCCACCGCCACGCCGAGCGCGACCGCCGCGCCGAGCGCCAGCACGAGGGCGAGGAGCGCCCGCCAGGACCGGTAGAGGAACAGCGCGATGGCGACGAGCAACACCCCGAAGATGGGGAACGAGCGGGCCGACGCCGAGGACGACTGCTGCTCGAGCCAGGACGTCACGAAGGGCGCGCCGATCTTGCGGACCGAACCCACCCCGGCGCGCGCCAGCCCCGTGTCGACGTCGGCGAGGGCGCGGTCGCGCTCCGCGGGGTTGCGCACGTCGAGGTTGACCATCACGGTCAGGAAACGGTCTCCGACCAGCCCCTGGCGCCGGAAGAACTCCGTGCCCAGCGCCAGCCGGCGCAGCTCCGCCGTGCCGGCGCCGGGCCGCGAGCGCCGCAGCACGTCGAGGATCGAGAACGCGCCCACGCGTGGGACGCCGCGGAGGGCCGCCTCGGCGGCGTCGAGGCGCGCGATGGCCTGCGGTGACCAGGGGTCCTCCGACTCGAAGACCAGGAGCGCCGTCTGCACCTCGGGGAAGATGCGCTGGAAGGCGCGGGTCGCGGCGTAGTCCGGATCGCTCGGCACGATCAGCCGATCGATGGCGCCCTCGCTCGGGATGCGCGCCCCCACCATCGCAGCGAACGGAACGAGCAGCGCATACAGCACGAGGATCGGCGCGCGCGCCCGGACGATCCGGGCGAGGACGCGCGTGGCCCGGTCGTTCGCGGCCGTCACCTCGTCAGCCAGTGACCCGTGAGCCGCGGCCTTCCCAGGCCGAGACGGCCGCGAGCGCGGCGACGCCATAGGCGACCCCGAGCACCACGTCGGTGACGTAGTGGTGCTGCAGGTACACCGCGCTCAGGCACATGAGGAGGAAGAACAGCACCGCGGGCCAGCGGGCCCAGCGCAGCTCGGCCAGCCGGAACGCAAGGATGGCCGCGATGAGCGGGTAGGCGACGTGCAGCGAGGGGTAGGCTCCGAACACGTCCACCCCTCTCGCGTACATCTCGTCGAAGAAGCGGGTGCCGAGGAGTGCATCGAACCGCTGCGCCGCCGCGGCGGCGGGCCTGACGTCGGTGCGAGCCGGCCCCAGGCCGTACTCGGTGACGTACCAAGGGGGCGCCGCCGCGTAGGCGAAGTACGTCACGTACCCCATCACGTTCACGATGAGGAACGAGCGCGCGAACGTGCTCACGCGCGCGTGCTGGCCGCGCCAGAAGAGCAGGAACGCCATGGCCAGGTACTCGCCCACGTACACGAGGTACGCGAACCCGCACAGGAGATCGAGGACGGCCCAGTGGTGAGTGAGGAAGACCTCGTTCAGGGTCCGGCCGCCGACCCCGAACCACGCGCGCTCGAAGAGGTACGGCTCGACGACGTGCACACGCCCGGCGATCCCCTGCCAGTAGAAGTACCGCATCGAATCGAAGAGCACGCCCGTCAAGATGAACGGGAAGAACAGCTTCAGGAACAGGCGCGACTTGTGGTTGTACAGGTCGAGGAAGCCGAGCAGGCCCACCAGCACGTGGTCGGCTCGCAGGCCACCGAGGAGACCCACCGCCAGGACGTACGCAAGCCCCAGACCTGACGGCCAGAACCGGCGCGGCATCGAGCGCGACGGCAGGAGCCACTCGCGCCAGCCGCGGCGCGAGGAGGCTGCTCTGGCAGCGTGGTCGGAGAGCTCCGACGCGGTGCTCGGCATCGAGCGCTGTTAGTTACCGAGCTCTCTCGACGACTTCAACGCTCTTCTGGTGTAACGATTCCCCCGGCGGGTCGGACGTGACGGACGGAAAACCCTTCCCCACATCGCTCGGCCGGAGAGCGGGCGAGCCCAGGCGACGCGCACGAGGTCCGCGCGTCCTGCTCACCGCGTTGGCGATCCTCTGCGCGGCGCCGGCGAGCGGCGACTGTCCACCCGGGCTCACCACGCAGCTCCTCCCGCTTCCGGTGTACGCGACGCTACCCAACGAGGGCAACACCTGGGGCGTGCTGCCGGTCTTCCTCCGCGTCTGCCCTGAGGGCGAGCGTACCGAGTCCATCATCGCGCCCAGCGTGACCTGGAACTCCGTCATCCACCTCACCGGCACGTTCCGCTGGTTTTACTATCCGAGCGAGGACGAGTCCCTCACCCTCGTCGCGTCGGCCAGCACGCGGATCAACTCCAACGCGCTCCTCCTGTGGCAGCGGTTGCCGACGTCGGCCGGCGCCTCCACCGACGAGGTGACGGTGCGCCTCCAGCGCGACGTCTTCTTCCGGTTCTTCGGCCTCGGTCCGGACACGCCGGTCGGGGCGGAGTCGAGCTACACGGGCGTGCGCGCGATCCTGGCGGTGCGCAGGGGGATGAACCTCGCCGAACACCTCAACCTCGGCGTCACGCTCGGACTCGAGCGCCTGCTCGTCGAGGCCATCGGCGTACCTGGCCTGCCGCTCGCAAGGCGCGCCTTCCCGGACGCACCCGGGATGGGGGGAGCCACGCTCGCCTCGCAGGGCCTCGACTTCCGCTACGACGACCGTCGCGGCGGCGACTACGCAGAGCGCGGGTTTCGCCTCGACGTCTCGGGGGCGGTGGTGGAGGGCCTGGCGGGCTCTCCGACCTTCCTGCGCGCCGGGGCCGAGGCGCGCGGGATCGTGCCCGAGCTCGATGGCGTCTCGGGCGCCGCGCGCCTCTCCTGGAGCGCTGTCAGCTCGAGCCGCGCGCCCTTCTACCGCCAGAGCTCGCTCGGAGGTGCGCTGCTCATGCGGGGGTTCACCCTGGACCGGTTCATCGACACGCAGGCGTGGACGCTGGAGCTCGAGCAGCGCATCCGGCTGTTCCAGACCCACATCTTCGGCGTCACTGCCGACTGGAGGGTCGATCCCTTCGTCGCCGCCGGGCAGGTCTTCGGCTCGTTCGACGCCGCCCTCGCGCGCCCGCAGGCCGCGGTCGGGGTCGGGTTTCGCGCCTTCGTCCACCCGAACGTGCTCGGCCGCATCGACGTGGCGAACGGGCTCGGCGAGAGCTGGAAGGTCTACGTCGAGCTCGGATATCCGTACTGAACGGATATCCTCCGAGCGGCGGGGGATGAACCCCCGCCCTACGCTCGTGTAGGGCGGGGGCTTGTCCCCCGCCGCAGACACGGCAGGCCCTACTTCTTACGGGTCACGACGAACCGGGCCAGGGCGCGCAGCGCGTCCGCGGGCGCGCCCAGCGGCGCCAGCATGGCGAGCGCCTCGTCGCAGGCGGCGTCGGCGCGGCGCCGCGCCTCATCGACGCCCACCAGCGCGGGCAAGGTCGCCTTCCCCGCCGCCTGGTCCTTCCCGACGCGCTTGCCGAGGGTGGCCGCGTCGCCCGTCAGGTCGAGGAGGTCGTCGGCGATCTGGAAGGCGAGGCCGAGGAGCTGCCCGACCGGCTCGAGCCCGCTCGGAGAGCCGGTGGCCGCGATCGCCCCGCCCACCACGGCGGCGGTGATGAGCGCGCCGGTCTTTCCCGCCATCAGCTCGAGGACCTCGCGCTCCGCCAGGGCACGGCCCTGGGCCTCCATGTCGAGTGCCTGCCCCTGCACCATGCGCCAGGCATTCTCCGCCAGGAGCGCCGCCAGCAATGCGGCGCGTTCGTCGCCCCCGGCGAGCAGGTGGCGGAACGCGAGCGACTGGAGGCCGTCCCCCACGAGCAGCGCGGTGGGCTCGTCGAAGGCCTTGTGTACGGTGGCGCGCCCGCGCCGGAGGTCATCGTCATCCATGCACGGGAGGTCGTCGTGCACGAGCGAGTAGGTGTGGATCATCTCCAGCGAAAGCGCGAACCGCATGGCGAGCCCATCGTCGCCGGCGTCTCCGGAGAGCGCCTCGCAGGTGGCGAGGACGAGCGCCGGCCGGAGGCGCTTGCCTCCACCGAGGAGCGCGTACTCGAGGGCATCGCCGAGCCGGGTGGGAGTCCTGCGCCGCCACTCGCCGGCGAGCACCCGGAAGTGGCCTTCGATACGTCCGGAGACGCGCCGCAGGTGATCCTCGATCGGGAAGGGCGTGGTCACGGTGGGCAAACTCTAGCCCGGGAACGCGCCCTGCGCACTTCTACGCGCTATCCTCTTCGGATGAAGGTCGCCGCGCTCGTCGCCCTCGCCCTCGCCGCGCCGGCAGCGCTGGCAGCGCCGCCACCGGAGCGGCACCTCCTCGTCGTCTGCGCGCCGGGCTCACCCGGCACGACCGCCGAGGCGCAGCCCACCATGGACGCCTTCGCGGCGGCGCTCGCCGCCAGGGCGGGCCTGCCCGCCACCGCCCTCGGCGCCATCTACGACGAGGCCGAGGCGTCGGGCGTGGCGCGCCTGCGGGCGAAGGACGCGGCGCTGGCGCTCGTCTCGCTCCCCTTCTACTTGAAGCACGAGCACGAGCTCGCGCTCCGTGCGCGGCTGCAGGCGGTACCGAAGGGCCGCCCGGCGGCGGAGCGGTGGGCCCTCGTCGCCGCGAAGGGGCGCGTCCCGAGCCCCTCCGCGCTCGAGGGCTTCACCGTCGCTTCCACCGCCGGCTTCGCGCCGGCTTTCGTGCGCGGCCCGGTCCTGGGGAGCTGGGGCCGGCTGCCGGCGAGCGCCCGCATCGTCCAGTCAGGCGCCGTGCTGTCCGCGCTGCGGCGCGCCGCCGCGGGCGAGAAGGTGGCGGTGCTCCTCGACGGGGCGCAGGAGGCAGCGCTCGCTTCGCTGCCCTTCGCGTCTCAGCTCGAGGTGGTGACGCGATCGCCGCCTCTCCCCGGCGGGGTGATCGCCGTCGTCGATGCGCGGCTCCCTCCCCGGTCATGGAGCGCCGTCGAGACCGCCCTGCAGGCGCTGCCGTCGGACCCGGCCGGTGCCGCCGCCCTCGACGCCATCCAGATGACGCGCTTCACCGCCCTCGACGAGCAGGCGCTGTCTCGCGCTCGCAAGGCCTACGCGGAAGCGACCCGATGAGGCGGGCGGTGGCGGGCCTGGCGGCGATCGTCGCGAGCGCCTGCGCGCCCGCGCTGCGCGAGCCGCCCCCGGTCTCGAACCTCGCCCCGGGGAGCTCCGGCGCGAGGAGCGCGGCCGACCTCGTCCGCGCCGCCGATGCCGCGTGGGCCCGGCGCGGCGATCCGCGCCAGGCGGAGGCTGCGCAGGCGCTCTACCTCGACGCCGGGGTCGCCGACGAGCGGAGCGTCGACGGACTGCTCGGGGCCATGCGCACCATGGCCTTCCGCATCGAACGCGAGCGCGACGCCTCCGTCCGCGCGCGCCTCGCCGAGCAGGAGGTGCAGCTCGGCCAGTGGTGTCAGCGCCGCGCGCCCGCAGAGGCCGCGTGCGACTACCGGCTCGCCCTCGCGCTCGGTCAGCAAGCGCGCGAGCACCGCTCGACCGGGAAGGACGCTCTGGGCCGGATGGTCGACCTGCTCCGGAGGGCTATCGCCGCGGCACCCTCGCTCGACTCCGGTGGCCCGCACCGCGTCCTCGCGCTCGTGCTGCTGCGCGCTCCCGGCTGGCCGATGGGGCCGGGAGATCCCGAGGCCGCCTTGGGCGAGGCGCGCGCGGCAGCCAGCCTGTTCCCCGAATCGGCCGAGAACCAGCTCGTACTGGGGGAGGCGCTCCGAAAGAATGACTCACCCGACGCTGCTCGCGCCGCGTACCGGCGGGCCCTCGAGCTCGCGACGGCAGCCGCCGAAGCGGGTGATCCCGACGCGGAGCGATGGCGAGCAGAGGCCTCGACCGTACTAGGCCACTAGACCCAGCCGTGGCCTACTGGAGCGCCACGATTGTGTTAGAGCCTCCTCCACGATGCAGAAGGTGCTCGTCACCGGAGCGACCGGCTTCATCGGCGCCAACGTCGCGCGGCTCCTCTCGGAACGCGGCGAGGCCGTGCGCGCCCTGGTGCGCTCGACCTCCGATCGCCGCAACCTGGCCGGCCTCGACGTGGAGCTGGTCGTGGGCGACCTCTGCGACCCCGTGGCCGTGGCGCGAGCCGTCCGCGGCTGTAGCCGGGTGTTCCACGTGGGGGCGGACTACCGGTTCTGGGCGCGGGATCCCCGCGAGATCTATCGCAGCAACGTCGAGGGCACGATCCACGTGATGGAGGCGTGCCTCGCCGCCGGGGTGGAGCGGATCGTCTACACCTCGACGGTGGGCACCATCGGACTCGCCGCGCATCCGGCCCCGTGCGACGAGACGACGCCCATGCTGGGCGGTCAGCTGACGAGCCACTACAAGCGCTCCAAGCTCCAGGCGGAGCAGGCGGTGCTCGAGTACGCGGCCCGCGGGCTGCCGGTCGTCGTCGTGAATCCCAGCGCGCCCATCGGACCGTGGGACGCCAAGCCCACCCCGACCGGCCAGCTCATCGTGGACTTCGCCCGCGGCAAGCTCTCCGCCATCGTCGACACCGGGCTCAACATCGTCCACGTGCGCGACGTGGCCGAGGGCCACCTGCTCGCCGCCCTGCGCGGGCGCGTCGGGGAGCGCTACATCCTGGGCCATCGGAACATGACGCTGGCCGAGATCGTGGCCGAGCTCGCCGAGATCACCGGTCTCTCCGCGCCGCGCCTGAGGCTGCCCTATGCGGTGGCATGGGCGGCCGGCGCGGTGAGCACGGCCGTCTCCACCTGGATCACGCATCGGCCGCCCGCGATCGCGCTCGAGGCGGTGCGCATGGCGCGCCGGCGGATGTTCTTCGATCCCGAAAAGGCCGTGCGCGAGCTCGGCCTGCCTCAGACACCGGTCCGTGTCGCCTTCCAGGACGCCGTCGCCTGGTTCGCCGAGAACGGCCTCATCCCGCAGTCGAGGAGGAGCGTGACTTGGGCATCCCACTGAAGCAGGCCCTCGTGGTCGGCAAGTACATCGTCACGCAGAAGCTCCGGGGGCGGAAGCGGTACCCGCTCGTGCTGATGCTGGAGCCGCTGTTCCGCTGCAACCTGGAGTGCGCGGGGTGCGGCAAGATCCAGCACCCGGAGAGCATCCTCCAGAAGCACCTCACCCCCGAGCAGTGCTGGGCCGTCGCCGAGGAGTGCGGCGCACCCATGGTGAGCATCGCCGGAGGCGAGCCCCTCATCCACCCGGCCATCGACCGCATCGCCGCGGGCCTGCTCGAGCGCGGCAAGTTCGTCTACCTCTGCACGAACGCCATCCTGCTCGAGCGCAAGCTCGACCTGCTGGCGCCGCACCCTGCCCTCACGCTGAACGTCCACCTCGACGGGGTCGAAGCCCGCCACGACGCCTCCGTCCAGCGCGCCGGCGTCTACCGCGCCGCGGTCCAGGCCATCCGCGCCGCCAAGCAGCGGGGGTTCAGGGTCACGACGAACTCGACCATCTTCCTCGGCCACGATCCGGCCGACCTGCACCGGTTCTTCGACGACATGACGGAGCTCGGGGTCGACGGCATGACCATCTCGCCGGGCTACGGGTACGAGCGGGCCCCGGTCCAGGACAAGTTCCTGCACCGCGACCAGACCAAGGCGCTGTTCCGCGAGGCGCTCGCCCCCGCGGCGACGCGCAAGTGGAGGTTCAACCACTCGCCCTTCTACCTCGACTTCCTCAAGGGAGACCGGGAGTACCAGTGCACGCCGTGGGGCAGCCCGAACTACAGCGTCCTCGGGTGGCAGCGGCCCTGCTACCTGTTCAGCGGCGCGCCGTACGCCCGGAGCTTCCGCGAGCTGATGGAGGAGACGGAGTGGGACCGCTACGGCACCGGGCGGCACGACAAGTGCGCCGACTGCATGGTCCACTGCGGGTACGAGCCGACCGCCGTCGAGGACAGCATGGCCAGCCTCGGCAACATGGTGCGCTCCATCCGCGGCACGCTGGGCTAGAGCATGGCCGACCTCGATCGCAAGGACAGCCACCTCGCGCTCTGCCTCGCGGAGCGGGTGGAGTTCACGTCCGCGGGGGCGAGCGGCTTTCGCGAGCTGCGCTTCGAGCACGACGCGCTGCCGGAGATCGACAAGGACGCGGTGAGCACGGAGGTCCGCCTCCTCGGCAAGCGGCTCGCCGCCCCCCTCGTGGTGGGGGCCATGACGGGGGGGACGCCGCGCGCCGGCGAGCTGAACCGGCGGCTCGCGCTCGCGGCCGAGGCGTGCGGGGTGGCCTTCGCGCTCGGCTCGCAGCGCAAGATGATCGGGGATCCCTCGACGCGG
>DASPZP010000228.1:0-18978 GCA_035636195.1 Anaeromyxobacteraceae bacterium
CCCGAGCACCACCTCCCGGCCGAGGGGCAGGCGCGCCCCGAGCAGCCGCCGCACGGGCGCGTGGATCACGACCAGGCAAGCCGCATCGGTGCCGTGGCCGGCGGCCGGATCTTCGAACCCGGAGAGGCGCGTCTCCTCGGAACTCATGGATGCACGCAGCGTCGCACAGACGCGCGGTCGCGCCAAGGACCGAGGTGCGTGATGGGGCGTACAGCGGCCCACAGAGACGCCGGGGCCAAAGGTCGCGGTCGCGGTCGCGGTCGCGGTCGCGGTCGCGGTCGAGGTCGAGGTCGAGGTCGAGGTCGACAGGGCCCCAAAGCTGAGCAGCTCCGTCTCCCCGAGCAGGAGCGTCATCCGCAGGAGGACATCTGCCTCGCCGGGATGGGCGGCCGCGAGCTGCGCCGGCGACGAGCTGCCGTCGAACCTGCTGGCCGCGCGAGCCTCCTGGGCGGTGAGCTTCAGCTCGGCCAGGTCGACACGGCCACCGACCCGGGACGCAGGTCGCTGCGCCCGGTCTCCGAGGAGGGTCCGGACCGAGAGCCCGTCGAGCCGCCGGGCGGCATCGCAGAGCATCCCCCAGCGCGAGCCGAGCGGGAACGAGGACGGCGGCAGCGGGACGCCAGGGGTCCAGCGAAACGTGCCCTTGGCGGCGCCGAGCGCCCTCGCCACGACGGCCGCGCCGTGCTCCTGCAGGACCCGGAAGCTCTCCGCCGGGTTCAACAGGCCGAGGCTCGCGAGCGCGCCCACCAGGTCTCCTCCGTGGCTCTGGCGCATCCGCTCCCCATCGGCGAGCGCCTCGGGCCGCAGCGCCCCCTTCGCCACCAGGAAACGGCCGAGGTCGTCGTCCGGAGCGTCGGACGAGGCGTGCTCGACCGCGCCACGCTTGAAGTGCAGCGCGAAGCGGCCACGCTCGGTCTCGAGCTCGAGCCGGCCGGCCGCCTGCGCCGCCGCGGCGAGGTAGTAGAGGTGGAGCGGTCCCTCCTGGGCGAGCGGGCCCTGGAGCGCGATCCCGGCCGCGACCGCCGCTGCCGCCCGGACCTCGCGCGCGGCGAGGCCGTGGCTCGCGCCAGGCGCCCCCGCAGGCGCCACCCGCTTCAGCGTGGGCGGCCCGCCACCCTGTCCGCTCTCTGCGCTCACGAGGGGGCGAGCCTACCACCGCCTCCGCCCGTGCGCCGCCCCTGTCCGCGTGCGCCTTTCTCCTACAGCACCACCGTCTCGCGATATTCCCCGAAGACGTCGCGCAGGGCGTCCGAGATCTCGCCCAGCGTCGCCTGGGCCTTCACCGCGGCGAGGATGAGCGGCATGAGGTTCTCCGTCCCGCGGGCGGCCCTGCGGACCGCGTCGACGGCGCCGCTGGCGGCCCCGTTGTCGCGCTCGCGGCGGAGCGCCCGCAGGCGGGCGACCTGCTGCTCCTCGAGCGCGGGATCGACCTTCATCACCGGCACGTGCGGATCCTCCGAGCGGTACGCGTTCACGCCCACCACCACCTGATCCTTCGCCTCGACGCGCCGCTGCCAGGCGTAGGCCGCGTCCTGGATCTCGCGCTGCACGTAGCCCTTCGAGATGGCCTGCACCATCCCCCCCAGGCCGTCGATCTTGACGAGGTACTCCTGCGCCCGGGCCTCGATCTCGTCGGTGAGCGCCTCGATCGCGTAGGAGCCGCCGAGCGGGTCGATGATGTCCGCCGCCCCCGACTCGTTCGCGACGATCTGCTGGGTCCGCAGCGCGATGCGGACCGAGTCCTCGGTGGGCAGCCCGAGCGCCTCGTCGCGCGAGTTGGTGTGGAGCGACTGCGTGCCCCCCAGCACCGCCGCCAGCGCCTGGAGCGTGACCCGCACGATGTTGTTGTCGGGCTGCTGCGCGGTGAGCATCGAGCCGGCGGTCTGGGTGTGGAAGCGCAGCATCATCGAGCGCGGGTCCTTCGCCCGGAAGCGCTCCTTCATGATGCGCGCCCACAGGCGGCGGGCGGCGCGGAACTTCGCCACCTCCTCGAGGAGATTGTTGTGGGCGTTGAAGAAGAAGGAGAGCCGCCCGGCGAACGCGTCGACGTCGAGCCCCGCCTTCACCGCCGCGTCGACGTACGCGATCCCGTCGCCGAGCGTGAACGCGACCTCCTGGACCGCCGTCGAGCCCGCCTCGCGGATGTGGTACCCGGAGATGGAGATGGGGTTCCACTTGGGCAGCACCTTGGCGGTGTAGGCGAAGATGTCGGTGATGAGCCGGAGCGACGGCTCGGGCGGGTAGATGTACGTCCCGCGCGCCGCGTACTCCTTCAGGATGTCGTTCTGGATGGTGCCCTGCAGCTCGGAGGCGGGCACCCCCTGCTGCTCGCCGATGGCCTGGTAGAGCGCGAGGAGGATGCCCGCGGTCGCGTTGATGGTCATCGAGGTGGAGACCGTGCCGAGCGGGATCTCGTTCAGCAAGGTCGCCATGTCGCGGACGGAGTCGATGGCGACGCCGACCTTGCCCACCTCACCCTGGGCGCGCGGGTGGTCGGAGTCGCGGCCCATCTGCGTGGGCAGGTCGAAGGCCACCGAGAGGCCGGTCTGGCCCGAGGCGAGCAGGTACCGGTAGCGCTTGTTCGACTCCTCGGCGGTGCCGAACCCCGCGTACTGACGCATGGTCCAGAAGCGGCCGCGGTACATGGTGCTCTGCACGCCGCGCGTGAAGGGGTACTCGCCTGGCAGCGCGAGCCGCTCGTCGAGCCCCGGCTTCACGTCGTCGGGCGTGTAGACGGCGTCGAGCGGCACGCCGCCGCTCGTCTCGAAGCGGGCCCGGCGCTCGGGCGACTTCTTCACGGCCTTGCCGTAGGTGCTCTCGAGCCACTTGGATTTGGCGCTCATGGTCTCCGTTGCCCTCTCCCCGCACTCTGCCCTCCGTTGTGGGCGAGCGAGGCGTGACGCGTGGTCTACTCTTACTCCACCACCGCGAGCGTGGCGCCGGCCTCGACCGGCTGATCGTCGGCGACGTGCAGCTCGACGACGGTGCCGTCCCGGGGGCTCGCCAGCTCGTTCTCCATCCCCAGGGCCTCGAAGACGACGAGGGGCTGCCCCGCGCGCACCGCGTCGCCCACCTTCGCGCGCACCGTCACCACCCGCCCGGGAAGGCGGGCCGTGACGGTCTGCCTTCCGCTCATGGTGAACGCTCCGGAGGCGCGACGCATGCGCAGCCGGCGCTCGTCGCGGAGCTCGAGCGGATACGCGTCGCCTCGGATCCAGACCCGCACGCCCACCTCGCGCTGATCGAGCTGCACCGAGAAGCTCTGCTCGTCGACGAGCAGGCTCACCGTGCCGTGGTCGTGGCGAAAGGCGTCGACCTGGTGCCGCTTTCCGCGCAGCTCCACGACGTACAGCCCTGGCCCCTCCTGCGACACCCGGATGGTCTCCTCGCGCTTCCCGCCGTCGAGCAGGGCGACCCAGGTGCTCGTGCTCGTGCTCACGTGCGGCCCCCGTCGAGCTCGCGCGCCCGAGCGAGGCCCTGCCAGGCGGAGCGCGCCCGGTCGCCACCGCCGCGGGCGGCGGACGCCGCTGCCTGATCGCGGTCGCGCCGGTGCGCCGCCACCGCAGCCGCGATGAGGGCCACGTCCTCGTGCCGCGCGTCGGGCGGGGGGACGAGCTCGTTTGCGTAGGCGGCGCAGAAGCCGGTGTCGTAGTCGCCCGAGCGGAAGGCGGGGTGCTCCAGCACCGCCCTCAGATATCGAAGGTTCACCGCGATGCCGTGGACGGTGTACTCGCCGAGCGCGCGGTGCAGGCGGGCGATGGCCTGCTCGCGGCTGGGCGCCCAGGCGCACACCTTCGAGATCATGGGATCGTAGAACTGCGGCACCACCCAGCCCCCATACACGCCGCCGTCGTCCCGGATGCCGGGGCCGCTCGGCACGCGCAGGTAGCTGATGCGGCCGGGGCTCGGGAGGAAGTTCCGGGCCGGGTCCTCGGCGTAGACGCGCGCCTCGATGGCGTGGCCGCGTCGCACGACCTCCTCCTGCGCGATGATCCGCCCGCCCTGCGCCACCTCGAGCTGCATGCGCACGAGATCGAGGCCGGTGCAGAGCTCCGTCACCGGGTGCTCGACCTGGAGCCGCGTGTTCATCTCGAGGAAGTAGAAGTTCCGCCGGGCGTCGAGGAGCAGCTCGACCGTGCCCGCCCCGCGGTAGCCCACCGCCCGGGCGGCCTTCACCGCGACCTCGCCCATCGCGCGCCGCAAGGCGTCATCGACCGCGCAGGAGGGGCTCTCCTCCACGACCTTCTGTTGCCGCCGCTGCACCGAGCACTCGCGCTCCCCGAGCCAGACGCAGCCGCCGTGCTCGTCGGCGAAGACCTGGATCTCGACGTGGCGTGGCTTCTCCAGGAACTTTTCCAGGTAGAGCCGGTCGTCGCCGAAGGCGCCCGCCGCCTCGCGCTTGGCCGAGGCCCAGAGCGCGGGAAAGTCCTCGGCCCGGTCGCACCGCTTCATCCCCTTCCCGCCGCCGCCGGCCGCGGCCTTGATCATGACCGGGTAGCCGAGACGATCGGCGAAGGCCCTCGCCCCAAGCGGGTCGGCGAGCGGCTCGGCGGAACCGGGGATGGTGGGCACGCCCGCCGCCTGCATGTTCTTGCGAGCGGTGGTCTTCACGCCCATGGCGTCCATCGACTCGGGACGCGGGCCGATGAAGGTGAGCCCAGCCGCCTCGACGGCGCGGGCGAACTCGGCCTTCTCGGAGAGGAACCCATAGCCCGGGTGGATGGCGTCCGCCCCGGTCCGGCGCGCGGCGGCGAGCACCTTGTCGATGACGAGGTAGCTCTCGCGGGATGGGGCCGGGCCGAGGTGGACCGCCTCGTCGGCGAAGCGCACGTGCAGCGAGCCCCGATCCGCATCCGAGTAGACCGCCACCGTCGCGATCCCCATCTCCCGACAGGTCCGCATGACGCGCACCGCGATCTCGCCTCGGTTCGCCACCAGGACCTTGCGGATGGGCTTGCCGGCGCTCATGCGTCCTCGGGTGCGGCGCGCGTCTCTCCGTGATCGTGTGGGCCGCTGACGATAACGGCGCACCCCGGGTCAGTAAAGGTCCTTTGCGACCCTCCGCCGCATCACGGAGTGGCCGGTTGCGATGGGCGGAGGACCCGCCCTATCCTCGCCCCCCATCCACCGCAGGACGGAGGCGTCATGAAGGTCCTCATCGCGGACGCGTTTCCCAAGGATCGGCTGGCGGATGTCGCGGCGCTGGGACTCGAGGTGCTGCACCGGCCCGAGCTCAAGACGCAGGAGCTGGCGGGCGCCGTGGGCGACGCCTCGATCCTGGTGGTGCGTGGGAAGCAGGTCCTGGCCGACGTGTTCGAGCGCGGCACGGCGCTCTCGCTGGTCGTTCGGGCAGGCGCCGGCACGAACACCATCGACGTGGCGGCGGCCTCGCGGCGCGGCGTGTTCGTCGCGAACTGCCCGGGCCAGAACTCCATCGCGGTGGCCGAGCTCGCGATCGGGCTCACCCTCGCGGTCGACCGGCGCATCCCCGACAACGTGCAGGCGCTGCGCGAGGGCCGCTGGGACAAGAAGGCCTTCTCCGAGGCGCGCGGCCTGTACGGCCGCACCTTCGGCGTGCTCGGCCTGGGCGCGATCGGCCGCGAGACGGCGGCCCGGGCGCGCGCGCTGGGGATGCGCGTGCACGCCTGGTCTCGCTCGCTCGACGACGCGGCGGCGGAGCGGCTCGGCGTCGTCCGCGAGGAGAGCCCGCTCGCGCTGGCGCGGGCGGTGGACGTGCTCTCCATCCACCTGCCGCTCAAGAAGGAGACGCGTGGGCTCGTCTCGCGCGAGGTGCTCGAGGCCTTGCACCCCGGCGCGCTCGTCGTGAACACCGCCCGGGCGGAGGTGTTGGACCAGGCTGCGATCCTCGAGCTGGTGCGGGCGGGGCGGCTCCGCTACGCGACCGACGTCCACCAGGGCGAGCCGGAGGGCGGCAAGGCGGAGTTCCGCTCCGAGCTGGCGCAGCTCCCCGGCGTGTACGGCACGCACCACATCGGCGCGTCGACCGAGCAGGCGCAGGACGCCATCGCGCGCGAGACGGTCCGCATCCTGGGCTCGTTCGTACGGACGGGCGAGGTGCCGAACTGCGTCAACGTCCTCGAGCACACGCCTGCCCGCTGCCGGCTGGTGGTGCGCCACCTGGACAAGGTGGGCGTGCTCGCGAACGTGCTCGGCGCCATCCGCGAGGCCGGCATCAACGCGCAGCAGGTGGAGAACACCGTCTTCCAGGAGGCGGCCGCCGCCTGCTGCGCCATCGAGCTCGACGAGCGGCCCGCGCCGGAGGTGCTGGCCCGCATCCGAGCCCGGACCGACGAGATCATCTTCGCGGAGGTGTTCGAGCTGTAGCCGCACCGGCTCCGCGGCGAGGGATGAACCCGCCGCCCGCCCTACGGCGTGACCACCCCGGGCAGCGACGCCGCCGGCTCGTCCTCGCCGAGCTCACGAGCGATCGCGGCGCGGGTGGCGTCGCGCAGCGCGTCGTGATCTGGGTAGGCCGCCGGGTCGAGCGGGTCGAGAACCTTGACCAGCGCGCGCATCCGCTGGCGCAGGACGAGCCCGTGCTTGGGCAAGGTCTCGTGCGTGCCCCGGATGGCGATGGGGATCAGCGGCGCGCCGGTCTCGAAGGCCAGCCGGAACGCGCCGTCCTTGAACGGCTGCAGGCGGCCGTCGCGCGAGCGCGTGCCCTCCGGGAAGATGAGGACCGGTGAGCCGCGCGCGAGGTGGGCGCGGCAGTGCTCCATCATGTCGCGGATCGACTCCCGATCGCCGCGGATCAGGCGCACATAGTCGTTCAGCACCATGTTCCAGCCGATGAACGGCACCTTGAACACCACCGCCTTCGAGACCCACTTGAACGGCCGGTACAGGCCGTACAGGACGAAGATGTCGATCAGCGACAGGTGGTTCGACACGATGACGGCCGCGCCGTGCCACGGCAGCTTCTCCCGCCCCTCCACCCGCTCCCGCCAGAGCGGGTTCGCATAAATGTAGAAGGAGCCCCAGAAGCACGAGTAGAGGTGCACCGCCACCCGGCGGCGATCGAACGGCGCGGTGACCAGGAAGACCAGGAGCGCGCCGAGGTAGAAGACCGGCATCGTCAGCGCCAGGAAGAGCGTGTAGACGACGCTGAAGGCCGGGAGCACGGGGACATTCTGGAAGAGGCGGCGCGCCACCGCAAGGCGGAGGGCGGGGACCTCGCTCAGAACGCGAACTGTGCGCCGAGCTCGTAGAGGGCGGTTCGGCGGGCGAGCGTCCCTGCCAGGGTCGCTGCGACCACGTCGCCGGCGTAGGCGAAGCGGTTCCCGTCCACCGCGTGCGCCGCCGCCCGGAACACGAGCTGGGGCGTGAACCAGTAGTTCAGGCCGATCGCCAGGTCGCGGTGCCGCAGCAGCTGGGAGTCGCTCTCCTGGCCGATGATGGAGGTGCGCGACAGGTCGAGCCGGGTCGCGAGCTGCCAGTGCCTCCCCAGGTGGCGTGCCGCCTCCAGGTAACCAGCCCAGGCCTGCACCTCCTCTCCAGGATCGCGCTGGTGGAACACCTCCGCCCGGATGCTCCAGACGTCGGTGAGGTACTCGGCCGAGACGCCGGCCACGGTTGGCCCATTCGGGCGGCCGGCGGCGCTGAGGCGGAAGGAGAGCCCGTCCGCCGGCGTGTGGAGCGTGAGCCGCGCGCCGGCCTGACGCCCGTGCGACCCCTCCTCTTCAGCGATCGCGTCGCCGGGCTGGAACAGCCCGGGATGGGCCACGAACCTGGGCAGCTCCGCCTCGTTCACCATGAGCTCGCCCAGGTAGAGGTCGTAGCCGAGGCCCCAGCCGCCTGAGGAGAAGAACGCGCCGGTGAGCCCGGCGCCGAGGTAGCTCTCGCCGAGGAAGTCCGCCGGTCCGTAGACCCCCGCCGGGAGCGACTGGAACGGGCGCAGCGTGCCGACGTCGAAGATCTCCCCGTAGATCCCGAACGGCTGCTTCACCTTCCCCACCCGCAGCGTGACGGCGTCGGAGAAGCGCCAGCTCGCGAACGCCCAGTCGACGCGGCCTGTCATCTCGCCGGCCTCGCCGCCGTTCCTGAAGAAGACCTGCGCCGCGATGGCGAGCCGCTCGTCGGGCTGGGCCGCGACGTCGATCGCGAATTCGGCGTTGTCCCAGCGGCCCGGCACCGAGCCGGTCTGGTAGGCGTTGCGATTCGTGTACCCGGCGGCCCAGGAGCCGAAGCCGTTCAGCGACAGCTGGCCGGAGCCGAGCTCGGCGGCCGCGGCGCGCGCGGGAGCCGCCAGGGTGAAGAGCGTGGCGGCGAGGAGGAGCTTCGTTCGCATGTTCACACCCGGAAGGCTCGGACGACGCCGGCGATGCTGTTGGCAGTGCGCTTCAGCGCCTCGGCCGATCGCTCCGCGGCGCGGTTGCCGCGCAGCGCGTCGCCCATGGCCTTGTCCAGCTCGAGGACGTTGCTCGTGATCTCGGCGATGGCGTGGCCCTGCTCGGACACGCTCTTCACGATGGCGCGGGCGGCACGGGCGCTCTTCTGCACCACGGCCGTGATCTCGCGCAGGCTCTCGCCGGAGGTGCGGATCTGCTCGAGGCCGCGCTCCATGCGCCGCTTGCTGTCGTCCGAGAGCGCGCCCACGCCCGCCACCGCGCCCTCGACCTCGCCGAGCGCCTTCCCCACCCGGGCGCTCGCAGCCACCAGGCGGGAGGCGACGTCCTTGAGCTGCCGGGCCGAGTCCGCCAGCGGACCGCCGGCGGCGCCGGCGCGGGCGGTCTCGACCGACACCGAGAGCGCCAGCTCGCCCGACTCGGTCGCCAGCCGCTTCATGGCCGCCACGAGCTCGCGAACCGCCTGCGTGTGGTGATCGACGCGGGCGATTCCACCCGTCATGGCGCGCACCTGCTCGCCGATCTCGGACAGCCCGGTCAAGGTCTCGCGCGCGGCGAGCTGCGCCGCGTCGCCGAAGGCCTCCACCTGGCCCGCCATCCGCAGCACCGCATCGGCGCGGCGCGAGGTCTCCTGCGACTCGCGCAGGATCCGCTCGGCGCTCGTGCGCGAGCGGGCGAGGCCGGTCTGCTGCTTCTCCAGCACCGCCCCCTGCGCGCCGGAGGCGGTCGCCACGTCCTGCACCGCCGTCGAGAGCTCGTCGATCGACTCCCGCAGGGACGTGGGCACGACGCGGAGCTTGTCCACCATCACTGCGAAGGCGCGGGCGAGCTCGCCGAGCTCGTCGGTCGAGTCGACCCGCAGCTCCTGGGCGAGGTCACCATCGGCCACCCGCTTCGCGGCGCGCGACAGCGCCACCACCGGGCGTGCCACGCTCCGCGCGACCCACGCGGCGAGCAGGCCGACGAGCGCGACGGCCGCCACCGTGCCGAACCCCATCGCGAGCGCCTTCATGCGTTGCAGCCGCCGCACCTCGTCGAAACCTTGCGTGAGCCGTTCGCGCTCGGCCGCCGAGCGGCGCGCGAGCAAGCCGCGGACGGCCTGGTAGCGCGTCACGGTCTCGCGCAGCGGCGCGTCGCCCGGAGCGCGCGCGATGAGCGCCTCGCTCGCGCGCCGTGCCACTGCGTAGTAGGCCTTGAACTCCTGGGCGATGGCAGCCGCCAGGTTGGCGTCTCCCTCCGCCTCGCCGCCCTCGGCGAGCCGCCCCAGGAACGCGTCGCGAGCCCCGGCCGTCTCGGCGAGCGCCTCCCGGTCCTCGGCTGCCACCGCGTCCTGCAGCGCCCGCTGCAGCCGCTCCAGCAGCTCCTGGAGATCCCGGCTGAGCGCCACGCCGGGGACGAGCTCCGTCTCGAGCTCGTGCAGCACGAAGCTGGTGCGTGCCCCGAGCACCTGGTCGATCCCGGCGACGGCCAGGAGCGCCACCATCGCCGTCACCGGCAGGAGGAGGAGCTTCTGCTTGAAGCCGAGGTTCGAGTGCACGCTCCCTCACTCTCCCGGCGTCGCGACGACGACGCCGTCGGTGGGGGACGTGGAGGAGACGTAACCGATGGCCCCGGGCTGGCTCTTCACGTGCGCGAGCACCCCCGCGTCACCGCTCGCCTCGGGCGGCGGCAGGCCACGGCCCGAGAAGATGGCCTGCTGCCAGAGGAGCTTCACGGCGGAGACGGATCGGCGATGGATGGCCCGCGTGAAGGCCTCGCGGACCGGGCTCCCCTCCTGCTGGTCGACGGGGAGCGCGCGGACGCCGTTCGGCCACTCGGCCGCCTTGCCAAGGAAGAGCCGCGAGACCTGGTCGCGGGTGAGCGACTGCGCGGGGCAGTCCTCGTTCACGATGATCTTGAAACCGTGGCCTTCGGCGTGGCTCAGGAACGGCGCGGCGGCGAGCGCGACGGTCGCCAGGGCGGCCATCGTCCATCGGAGTGTGTGCCGAGCGGAATGCATGTCGGTCCGGGCCCCAGCCAGGCTGCTGGGCGTTCGCTCGGCGAGTCGTGCGAACCGCGTACCAGACGGGTCGACCGGCCAGTACACCCAAAGCAGCAGCGCCGGAGCCGTGCCGCGACGCAGCGAGGTCATCCGGACCCGGGTACGAGAACCACCTGGGTTCGGCGCGTCTCGCCAAAGGGCCGCGCTGGATGGGCAGGGCCGGGTCCCCATGACGCCCCTGTGACAGGGGCCCGGTAGCTTGGTCGGGCCCGTCGTACCCTTCGGGAGCTCCCATGGACAGCAGCGCCGAGAAGACCTCCTCGCCCACCGTCACCTCGATCGAGGAGCTGCGCCGCCGGGCGCCCAGGCTCGATCGGCGTGCCATCGAGGACGTCGTCCGCTCCGGAAAGCGGCTGCTCGTGCAGGGCGCGATGGGAATCCACGCCTCCGACGGCCTGGCCGGCAAGGTCGCCGCCATGCGCGGGCCCCGGCTGGTGGGCGTCGGCACGGTCTCCGCGGTGGTCAAGAGCGAAGCCATGCTGCGCACGGAGATCCGGCGGGCGCGAGCGGAGGCGCCGGGCGGCTTCGTAGGTGTGAACCTGATGGCCGCGATCAACCGGATCGACTTCGACACCTGCCTGCGCATCTCGATCGAGGAAGGCGTTTCGTTCGTGGTGCAGGGCGCGGGCATCTCGCGCGACGTGGTGCGCGTCTGCCGGGAGGCCGGCATCCCGTTCGCCGGGATCGTCTCCTCCGGCCGCCTCGCCAAGATGTACGAGAAGTGGGGGGCCGAGTTCCTGGTGGCGGAGGGCGCCGAGGCGGGCGGTCACATCGGTGACGTCGGTCACCCGCTGCCGGCCCTCCTGCGCGACGTGGTGGCGAGCACGACCCTGCCCGTGATCGCGGCGGGGGGCATCGACGCCGAAGATCTCCCCTCGCTCTTCGCGGCCGGCGCGGCCGGGGCGCAGCTCGCGACGCGGTTCCTCGCCTGCTCCGACGGCGACGTCCACGAGAACTTCAAGGAGATGCACCTCGGGAAGGCCGACGACGACGTCACCATCATCATCAGCACCGTGAAGGGCATGAAGGCGCGTGCGGTGCGCAACGCCTTCACCGAGAAGCTCGCCCGCGGCGAGCGCGTCCCGCCCCGCTCCAAGGCCTGGGCCTACGGTCCCGACGGCTATCACGGCCGCAAGAAGGCCTGCGTCGAGTGCCTGGCCGTGGACCTTTGCATCTGCCGAGCCTCGAACTTTCAGGAGAGCTTCTGCATCACCGACGCCCTGCTCCTCGCCGCCCTCAAGGGGGACAAGGACAACGGCCTCTTCTACACGGGCCAGAGCGTCACCCGCATCCCCGAGACCTCGGTCGCGGCGCTCCCCAGCGTGCGCGAGCTGTTCGAGATGATGGAGGCGCTGCTCGCCCGCGCCGAGCAGCCGGTTGCGGCCGCCGCGCTCTGACCGGGAGCCCGCCCGCGCCGCAGCGCGTCGACGCTGCGAGTGAAAAACCCGACGCGACCACTCTACTTAGGGTGATAGTCCGCGCTCGACTTCGCATCCATTTTTGAATAGATGGATTTGTCTACCCGCGCGCACAGGGTTGACCGAGCGCAATAGGGCTCTCGAGCGAAGAAAGTTACAGCGAATGGCTACTGGTACTGTGAAGTGGTTCAACGACGCGAAGGGCTTCGGCTTCATCACCCAGGACAACGGGGGTGAGGACGTGTTCTGCCACCACACGGCCATCCAGATGGACGGCTTCCGCAGCCTGGCGGAGGGGCAGAAGGTCGAGTTCGACGTCGTGAAGGGCCCGAAGGGTCTCCAGGCGGCGAACGTCCGCAAGGGCTAGACGCCTCCCCGCGGTCCGTCTGGGAGCCCGGTCCTCTGCGCCGCAGGGGACCGGGCTTTCGCGTTCACAGCGGAGCTCACTTGGCCTGGCCCGTCGCGAGGCACACGATGCCGCAGGCGAGCCGGGCACACGACGACGGAGCAGCGGAGGCGTGCCTAAAGGCACGTCGAGCAGCGGACGGAGCGGGTACCCGCGCCGCGCAAGCGGCGTGGGTGTGCCCGGCGCAGCAAGGCAGCGTGCGCCGCAGCAGGGATCGGGCCAAGTGGGTTCCGCTATTAGTAAACGGCGAGGAGCTCGACCTCGAAGACGAGCGTCGCATGGGGAGGGATCTCCGGCGGCGCGCCGGCCGCGCCGTAACCGAGCTCCGGCGGGAGCGTCAGCTTCCGCTTCCCACCCACCTTCATCCCCAGCACGCCGCGGTCCCAGCCCTCGATGACCTCTCCCGCGCCGAGCCGGAACGAGAAGGGCGAGCCGCCTACCGAGGAGTCGAACTGCTTCCCATCGGTGAGCCACCCCGTGTAGTGCACCTCGACCGTCTTGCCGCGCGACGCCTCCGGTCCCTTCCCCTTCACGACTTCCTCGATCTTCGGCTTGGCCATGCGGCTCCTCGTAGCGGCTAGAGCGGGATGTTGCCGTGTTTCTTGGGCGGGTTCTGCTGGCGCTTCGTGCGCAGCAGCTCCAGCGCCCGGATGACCTTCGGTCGCGTGTCCTCGGGCCGGATCACCTCGTCCAGGTACCCGAGCGCCGCCGCCTGGTACGGGCTCGCGAACTGCTCCCGATATGCGGCCACGAGCTTTTGCCGCAGCTCGGCCTGTGCGGCCGGATCACCCCCCGCAGCCGACAGCTCCTTGCGGTGCAGCACGTTCACCGCCGCTTCGGGCGACAGCACCGCGACCTCGGCGGTCGGGTAGGCGAGGTTCACGTCGGCGCGGAGGTGCTTCGACGCCATCACGTCGTAGGCCACGCCGTAGGCCTTGCGGGTGATGACCGTGACCTTGGGTACGGTCGCCTCGGCGTACGCGTAGAGCAGCTTCGCGCCGTGCCTGACGAGGCCGCCCCATTCTTGCCCGGTGCCGGGCAGGAACCCCGGGACGTCGACGAAGGTGAGGATCGGGAGGTGGAAAGCGTCGCAGAAGCGCACGAAGCGAGCGGCCTTCACCGCGGCGTCGGAGTCGAGCACCCCCGCCAGCACGGCCGGCTGGTTGGCCACCACCCCGGCCGGCCGCCCGTCGAGCCGGACGAAGCCCGCCACCAGGTTCGCCGCGAAGTGCTCCCCCACCTCGAACAGATGACCGTCGTCGGCCACCGCCCGGACGACGTCCTTCATGTCATACGGCTTGCGAGGATCATCGGGCACGATCGTCTTCAGCACGGCCTCGCGCCGGCCGGGATCGTCCGAGCAGGGTTGGAACGGGGGATCGTCGGCGTTGTTGAGCGGCAGGAAGGAGAGGAGCTCGCGCACGCTGCGCAGGGCCGCCTCCTCGCTGTCGAAGGCAAAGTGGGCCACGCCCGACTTCCGGGCGTGGACGAGCGCGCCGCCGAGGTCCTCCCGCGTCACCTCCTCGTGCGTGACGGTCCGGAGCGCCTCGGGCCCGTTCACGAACATGGAGCTCGTGTCCTTCACCATGAAGGTGAAGTCGGTGATGGCGGGAGAGAATGCCGCGCCCCCGGCGCACGGCCCCAGGATGACGCTCACCTGTGGCACGAGGCCGGACGCGAGCGTGTTGCGCAGGAAGATGTCGGCGTAGCCCGCCAGCGCGACGACGCCCTCCTGGATGCGTGCCCCGCCCGAGTCGTGGAGCCCGACGATGGGACAGCCGACCTGCATGGCGCGGTCCATCACCTTGCACACCTTCTCCGCGTAGGCGCCCGACACGGAGCCGCCGAAGACGGTGAAGTCCTGCGCGAAGACGAAGACCTGGCGCCCCTCGACGAGCCCATGGCCGGTGACCACCCCGTCGCCCGGGATCTTCTGCTGCTCCATCCCGAAGTCGGCGCAGCGGTGGGTCTTCAGCTTGTCGAGCTCGACGAAGCTGCCAGGATCGCAGAAGAGCTCGATGCGTTCGCGCGCGGTGAGCTTGCCCGCCTCGTGCTGGCGCGCGATGCGCTCCAGCCCGCCGCCTCGCTCTGCCTCCTCTTCCAGGCGGTCGAGGAGGGCCCGGCGCGGATCGGGATCGAGGGGTCTGTTCATGGCGCGCTCCGTGCCGAGGTCGGTCTTCGAGCGGGGTGCGTCACCGGCGCGCCTTCCACCAGGCGAGCCAGCCGGCGGGGCCGGCTGCGCGCAGCCCGGTGAGCGCCTCGAGCGCCGCGCTCGCGGCCCCCGGCGCGGGATCGGCCATGTCGAGCGCCTGCACGAGGAGCGGCACGGCGTCCGCGTCCCCGAGCCGGCCGACCGCGCTGGCGGCGCGCGCCGCGGCAGCCGGGGCCGGGCCGAGCAGGGCCTTGCGCAGGCGGGGCAGCACCGGCCGGAAGTCGAGATGTTCGCGGAGCGCGACGAGCGCTGCGACCGCGGCCTCGCCCGGCGCGCCGTCGAGCGCCAGCGCCGCATCGGCCAGGGGAAGGAAGCTCGCCGGATCGCCGGTGCGTCCGAGGGTGCCGGCGGCCAGGCGGCGCTGATCGGGGTCCCCGTGCGCGAGCAGCGCGAGGAGGTCGCTCGTGCCCACCGGGCCGAGCGCCACGAACGCGGCGAGCACCGGACCGCGCTCCTCGAGCGTCCGAGCGTCGCCCTCGGCGCCGTCGAGCGGCCCGGGGAAGACCTCGCGCAGCGCGGCGGCCGCGGCGGGCCCGAGCTGCGCCAGGTGCGCGACGAGCCGCGCCCGACCCGCCGAACCCGGCGGGGAACGGAGCAGGTGTTGCACGGCCTCGGCGGCGCCCAGCCCGGTCACGTCCCCCGGCTCCTCGGCGGCGGGGGATGGAGCGACCGGCGGTGCGTCGGAGCGATCGCGCTTCCCCTGGCGCAGGATCCGCTCGAAGGTCACGCCGAGCGCGCCGGCGACGAGGAGGAGGTCGCCCAGCCGGCCGGGCGAGACGGGCGCCTCGCCGTTGTCGGCGTAGAGGATGCACACCACCCGGTCGCGCAGCACGACCGGATACAGCAGCGCGGTGCGCGGCCAGGCGCGCCCCAAGGCCGCGAGGAGCTCGTCGTTGCCGGGGTCGCGCGCGACCGGGCCGAGGTAGGGCCCGCGCGTCTCGAGGACGGCCCGGAGCAGCGACGAGCGCTCCCGGTCGAGCCGCAGCGAGCGGCAGCGCGCGCGCGCCTCCGGCCAGCCGAGCGCGTCGTGCCCGCCGACGTGCTCGGTCGTCACGGCGAGCAGGGCGGCCGCCTCGAAGAAGTCACGGGCGTAGCGGAGGGCGACCGCCACGACCTTGTCCCGCCCATCCGCCGCCTCGAGCGCGGCGAACGCCTGGTCGCGGCTCCAGCGGGGCGGCGCCTCGATCGGCGCCTCCTGGTCGAATGCTCCGCGCAGGAGCGCCTCACCCTCGGCTCCCTCGAGCACCTGAGCCAGCGCCGCCGCCAGCGGCTCCTCGGGATCCGCGCGGCCGAAGAAGAGCGCAGCAGCCGGGTCGAAGCGCGCGGTGAGGTCGCGGTCCCTTCCTCCCTCTCCCCTGGCGGGGGATAGGGTCGGGGTGAGGGGTTCGCGGTCGGGTTCGAGGTCGCGGTCGGATTCGCGGTCGCGGTCGCGGTCGGGAGCGGGCGAGGTGCGCTCCGCCGCCAGCCCCTTCGCCCTCACCCGCACGGCCAGGGCGGCCATCCGCGCTGGCAGAGGGCCTCCGTAGACCTTCGACAAGAGCTCCCGCACGCGCCACTCGGGCGCGACGTGCGGGACGATCTGGAGGGAGAGCATGAAGCTCAGCTCGTCGAGCGCGGTGACGTCCACCGGGTGAGCGGCCGCGACGGCGAGCTGCTGGCCCTCGAGCCGGAAGGGCGCCATGGCATGGCGCTCGGCCACGCGAGCAGGGAGGACGCGCCGCGCGCGGGGATCGGGCGCGGGGTCGAGCGGCGCTGGCGGAAACCCGGAGGCGCGCGTCAGGAGGCGCAGGAGCTCGCCCTCCTCGACCAGCTCCAGCTCGAGCAGCGCCGAGTCGAGGGTCCCGCCCGCTTCGCGTTGCCGCGCCAGCGCGGCCTCCAGATCTGCGGCGGAGGCGGCGCCCGCTTCGACCAGGAGGGCGGCGAGATCGAGCGGCACGGCTGGGTTCTAGGCCCCGGTGTGCGGGTGGTCAAGGCGCGCGGATGGTCCACGTCCCGCTGATCCGGTCGTGGAGCGTGCGCCGACTGCTGGTGAAGAGCGGCGAAAAGATACCGAGCAGCGCCAGCGCCGCGCGCAGGGCGGCCCTCCCCAGGCCAGGTGAGAAGCCGTCGGCGGTGGCGACGCGCAGCCCGACCATCCGCTGGCCGATGGTCGCGCCCATCAGGGCCTGCCCGAGCGCCGCGTGCGCGAAGCAGAGGAGGCCGAAGAGGCCCGCTCCCGGCCAGGCGAGCGCGCCGAGGAGGTCTGCGCCGGCCGGCAGCATCCGGGCAGCCGCAGCGAGGGGTGGGGCCGCCACGGCGAGGGACACCGCCGCGTCGATGGCTGCGGCGAGGGCGCGTCCCGCGAGGGAGCACGGCTCGAGATCCGCGGCCGGCTGCTGAGGCTCGCCCCAGGACAGGTCGTCGCCGAGCAGGCTCGATGCGTCCGCCACGAAGTGGGGTTCGAGCTGGGACGCCTCGAGACTCCCGTCGACGAACGGGGCCGACGCGCTCGGGGCCCGCGCTCGCAGGCGGCGGTCGAGCTCGAGCGGATGATCGAGCCGGGAGAGCGGTGGATCGGCGGGGAGGACCAGCGGCGCCGCACAGCCTGGACAGGCCGGATCGACGGGCGTTGCGGGGAGATGGCAGCGCGGACACTCCACCCGGTCACGCTAGACCCGCGGTGAGCGCTGTCAAAGATCTGGTGGGAGGCGCCACGGAATGGCGCTGCCCGTCTCGGTCATCCCAGATCGCCGGCGAGGTGCTGCACGAGCGCCGCCGCGACGATCGCGGCCGTCTCGAAGCGCAGGGTGCGAGGTCCGAGGGTGGTGAGGCGGGCCCCTGCAGCCAGTGCCGCATCCACCTCGCGCGGCGCGAACCCGCCCTCCGGCCCGACGAGGACGAGGTGGCCCTCGGCGGAGCGATCCACCGCCTGCGCCAGCGGCTCGCCGCCGCCCTCGAAGAAGAGGAGCATCCGGAAGCCCGGTGGCGACTCGGCCAGCACCTGCGCCAGCGGCGCGGGCGAGGCGACCTCCGGCACGTCGGCGCGGCCGCACTGGCGCGCCGCCTCGGCGGCGATGCGCTGCCAGCGCCGGGCCCGTTCGGCGCCGCGCTCCCGATCCAGATGGACGACCGAGCGCTCCGCCTCGAACGGCAGGAGGCGTGCGACTCCGACCTCGGTCCCCTTCTGCACCACGAGGTCGGGTCGGTCTCCCCGCGCGAGGGCGAACGCGAGGTGTACGCGCGCCGCCGGCGGAGGCGCGTCGCGGCGGGGCCCGAGTGCGAGCAGGAAGCCGCCATCCGCGCCGGCGGCGAGCCGCCCCTCTCGCGCGCCACCCTCGCCGTCGAACACCTCGATCACCGCGCCGGGCGCGAGGCGCAGCACGTCACGGAGGTAGTGCACCTCGCTCGCCTCGAGCGTCGCGCGGTCGCCCTCGAGCCTCGGCCGCGGGAGGAAGAGCCTCCTCACGCCGGCCTCCCGAGGGCGAGGAGCCGCCACTCGCCCTCGCTGCGCTCGCGGCTGGCGTCTGGCGCGAGGCCCTGCGCGACATAGGCGCTCTGCACCTCCGCCTCCTGCCCCGCCAGGATTCCGGAGAGGAGGAGCGTGCCGCCGGGCGCGAGGCGCGCGGCGATCTGCGGCGCCAGCTCGACGAGGGTGTTGGCGAGGATGTTCGCGACCACCACCGGGAACGTCCCCGATACCGCCGAGGGCGACGCGAGGTGGAGCTCGATCGCGACGCCGTTCCGCTGTGCGTTCTCCCCGGCCACGCGGATCGCGATCGGATCGTTCTCGGTCGCGGCCACGCGTCGCGACCCGAGCTTGCGCGCAGCGATGGCGAGGAGCCCGGAGCCCGTACCCACGTCGAGCACCTCCGCACCCGGCGCCACAGCGAGGAGCGCGTCGAGCCCGGCCAGGCAGAGGGCGGTGGTGGGGTGGGTGCCCGTGCCGAACGCCATCCCGGGATCGAGCACCACCTCCACCGCGCCCGGCGGCAGCGCGGCCGCGGCCCAGGAGAAGCGGATGAACACGCGGCCCACGGCGAAGGGCGTCAGGCCCTCCTTCCAGCGCTCTCCCCAGTCCTGGTCGGCGAGCTCGGCCAGGGCGCCCTGCACCCCCACCGCGGCGGCCGCGGCCTCGGCCTCCTGCCGCGCGGCGAAGAAGGCGACCACGTGCGCCCGGCCGGTGGCGGGGCGCGGGGCGCCTGGCATGGGGAGGACGGAGGCGTCGCGGACCTCGGCCCCGGCTGCGCCCTCCCCGAGGAGCAGGGCCGCGAGGTCGTCGGCCTCCGATTCGGGGACGTCGAGGGTGAGCGAGTAGCTGGGCATGCGCCGTTGTCTAGCACGGCGGGGAGGTCCGATCCGCGACCGCGACCGCGAGCGCGAGCGCGAACTGGCGCTTCGCCTCGACCTCGACGGCTCAGCGCTGCGCTCTCGCCATTTCCGCCCGTCCGCGACCGCTTCCCCCCTCACCCCACCCTCTCCCCCGCCGGGGGAGAGGGAGAAAAGCCGACCGCGACCCCGACCGCGACCCCGACCCCGACCCCGTCGTCGCCGGACGC
>DASPZP010000229.1:0-3627 GCA_035636195.1 Anaeromyxobacteraceae bacterium
AGGGCGCCAAGATCGGCGCAGGGAGCGTCGTCCTCCACGACGTGCCTCCGCACTGCACCGTCGCCGGGGTGCCGGCGCGGCAGGTCGGCTATCCGAGTCACGCGCTCCCGGCCCTGGAGATGGATCAGTCGATCGAGGCCGGCAAGGGTTGAGCGGCTTCCGGCCGCAGCGTCCTCGGCACAGAGGACTCACGGCAGCTCGAGAGTCGTTGCCCCGTGCACCGAGCCGCGGGCGCTCGGGGCGTATACGCGGCTGTGGCCGCCGGGTTACGCGCGGCGTCGCCGCCGCGCGTCCCGCAGGATCTCTCTCGCCGCGTTGTACCCGCACGCACCCATGATGCCGCCGCCGGGGTGCGTGGCCGCGCCGCAAAGGTACAGCCGAGGGACGGGCGTACGGTAGTCGGCGTACCCCGCGAACGGGCGAAGGAAGAAGAGCTGCGAAGGCGTCATCGCACCCTGGAAGATGTTGCCACCCGTCAGCCCGAAGCGCCGCTCGATGTCGAGCGGTGAGAGGACCTGGCGCGCGATGACCGACCGCGTGACGCCCGGCGCGTAGCGCTCGAGCACCTCGAGGCACCGGTCCGCGAACCGCTCCTTCAGCAGCTCATCCCACGACCCGGACCGGAGTTGGTACGGCGCGTACTGGACGAAGATCTGCATGAGGTGACGTCCCGGAGGAGCGACGGACGGGTCCACCGCCGAAGGAATCGTGCACTCGAGGATCGGCTCCGCCGAGGGCTCTCCGCGGCGGGCGTCGTCAAAGGCGGACTCGAGGTACTCGAGCGACGGCGCCACATGGATCGTGCCGCGGTGCTGCGGCCCCGGCGCGCCCGGCAGAGCCGTGAACTCCGGCAGCGCGGACAAGGCGAGGTTGATCTTCATCGAGCCGCTCGCGTAATCGATCGACCGCACCGCGGAAACGATCTCGGGTGCGAGCCGCTCGGTTCCGACGAGCCCTAGCAGGGTGACGGTCGCATCGGCGCTCGAGGCGACGCGGTGCGCGCTGATCTCCGTCCCGTCGGCGAGGACGACCCCGTCCGCGCCGTGTGGGCCGATCCTGACTCGCGTGACCCGCGCGCTCGTCCGGATCTCCGCGCCGTGGGCCCGGGCCGCCTTCGCGAGCGCTTCGGGGAGCTTTCCGATCCCTCCCTGCACGTATCCCCAGACGCCGCGCGCGCCGTCCACCTCGCCCATCACATGGTGAAAGAGCACGTACCCCGTGCCGGGCGTCGACGGCGACGCCGCTGCCCCGATGATGGCGTCGGTCGCGAGGGTCGCCTTGAGCGCGTCGGATTCGAACCAGCGATCGAGGATCGGACGGGCCGCCCCCGTCAGGATCTCCGCCGCGTGCGGTGCGTCCGGCCCGAGGCGCAAGAAGCGCCAGCCCATCCGGGCCAGGCGCCAGAGGTCACGTGGCCGGGTGGAGAGCGCCGGCGGAGTCTCGAGCAGCGTCGGCTCGATCGCCCGGGCGATGTGGTCGAGCATGGCCTCGTACTCGGGCAACCGCTCGGCGTCCCGCGCGGAGAACTTCGCCACCTCGCGCCGGTTCATGGCGGCGTCCGGGCCGAGGAGCAACGAGCGACCGTCCGGGAGCGGCGTGAACGACGAGGGGTCGCGGCGGAGGACGTGATACCCGTGGCGCGCGAGGTCGAGGTCGCGCACGATCTCGCGCCTGAACAAGCTCACGACGTACGCGGCCGTCGAGACCCGAAACCCTTCCCAGGTCTCCTCCGAGACGCACGCGCCGCCCACCCGGTCCTGCGCCTCGAGCACGACCACCGAGAGCCCGGCGCGTGCGAGGTACGCTGCCGTGACCAGGCCGTTGTGGCCGGCGCCGACGACGGCCACATCGAAGGAGCGCACCGGGAGGGACTAGGTCCGCGCGCGCCGCGGCGCAACACGAGCCTCGCGCGTGGCAGCCAGTTTGTTCAAGCCAGGAAGGACTTGGTCGTGCAACTTCTCGGCATCCCTACCGACTGCACCGCATCGGCCGCAGCAAGGACGGGGCGACCCCGAGCATGCGCTTGAACGTGCGACTCATGTGGGCAGCGTCCGCGAAGCCGGCCGCGTGTGCCGCTTCACCCATTGAAGCTTCGTTGACGATGGCCATCGCCGCACGTTGCACCCTGAGCCAGGCGAGATACGGCCGAAGAGGAATTCCCACGGACGCGGTGAACACGTGCATCAACCGACTCGGCGAGAGGCTGACCAGCTTCGCGAGCACCTCGAGCGACGTGGCGTCGTCCACCCCGCTGCCACGCAGCACCGCGAGCAGCCTTCGTACGCGTGGATGGATCGTGCGCTGCGACGGTGCCAGCGGCACCCGGAGTGTCCGAGCCGCGGTTCGAACCCACTCCTCTGCGCCCGAGCGCAAGATCGTTCGCGGGACGACGTCGCGAACCAGCGCGGTCCGCTCCCCCTCTGCAAGCAGCCGAACCGCCCTATTCAGTGCCGGACGGAACATGGCGCCGGCGTCGCTCTCCGGATCGAGGAAGACCAGCAGGACCTCCACGCCTTTGGAGTCGATCGCGTGTGGCGCATGGGGACTTGTGAGCACGCCAGCAGCGCTCCGCCACCGCCCCGAGGCCGACGGGCGCACTCGCAACTCGCCTTCGATCGCGAGCACGAAATGCAGCGCATGGTGCGAGTGCAGGTCGCCGCGGAACCCGGGCCCGCGCGTGGCGAGCACGGGTGGCCAGGCCTTCAGGTGAATACCTGCGGGAATGGACGGCAACCGCATGCGCCGCGGTAGTAGCACGCCGGCTGCTCTCTCGAAAGCTGCCGCCGCGTGGGGACCTCACGAGGAGAACGCCATGACCAAGCTGAATCACGCCGGCCCCCGATGCGCAGCCCTCGCGGTCCTGACCTCGCTCGCGCTCGCATCGTGCGCGCAGGTCCCGCCACCCTTGGAGGCGCCTCTCACCCAGCAGCGCCCGCTCACCGGCTTCATGAAGGCAGCCGCCTATCCGAACTCCGATACCCTCGTGGTGCTGGTCACCATGCAACAACTCCTCGCGAGCCACCGCGAGTGGGAGGGTTACCAGTACTTTGGGCGTCTCGCTGAGGAGCAGCCGAACCGGCGCGCCCTCTTCAGGTCCCTGCAGGCGACCATGCAGGCGCGCGTGTCCAACGACGTGCCGCTGCTCCGCCGTGTGGCCTGGGTCGAGGATGCCATCGGCAAGCTCGACGAGGGAGTGGCCGCGGAGCCGGCACTCGGGCGGCTGGCCCGGGGCCTCGTATTCGCCGACCTGCCACCGCGATTTGGCAAGGCGACGCAGGCCATCGAGGATCTCCAGTGGTGCCTGGTCCACCAGATCGAGCTCCCGCTCGGCTTGAATCGCGGGCTCTACCGTGGCCTCGCCGCTGCCTACCGGACGCTGGGGGATCCACGCCGCTCGCAGGAGCTGCTGGCTCGCGCCGGCCTCCGCGCGCTGGACGATCCAGCCGAGCCCCGCGTGCTGGGGGACATCTCGGTCGATGCGGCGAGAGGGTTTCGGTTCGGCGAGAAGCGGCTCGTTCGCGAGGCCGAAAACGTCTACGTCGCCGAAGGGTACGACTTCTCGAACCTCGCGTTCATCATTGCTCGCACGTTCGTGGTGGCCATCGATGCCGGCACCACCGAGGAGAC
>DASPZP010000230.1:0-5344 GCA_035636195.1 Anaeromyxobacteraceae bacterium
TCATCGTGCGCAACGTGCCCAACGTGCGCAAGGCGGTGAGGTGGAACTCACCCTTCTATGGCATCGAGGACCAGGGCTGGTTCCTGGGGTTCCACGTCTTCACCCACTACGTCAAGGTGACCTTCTTCCGAGGCACGTCGCTGCGACCCGTTGCACCCGGAGGCACGGGCAAGGACGCGCGCTGGATCGACATCCACGAAGACGACCTCGACGAGGCGCAGATGGCCAGGTGGGTGAAGCAGGCGGCTGCAACACCGGGCTGGGGCAACGCCTGAAACTTTGAACTTCGCTTTCGTCATCGTTGCCACTGCTGCCGTTGAGGCGAGTATGTCCGGGGACCTCGACCGCCGCTCGGTCACGGCCCTGACGTTCGCTGCTGCGCGGGCGTGGGGTGCACGAACCCGAGCGCCACGAGCGCGGAGATACAGAGCCCGGCGGAGACGAACAGCGCCGAGACGCCCAGCAGCTCGACAAGGAGCCCGAACACGAACGGCGCGAGCGACTGTATCGCGCGCGCGGGCGCGCCGAGCAGGCCGGTCCGCTCGCCGTATCCCACCGGGCCGAATACTGCCAGCGGGACGGTGCCGCGCGCGATCGTCAACAGCCCGTTCCCGGCCCCGTAGAGGATCGTGAACGGCGCGATCGCCGCCGTGCCCGCGACGCCGAGGGCCGCTGCTCCGAGCGGATGCAGCGTCGTCGCGATGCGCGCCGAGACGAGCGGGTGGGCACGCCGCAGGAGGACGAACTCTGCGATCCGCGCGCCGACCTGGGCCGGTCCCATCAGCGCGGCCGCGGCGACCGCCTGCGTGGTCGTGGCGCCCGCTCGCTCTAGCAGCCACGGGAGGTGCGCCGCCATCGACCCGGTTACGAACCACGTCGCGGCGAAGACGTACGAGAGGAGGATCATCTCCCGGCGCGGATTCCACCCGACCCGGGCGTTCGATGCGCGCCGGAGGTGCGCTAGCCGGGTCGGCGCGGGCAGCACGACCCGGATGAGAGGGAGGCTCACGATGAGGTTCAGCGCGGCCCAGACGACGCAGGTTCCGCGCCAGCCGATCGCGTGGTCGAGCACCGAGGACACCGGCCAGCTCAAGGTGGACGCGAAGCCCGCGATGAGCGTGATCCCGGTGATGGGACCGCGCGCCTCGTCGCTGTAGATCGTCGTCAGCGTCGCGAAAGCCGCGTCGTACAGGCCCAGCGCCATGCCTGCGCCGAGCACGGCCCAGGCCGCGAACAGCACGACCGGGCCCCTCGCCGCGGCGAGCGCGAGCAGGCCGCCCGACAGCACGGTCGAGGAGAGCATCAGCACACTCCGGCCGCCCCGGCGATCGATGAACCGGCCGACGCGCGGCGCGAGGACGGCGGAGATCAGCAGCGACATCGAAAACGCGCCGAACACCCATGTGCGCGCGATCCCGAGGCTGGTGGCGATAGGATCCGCGAGGATCGCGGGTAGGTAGTAGCTCGATGCCCACGCGAGCGTCTGTGATGTCCCGAGCGCGAGGACGACGCCCCATCGCGAGCGCGCGGCGACGGGCGGGGCGGGTCCATCCATGCGGCGCACATTATAGGCACGGCGGTTGCCTGAATTCAGGGTACGACGACCACGGCTTGTGCACCCGGTCGCGCCTCGACGACTCGCCGCCCCCCGCGCGACCCTGCGGATCCGCAGCGCCACGCTTTACGAGCGCCTCGGGGCCCTCACTGCCGCCGGCGCCCTCGTGCGCTCGACCGACGGCTACCGGCTCGCCGCCAGGTGACCGCTTCCCGCTTCCCGTACGCCCTACGGCGCGCGGGAACGGGAACGGGAAGTCCATCAGGAAGGCCGCTCGCGGTGCCATCGGAAAGCGTGCTCATGCTCACAAGACGCGGCGACATGCCGTGGGCACGGGCAATGTTCCCGAGCGCCGTCGTGATGAAGCTGGGATCGTCGCGGCCCTCCTCGAGGCAGGCTTCCCAGTACCGGGCGATGTCCGCCTCGGTCTTGAGATGCGCTGCCGAATCCCACTTCTTGAAAGACCCATTCCGATTTCTTCATGTTTCCTGTCGCCGCTCGGGAGCGTAGGCTCGCCCAGGCGACGATGGCCTTCACCCTGCTCAACGCGCTGAACGCATTTGTCGCGGTGGCGAGGCGCCTGAGCTTCGCGGCGGCCGCGCGGGACCTCGGAGTCTCGACGTCGGCGCTGAGCCAGTCCGTGCGGCAGCTCGAGACGCGTCTGGGCGTCCCACTGCTCACCCGGACGTCCCGCAGCGTTGCGCTGACGGATGCGGGGGCACGGCTCCTGGAGAAGGCAGGGCCGGGTGTCGATCAGGCTCTCGAATCCCTGAACGTCGTGAAGGCGGGCGGCGGCGAGGTGACGGGCCGGATACGGCTGACGGTGCCCACGGTGTCGGTGCCGATGGTTCTGGCTCGGCTGCTCCCGCGTTTCCTGGAGCGGCATCCCGGGGTCGAGCTCGACGTCCAGATCGACGACCGCCTGGTGGACCCCGTCGCCTCGCGCTTCGACGCGGGCATCCGGCTGGTCGAGTCCATCGAGCGCGACATGGTTCACGTTCGCCTCTCCGGCGAGGCCCGCCTCGTGGTGGTGGCCGCGCCGGCTTACCTGCGGCGTCGCGGAGCGCCGCAGACGCCCGAGGACCTCGCCCAGCACGCCTGCTTGACGGGGCTACTCGGGCCCACGGGAACTCCCTGGCCGTGGGAGTTCGAGCGCGGGAAGAAGACCTGGCGAATCCCGGTGCGTGGTCCCGTCACCACGAACAGCCCCGAGCTGATCCGGAGCCTCGCGATCGCTGGGGTCGGCCTGCTCTACGGCATGGAGGTCGTGGTCGCAGACGAGATCTCCCGCGGACAGCTCCGCGTCGTCCTCGAGCCGTACGCCCCCGTCGTGCCCGGGCTGTTCCTCTACTTCCCGAGCCGTGCCCAGGTCTCGCCAGCTTTCAAAGCGTTCGTCGAGGTCGCGCGCGAGGTCGCGAAGGACTTGACCCAGACCCGGTGATCGGCCTTCCGCGGTGAAGGGCAACTCGCGCGCGGCCGCCACGTCGCGCCGCGCAGGGTTCACCTCGTCCAAGTCGCCATCCTGAAGATTTCCGAACGGCCCATGCGGTTTCCGGCCGTTTCGCAGGGCAACGCGCGCGCGTAGGTTCTCGCCACTGCTGCCGAGGGCGGTGTTACCGCGACGCAGCGAAAGGAACGGAAGAGATGAAACGAGAGATGAAGAAGCGAAACGTCGGGAAGAGCGGACTCGAGGTCTCGGCCATCGGCTTCGGCACGATGAGCCTGACGGCCGTCTACGGCCCTGCGATGGAACCACCGCAAGCGATCGCGCTCGTCCGGTCGGCCGTCGAGTGCGGCGTCACTTTCTTCGACACCGCGGAAGCGTATGGCCCGTTCACGAACGAGGAGCTCGTGGGGGAGGCGCTCGCTCCGTTCCGCGACCGGGTCGTGATCGCCACTAAGTTCGGCTTCAACATCGCCGCGGACGGCACGCGCCGCGGCGGCGTCGACAGCCGGCCCGAGCACGTCAAGGAGGTCGCCGAAGCGTCGCTCAGGCGGCTGCGCGTCGAGGCCATCGACCTGCTCTACCAGCACCGCGTCGACCCGAACGTGCCGATAGAGGACGTCGCGGGCGCGGTGAAGGACCTGATCGCCGCGGGGAAGGTGAAGCACTTCGGTCTCTCGGAGGCGAGCGCGAGGACCATCCGCCGCGCGCACGCCGTGCAGCCAGTGACCGCGGTCCAGAGCGAGTACTCGCTCTGGACGCGTGACGTCGAGCAGAACGGGGTCCTCGCGACGTGCGAGGAGCTCGGCATCGGGTTCGTCCCGTTCAGCCCGCTCGGTGCCGGCTTCCTGACGGGCAAGCTCGACGCGAAGACGGCCTTCGACCCGACCGACTTCCGGAGCTACTCGCCGCGCTTCACGCCGGAGGCCCGCAAGGCGAACGAAGCCGTCGTGGACCTGCTGAGCCAGGTCGCCGCCCGGAAGAAGGCCACCGTTGCGCAGGTCGCGCTGGCGTGGCTGCTCGCGCAGAAGCCCTGGATCGTCCCGATCCCCGGCACCACGAAGCTCCACCGCCTGGAGGAGAACCTCGGCGCCGCCGAGGTCGAGCTCACGCCGGATGACCTTCGCGAGATCGAGCGAGCCTTCGCGAGCATCACGGTGCAGGGCGCCCGGCTTCCCGAGGCCGTCCTGTCCCTGTCGGACCGCTGACCCTCATTCCAGGAGAGAACGATGCGCAAGAAGTTCGAGGACGGAGGGATGCCCTCCGGTCGGCGAGGCTTTCTCAAAGGCATGGCGGCGCTCGCTGCCGCTCCGCTCATCGCCGAGCTCGCGGCTTGCGCGCGGACGCAGCCCGCCTCGCAGTCCGGGTCGAGAGCGGCCGCCAGTCCTGGCACGGCCTCGCTCGCCCGCCGCCGCCTGGGTTCGCTCGAGGTCTCCACCCTGGGCCTGGGGTGCATGAACGTCGCCTGGGCCTATGGGCCGCCGACGGACAGACGGGATGCGATACAGCTCATCCGGGCGGCCCATGCGCGCGGGGTCACGTTCTTCGACACCGCCGAGGTCTACGGCCCGTTCCTCAGCGAAGAGATCCTCGGCGAGGCCGCAGCGCCTTTTCGCGATCAGGTCGTCATCGCCACGAAGTTCGGCTTCGACGTCACGCCGGCCGGCGAGCGGCGCGGGCTCGACAGCCGGCCGGAGCACATCCGTCAGGCGATCGAAGGTTCGCTCCGGCGCCTCAAGACCGATCGGATCGACCTCTACTACCAGCATCGCGTCGACCCCGCCGTGCCAATCGAGGACGTCGCCGGCGCGGTGAAGGATCTCATCCAGCAGGGGAAGGTCCGGTACTTCGGCCTTTCCGAAGCGGGCGGAGCGACGATCCGCCGTGCCCACGCCGTGCAGCCGGTCACGGCCGTGCAGAACGAGTACTCCGTCTGGACGCGCGATCCCGAGCACGAGGTCCTGCCGACCTGCGAAGAGCTCGGGATCGGATTCGTGCCGTGGAGCCCGCTCGGCATGGGCTACCTGACCGGCGCGATCACCCCCGCTACGACCTTCGATCCAAAGAGCGATCTTCGCGCAGGGTTCCCCCGCTTCACCGCCGAGGCCCGCGCCGCGAACCGGCCGGTCGTCCGAGCTGCTCCAGCGCATCGGCCAGCGCAAGGGAGCGACGCCTGCGCAGATCGCGCTCGCCTGGCTCCTTGCGAAGAAGCCGTGGATCGTGCCCATCCCCGGGACGACGAAGCTGAAGCACATGGAGGAGAACCTCGGTGCGCTCGCGATCGAGCTGACGGCCGAGGAGGTCGCGGAGATCGAGGCGGGCTTCGCGCGACTTCGGGTGCAGGG
>DASPZP010000231.1:0-2629 GCA_035636195.1 Anaeromyxobacteraceae bacterium
ACGGCAGCCGGCTGGTGGACGCCACGACGCTCGTGCTTCCGCTGCCTCCCGCGAGAGGGCACCCGCGCCGCCCGGCCGAGGCGACCGTGACCCCGAGCGCGAGCGGAAGGCCACCGACAGGAACGCGCGCTCCGAGGCAGCCAGGCGCGAGCGCGGACGGGCCCAGGCGCTGGCCGAGGCCGAGCGCCGGGAGCGGGCTCTACGCGCGGCGGAGGCCCGGCTGCAGAAGGCCGAGCGGGAGCTCGAGAACTTGCGACAGCGCGTTGCCGCCGTGCGGAAGGATTCCGAGGCTGCCCGGCAGGCTGCGCTCGCCGCCCGCGCGCGGGCCGATGCCCGATGAATGGGCTCCTCGCCTCTCCTCACGCCCACGGCCGTGGCTGGCTCCGGGGATACGCGAGACATCCCGCGCATCAGGAGCACGCTTGTATTCCTGAAGGAGAGCCTGCGGCGCGCGCGCCCGGCGCTGCGCCCACGCGCCTGAGGAGCGACGATCTGGACGCCAGTCGCGCTCTCCCCGACTCAGGGCATCGTCCACACCTGCTTCTGGAACTCCGCCTGCCGCTCCGCCTCCTGCTTGGTGCGCTCGAGCTCTGCCGCGGTCGGCGCGGGAGAGGGACCAGCCAGGCCAAGCCGATCGATCCTCTGCTCCAGCCCCACGACACGTCCGTCGAGCTCCCTGAGGTCGACCGGGTCGCGCTGGAGAGCGGTCGCCCCCCCGGCGACGTCTGTCCCGGGGGCGCGAGCACGCGAGGCGTCGTTCGAGGCCTGCACGGGGCCGGCCGCCAGTGAGAGGAGCATCGCGACAGCGGTTGCCCTCCACCCTGGAGCCGTCCAGGCCCTCGACGAGAGCGATTTCGACTGGCATTGCATGATGGAGTCCTTTCGGTCGCGCTTCATTGGCTTGTTGAGGTCCCTGATGCCTTCGCCCAAGACAACGACGCGTCGCTCGAATGGTTCCCGGGCGGCCCCGAGGCGTCGTGCTTACGATCCACAGGTCTGCCACGCTCGCACAGCACGTCGTGCGTGCGTGCGCATCGCAGGAGGTGGGAGCCATGCCGGTCTACGAGTTCTTCTGCAAGCGCTGCGAGAAGGGTTTCGCCGCGGAGATGCACCTCTCCGAACACGACAGCGGCGTCGCGGAATGCCCTGACTGTCACCGCAAGGACAAAGTGGAGAAGCGCCTGTCGACGTTCACGCCGGTCACGAGCCACAAGTCCGCCGGGTTATGACGCCTGCTCCCGCGACGAGTATCGCATTCGCGCCTGCCTCATGAGCGACCGCGATCACCCGCCGGACGCGCAGGCGCGCGCCGCCGCGCTCCGCAGCGTTTCGGCGCTGCGCTCGAGCAGCGCTTCCTCCCCTGGCTCCAGCTGGGGCGCGAACGTCTCGCGCACTCCGCCGCGGCCCAGCACCGAGGGCAGCGACAAGGTCACGCGGAAGCGCTCCCGGTAGCTGCCGACCGGCACCACCACACGTTCGTCGCGCAGCACCGCTTCGGCGATTCGCGCGGAGACCACCCCGATGCCGTACTGGCTGGCCTCGTTGCCTTCGATGATGGTGATGTTGGCGTAGCGAACGTCGCGCTCGACCGCCTCGCGAAGGCTGTCGAGCGACCTTCCCGATGCTGCGACGACACGCTGGAGAGCGACCCCTCCGATCCGGACCCCCGACCAGATGAAGACCTCCGAGGTGCCGTGCTCGCCGAGGATCTGCGCCTCGACCGAGGCGGGATCCACGTCCAGCGTGGAGGCGAGGTGCGTCTGGAAGCGCAGGCTGTCGAGCCAGGTGCCGGTGCTGAGGACGCGATCGTGCTTCGCGACGAGCCGCGCCAGATCCGCCAGCGGGTCGGGCGGATCCGTGACCACGAGCAGCACGGCTTCTGGCGCCGCCAGGACGATCTTCGGAACGATGTCGCGATAGATGGCGGCGTTCTTGTCGAGGAGTCGCAAGCGCCCTTCGGGATCCTTGCGGTCGGTCGCGCCGCCCGACTTCTCGTTCACGCCCGAGGTGATCATCACCACGCCGGCGCCTGCCAGGTCCGGGTAGTCGCCATCCCGGATGTCGGTGAGCCGCGACAGGGGAGCGCCGTAGCGGATGTCTGCGGCCACCGCCTTGGCGCGGGCGCGGGTGCGGTCCACGAGCACGACCTCGCGCGCCACGCCACGCAGCACCACGGCGAATGCGCACGCCGAACCGACCCTGCCGGCGCCGATGATGCCGACCTTCATGGACGATCCCCCCGCTTCCAACCGCCGGGGATCAGGGTGGATGCTGCACCGGCGTACGTCAAACGGAGCCGCGGGCTGCCAGCCGGCGTGCGTGCGGTCGGTGCAGCGCGCTTCAGGCCAGCGCTCGGGCGGCGCTTGGCATTCGGCACCCGCGGCGGCAACACTGCTATGGCGCGAACAGGCTCGCGCAGTGTCCGGCTTGAGCCGGCGCGGCGGAGATCTCGCCGCCCCGCGGGATGCACTGCGAGGGGGGCAGCGCAGCTCCGTGCTCGACCGCACCGACGAGCAGGTCGAACGCCTTCTGCGCGTGAGGCTCGATGAACTCGAGCTCGGGGAAGGTGCCCGCCGGAGGCGTCGCGAGCTGCGGCGGCGACTTGTACGTCTCGATGTGGTTACCGTTC
>DASPZP010000232.1:0-16354 GCA_035636195.1 Anaeromyxobacteraceae bacterium
GGCCTGAAGAGCGAGGCCGACCTGCGCGACCTCAAGAAGGCGCGCGACGGCTTCGGCAACGCCTCCTGCGACGCTTGCCACACCCGCCACTCCTTCCGCGTCGAGGAGGCGCGCTCGCCGCAGGCCTGCCGCACCTGCCACATGGGCTTCGACCACGCGCAGTGGGAGATGTACGAGTCGTCGAAGCACGGCGTCCGCAACGAGCTGAAGCAGCTCGGCGTCCTCCCGAAGGACGCCGGTGCGCCCACCTGCCAGACCTGTCACATGCAGAACGGCAGTCACGAGGTGCGCACGGCCTGGGGCTTCCTGGCCGTGCGGCTGCCCATGCCGGAGGACACGCAGTGGGCGGCCGATCGCGCCACCATCCTGCAGGGCCTCGGCGTGCTCGACCCGCAGGGCAAGCCCACCGCTCGCTTGGATCTGGTCAAGGCGGCGCAGGTGGCCAGGCTGACGCAGGAGGACTTCGACGCGGCCCGCAAGCCGATGCTCGCCACCTGCCAGAAGTGCCACGCGCCGGCGTTCGTCGCGACGCAGTTCAAGAACTCGGAGGAGCTCATCCGCGAGGCGGACCACCTGATGGCGGAGGCGATCCGCACGGTGGCGGCGCTCTATCAGGACGGACTCCTGAAGAAGCCGAAGGACTACGCCTTCGCCTTCCCGGATCTGCTCACGTTCCACGACGCGCCGACGGTGCCGGAGCAGAAGCTCTTCGTCATGTTCCTCGAGCATCGCATGCGCGTCTTCCAGGGTGCGTTCCATAACAGCCCGGACTACGCGCTCTGGTACGGCTGGAGCGAGATGGTGCGCGACCTCAGCGAGATCAAGACCGCCGCGGCGGAGCTGCGCGAGAAGCCTACGAAGAAGTAGGAGCGGGATCGTCCCCCGCCGCCCGTGCGGTGGCGGGGGGCTCGACCGCGACCGCGACCGCGACCGCGACCGCGACCCCGACCGCGACCGCGACCGCGACCGCTACCGCTGCAGCTCGGCGAGGAAGCTCTTCCCCACCGGCGCCGGGACGCCGAAGAACTCGGCGACGCTCGCGCCCAGGTCGGCGAAGCTGCCGCGCACGCCGAGCGCGCCGCCTCCCAGTCCGGGGGCGTGGACGAGGAGCGGCACGTACTCGCGCGAGTGGTCGGTGGATGGGGTGGTCGGATCACAGCCGTGATCGGCGGTGAGCGCGAGCACGTCCCCGGGCCGGAGCCGCTCGATGAGGCGCGGGAGCGCGCGATCGAGCTCCTCGAGCGCGCGACCGTAGCCGGGCGCGTCGTTGCGGTGCCCGTAGAGCATGTCGAAGTCGACCAGGTTCACGAAGAGGAGCCCGTGGTCGAGGGTCTCGAGGAGCCGCTCGGTCTGGCGGAGTCCGTCGGCGTTCCCGGCGGTGTGGACCTCGTCGGTGATGCCCTTGCGGTCGAAGATGTCCGGGATCTTGCCCACGCCCACCACCGGCACACGCCGCTCGACGAGGCGCTCCAGCACCGTCCGCTCCGGCGTCGCGATGGCGAAGTCCTTGCGATGGTAGGTGCGCGTGTAGTGGCCGGGCGTCCCCACGAAGGGCCGCGCGATGACCCGCGCCACCCGGAAGCGGTCGAGCAGCTCCCGCGCCGCGCGACACCAGGCGTAGAGCGTCTCGAGGGGCACCGTCTCCTCGTGGCAGGCCACCTGGAACACCGAGTCGGCCGAGGTGTAGACGATGGGCTTGCCCGTCCGCTGGTGCTCCTCGCCCAGCTCGTCGATGATGACCGTCCCGCTGGCGGCCCGGTTTCCCAGCACCCCCGGCGCGCCGGTCGCGGCGAGCCACGGCTCCAGGATCTCGGGCGGGAAGCCCCGCGGGTAGAGGGCGAGCGCCTCCTGCAGCACGACCCCCATCATCTCCCAGTGACCGGTGATGGTGTCCTTGCCGCGCGAGCGCTCCTGCATCTTCCCGAAGAAGCCGTGCGGCGCCGGGTCGGGCGGCACGCCCGCGACGACGGTGAGGTGCCCGAGCCCGAGGCGGCCCAGGTTGGGCATGCAGAGCCCGCCCACCGCCCGGCTCACGTTCCCGATGGTGTCGGACCCCTCGTCGCCATACTCGGCCGCGTCCGGCATCGCGCCGCAGCCGGCGCTGTCGGCGACCAGGATGACGAAGCGGCGGCGATCCATGGGCGCGATCTAGGGCACGCCGGAGACGATCGCCACCCCGGCGCTCGTGCCCAGCCGGCTCGCTCCAGCCCGGACCATCGCCACCGCCTGGGCGGCCGTGCGGATCCCGCCGGACGCCTTCACCCCGACACCGTCGCCGGCGAGCTCGCGCAGGAGCGCCACGTCCTCTGCCGTCGCGCCCCCCGCGCCGAAGCCGGTCGAGGTCTTCACGAACGCGGCGCCCGCCGCGATCGCGAGCGCGCAGGCGGCGGCCTTCTCCGCGCCGGAGAGCGCCCCCGTCTCCAGGATCACCTTCACCCGCGCGGCGCCAGCGCCCCGAACCACCTCCGTCAGGTCGAGGAGCGCGGCCGTGTGCCGTCGGGCGCGGAGCAGCGGCAGGGGGAAGACGACGTCGATCTCGCGCGCGCCCAGGCCCGCCAGGCGGCGGGCCTCCTCGGCGCGCGGGGCGGTGGCGCTCGCGCCGGACGGGAAGTCGGCGACGGCGATGGGGAGGGGCCCCGGGCCACGGAGGCGCCGCACGACCTCCGCGAGATGCGCCTCGCGCACGCACACCCCGGCGAACCCGTACCGGAGCGCCTCGTCGCACGCGGCGGCGACGTCGCGCTCGACTGCGTCGAGGCGCAAGACGGTGTGGTCGATGAGCGGCGCCAGCTCGGGCGCCGCAGCCGCCGGCGGCCTCACTTGAGGACGATGGGCTTGCGGACCCGGATCGCATCGCCGCCGAAGGCGGGGAACTGGATCTTCCCGGACTCGCGCTTCAGGCAGTTGCCGAGCTCGGTGCCGTTCAGCTCCACGTCGTCGAGCGTCGGGTAGAGCGCCTTGCCGTTCGGGTTGACCGTCATGGTCACGTTGACGGTCCGGCCGTCGAGGTTCACCCCGGGTTCGTGCTGCCGGGCCTGGGCGACGCACGCGTCGAGGCTGCCGCGGTGCTTCGCGAAGGTCGCCTCGACCCTGCCCTCGTCGAGCGCCGGGAGCTCCCCACTGCCCGAGGCGGACGCGGCGGACTGCGATGATGGGTGGGCCACTGCGGCGGCGCTGGCCGGCTGGGGGGTGGGCTTGTACGCGACCGCCGGGCGCGGCTCGGGCTTGGGCGGCTCGACCTTCGGCGGGGGCGGCGCCGGTTGCGGCTTCGGCTCGGGGCGGGGCGCCGCCTTGTGCGGCTCTGGGACCTTCGCCACCTTCTTCGGAGGCGGAGGCGCCTTCTTGGCAGGGGCGCGCTGGGGTTCACGCGCCGGGGGAGCCGCGGGCGCCGGCATCGGAGCGGGCTCCAGCGGCGCGACGGCCATGGGAGCCTGCGGTGCCGGGGTCGCAGCCTGTGGCGCCGCTGCGGGCGGCGTGACCGGGGCCTGCGGCTGGGCCGGCTTCTCGGCCGGGGGGCGCGCCGGGGCGGCGGCGACGGGGGACGGGCGCTGAGCCGGCCGGGCGGGAGCCGGGGAGGAGCCCGAGCCGAGCGCGAACCAGCCCACCACGCCGGCCACCGCGAGGGCTGCGCCGGCGCCGAGGACGAGCGGCACCGGCGATTTCTTCGCGACCTGGCCCTTCGCGGGGGCCGCGGGCACACGGGGCGGCGCGGCGGCGACGGGCGCGGCAGGGGCCGGCGCGACGGGAGCCGGCCGCGGGGTCTTGTCGAGGCGCGGCTGCGGGGGCGCCATCACCTGCTGACGCGGCGGGGGCGTCGCGAGCGGCTGCCCACCGGTCCCCGACGCCATCTCGCGCCCGAGGTCGGCGAAGGCCTCCTCGGACTCATTCAGGAGGGGTGCGGGCTGCTGCATCCCGTTGCCGCCGCTCTTCGCGGCAGCCGGAGGCTCGGCGAAGGGATCGAAGGCCGGGCGCGGCGCCGACGCCGGCGCGGGCGACGGCGCGGGAGCGGCGAACGGATCGGCGGCTGGCGCGGCGAACGGGTCGGCGGCGGTCGCGAAGGGATCGGGCGCGGCGGCGAAGGCGTCGGTGCTGCTCGAGTCGAGATCGATGGCCGGGGGCGTGGGTGATTGCAGGCCTGCGCTCGGCCCAGCGGGCGAGCCGGCCGCGGTACCTGCCCGCTCCGGCTTCACCACGATGAGGTGGCCGCACTGCTTGCACTTCATCTTGAAGGAGCGACCGCGCACCTTCTCGTCGGCCGCGTAGGTGCGGCCACACTTCTCGCAGGAGAACTTCACGAGGCGATCTTACTCTCCGGTCGAACACCGACTCAAGAACGCCGCCGCCACGATATCAGGGCGAGTCGGCGCGGCGGGTGGAGGTCGCACCGAGGCCCACCAGCGGCTCCGGTGTGTCTTCGCACCCACCATCGTCGTCTCCGTCCACCCACGGATCGGCACCGTGCGCCTCGCCGAGGCGCGCCAGCAGCCCGCGGTCGAGGAGGTGGGTCGGGACGACCTTGCCGAGCGCGTTGAGCAGGTTTCCCTTCACCGCCGAGTGCTCGGCCGAGAGCTCGGCCAGGAGCTCCTTCACCCGGCGGCGGCGCAGGTTCGGCTGCGAGCCGCACAGGTCGCAGGGCACGAGCGGGAACTTCATCGCCGCGGCGAAGGCGGCGATGTCCTCCTCGGGCGCGTAGCACATGGGCCGGATGACCAGGTTCCGGCCGTCGTCGGAGCGCAGCTTGGGCGGCATGCTCTTCAGCGCCCCCGCGTAGAGCGCGCTGAGGAGCAGCGTCTCGATGAGATCGTCGCGGTGATGCCCGAGCGCGATCTTGTTGCAGCCGAGCTCGACGGCGGCGTTGTACAGGATGCCGCGCCGCAGGCGCGAGCAGACCGGGCAGGTCGTCTCCCCTTCCGGCACGAGGCGCTTGACGATGGAGTAGGTGTCCTGGCGCAACATGCGATAGGGAACGCCGACCGACCGGAGGTGCTCCTCGAGGACGTTCGCGGGAAAGCCGGGTTGGCCCTGGTCGAGGTTCACGGCGAGGAGCTCGAAGCGGACCGGCGCCCGCTCGCGCAGGCGCTGCAGGAGGTGGAGCAGCGTGTAGCTGTCCTTCCCCCCCGAGACGGCGACCAGGATGCGATCCCCCTCCCCGATGAGGTCCCAATCGCGCACCGCCCGGGACGTGGCGCGGAGGAGGCGACGCTCCAGCTTCTCGGCGTCCGTCATGGCGCGACCTATAACACTCGTGCCCGCGTTTTCCTTTGACGTTTCGGACGCTCCTGGGATAAAGCGCCGGTCCTTCGTCGCTCCGAGGAGCACATGCCCGCCAAGGATCTCGGCACCAAGCACAGCTGCTGGAAATGCGGTACCAAGTTCTACGACCTGAAGAAGGCTGACCCGGCGTGCCCGAAGTGCGGCAGCGATCCGCGCGCAGCGCCTGCCCGGCCGTCACCCGCCGCCGAGCGCCGCCGCGCCGCCAAGGAGCCGGTCGAGGACGTCGCGGACAGCGTCGAGGAGGCCGACCTCGAGGGGGAGGTGCCCGAGGACGAGGAGCCGGAGGAAGCCAAGGCCGAAGACGAGTGACGCTCGTCAACGGAAGCGCAGGTCGAGCCGCGCCGGGCCGCGCTCGGGCACCGTGATCTCGGAGCGCTGCTCGCCGAGCCGCTCGTGCCAGGCGGTTACGGTGTAGCGGCCGGGAGGGATCTCGCGCACCGTGAAGGTCCCGTCGGCCGCGGAGACGGCCGCCGGCCCATCCGCCACCACGACGTAGGCCGTCATCCAGGCGTGCACGTCGCACCGCACCTGGATGATCCCGGCTCGGTCGAGGCGCCCCGGCGCCTCCTCCTTCCCCACCGACGGCATCGCCACGTCGAAGCGCGTCCGGTGTTCCATCCAGCCGCGCACGCCGTGCAGGATGCCATCCCCGTTGACGAGGTCGAGCCGGGAGCCGAGTGGCGCCGCCTGCACGTGAGGGAGGAAGCGGCAGCGCTCCTGACTGAGCGCGACGCGCGACGGGGACGGCGGCGGCGCTCCCTTCACCACTATCACCACGTTGGCGAGTCGGTCGCCCTGCAACAGGAGCGACTCGTCGGGCTGGGAGGAGCCGCAAGCAGACCCGTCCTTCGTCACCTCGAGCGACGCGACCGCCGGCGCGGAGCCCTCGAAGCGCGCCGTCCCCGTGAGCTCCCCAGCCGCAGCCGGCTCGGCCACGAAGAGCGCCACGGCGATCCACCTCCACCTGTCTCGCATCGCGCCGCCTTACCGCGCGGGCGCCACGCCGGGCGACGGCCCAGGAGGGGCGTCCTCGGCAGCGCGCTGCCGCAGCGCGTTGCCGCCCGCTCGCTCGCCCCCTAAAAGATGGCGACCATTTCCGCGCGGCGCCGCGCTCCGAGGGAGGTTCGTGATCCAGGTCCCGCTCGCACAGGCCGTCCAGCCACGCCCCGTCCTGGCGGTGCTGCGCGACGTCGTGGAGCTTGCCAAGCCGCGCCTCGCCGCCCTGGTCCTCTGCACCACGGCCGGGGGGCTGTGGCTCGCCCCCGGCAGGCGGCACGGGCTCCCGGCGGCGGTGCTGCTGCTCGGCACCGCGCTCGTGGTCGGGGCGGCGAATGCCCTCAACAATTTCCTGGAGCGCGACGTCGACGCGCTCATGCGCCGCACCCGAGACCGGCCACTCCCTGCCCGCCGGCTCGAACCCTGGGTGGCGGTCGCGCTCGGGCTCGGCCTACCTTCGGTGGCCCTGCCCACGCTCGCCCTCTTCACGAATGGCCTCACGGCCACCCTCGCGGCCCTCGCGCTCTTCACCTACGTCGTCGTCTACACGCCCATGAAGCGCAAGAGCTCGCTCGCGCTCTTCGTCGGGGCGGTGCCGGGCGCCATCCCGCCGCTCATGGGCTGGACCGCCGCCACCGGCAGGCTCGACGCCGGCGGCCTGGCGCTCTTCGCGCTGCTCTACTGCTGGCAACTCCCGCACTTCCTCGCCATCTCGATGTACCTCCGGGACGACTACGCGCGCGGCGGGCTCAAGGTCTTCTCGCTCGTCCACGGCGACGCCGCGACGCGGCTCTTCTCGGCGGTGACGAGCCTGCTGCTCATCCCGGTGTCCCTGCTCCTGCTGCCGCTCGGCCTCGGGGGGCCGCTCTACATGGTCGCGGCAGCGCTGCTCGGCGCCGGCCTGGCCGGCTACGGGCTCACGGGTCTCTGGCAGCGCGGGTCCGCCCAGCGCTGGGCGCGGAACTTCTTCCTCCTCACGCTCGCGTATCTGACGCTCCTCTTCGCAGCGCTCCTCGTGAGCGGACGGTGAGCACGGCGAGCGCCGCCGCGCGCGCGCCGGCCACCGCCGCCGCCGTCGCGCCCCGCCTGGCAGCCCGGGACCTCGCCTTCCGCTACCGCGACCGCGAGGTGCTGCGGCGGGTAGCCTTCGAGGTCGGCCCCGGCGAGATCGTGGGTCTGCTCGGCCCGAACGGCGCCGGGAAGAGCACCCTCTTCTCCATCCTGACCGGCCTGTTGCGGCCATCGGCGGGGACGCTGTTCCTCGATGGTGCGCCGATCGAGCCGGGCGCGCGCGCGCTGAGGGCGCGCATGGGGGTGGTGTTCCAGTCCCCCAGCCTCGACGCGAAGCTCTCCGCCGAGGAGAACCTCGTCCTCGGTGGGCAGCTCTTCGGCCTCTCGCGCGCGGCGGCGCGGGCACGGGCGAAGGAGCTGCTCGAGCGGGCGGAGCTCTCCGACCGCGCGGGCGACCAGGCCGGGAGGCTCTCGGGGGGGATGCGGCGGCGGCTGGAGCTGGCGCGGGCGCTCGTTCACCGTCCGTCCATCCTGCTCCTGGACGAGCCGACGACCGGCCTCGATGCGGCAGCCTTCCGGCAGACGTGGGAGGTGGTGCACGCGCTCCGGCGCGCCGAGGGCCTCACCGTCCTCCTCACCACCCATCGCCCCGACGAGGCGGAGGCGTGCGATCGGCTGACGGTCCTGGCGCGCGGGCGCGTGGTGGCGAGCGGCACCCCCGAGGCGCTCCGGTCGCGCGTGCCGGGGGACGTGGTGAGCATCGAGGCCGCCGATCCGGTCGCGCTCGCGGCGGAGATCATCGCCCGCTTCGGGTTGGCGGCGCGGCCGGGGCCGCACGGCGTCCACGTCGAGCGCGAGCGCGGGCACGAGCTCATCCCGCGGCTCGTCGAGGCCTTCCCGCCGGGGCGCTTCCGCGCCGTCGCCCTGCGGCGGCCGACGCTGGCCGACGCGTTCCTCGCCATCACCGGCGATGAGCTGTCCTTCGACTCCGGCTCCGCTGACGGCGGAGCCTACGCTCAGGATGCGCGGCGAGGCTCCCCATGACCGCGCTCGGCTACGACCTCGCCACCGCGTGCGTGCTCTGGTGGCGCGACCTCGCCCGCTTCTTCCGGCAGCCGTCGCGCCTCGCCGGTGCCCTCGGCCAGCCGATCCTGTTCTGGCTCATCATCGGCACCGGCATGGCGAGCACCTTCCGCATGCCGGGCGCGGATGCCGGCGTGGGCTACCTCCAGTTCTTCTACCCGGGGGTGGTGCTGATGGTGGTGCTCTTCGCCGCGATCTTCACCACCGTCTCGGTGATCGAGGACCGGCACGCCGGCTTCCTGCAGGCGGTGCTGGCCGGGCCTGGCTCGCGGGCGGCGCTCGTGCTGGGGAAGACGCTCGGCTCGGCCTCGGTGGCGCTCACGCAGGCGGGGCTCTTCCTCCTGCTCGCGCCGGCGGCCGGCTTCCCGTACGCAAACGTGAACTGGCCGCTCCTCGTGGCCGCGCTCGGGCTGTGCGGCGTGGGGCTCGCCGCGCTCGGGTTCGCGGTAGCCTGGGCGGTCGACAACGTGCAGGGCTATCACGCGATCCAGATGACGCTGCTCGTCCCGCTGTGGGTCATCTCGGGCGCCATGTTCCCCGCGACGCCGGACCGGCCCGCCTTCGCTGCCATCATGCGCGCGAACCCGGTCGCGTATGCCGTCTCGGCGGCGCGGCGGGCCCTCGCGGGCCCACTCGCGGCAGGCGCCCTGCCCGGCTCGGCGGCCCGCGACCTGGCCGTCGTGGCGCTCTTCGCGGCGGGGACCTTCGCACTGGCGGTCCTGGCGGCACGGAGGCGACGATGACGGTCGGCGAGATCCTCCCCTCGGTGAACGCGGGGCTCAACGCCACCTGCGCCGTGCTGCTCTTCCTCGGCTGGCGCGCCGTGCGGCGTGGAGACCGCGCGCTGCACCGGAAGCTCATGCTGGCCGCCTGTGCCTCCTCGGTGCTCTTCCTCGCGGGCTACTTCACGCGCATCGCCCTCACCGGCATGCACCGCTTCCCGGGGTCCGGCGCGCTCCGCGCCACCTACCTGTCGGTGCTGGCGAGCCACACGCTGCTCGCCGCCCTGACCCTCCCGCTCGCGCTGCGCACCCTGCAGCTCTCCCTCGGCGAGCGCTTCCCCGAGCACCGCCGCATCGCGCGGCTGACGTTCCCGATCTGGATCTACGTGTCCGTCACCGGCGTGGTCGTGTACGTCCTGCTGTACCGGATCGCCCCTCACGCATGAGTCCGCCGCGGCCGACACGCGGCATCACGCCGGCGACCGCGTCGGTGCAAAGAGGTCGTGTACCCTGAACTCGGGGGCCTCGGCACTCGTGCGACCGTGATACAGACGCAATGGCAGTTTGCACAGCTGTGATGGATCGAGTCGACGGTCCCTGCCTCCAGCTCCCACCCGCGCCGCGAGGAGAATCATGTCCGTCAAGCTCATCCCCGTCCTGCTCGCGATGGCCCTCGCGGCCTGCTCTCCCGCGGAGTCCTGCAATGCCGGCTGTACCGGCAACGACGGGTCCTGCATGACGTGCTCGTCCCCCTATTCTTGCAACAGCGGAGGCTCCTGTAGCGCGTCCGTCAAGGGCGTCGCGTGCTGCACGGGGGGTGGCGGTGGCGGCGGCGGTTCCTCGTGCAGCGCGGGGTACTGCGTCTCGAATGGCGCTTGCTGCCCCGTCAGCGCACAGTACTACTGCCGTGGGTCCTGCTACGTCACGTACAACAACCTCCTCTCCGCCGGTTGTACCTCAGCCGTGCAGGGGTCCTGCTTCTGAGCAGGCTCCTGGCCCACGGACGATGACGCGCGCCCTGCGCCTCGTGAGCCGCTCCGTGGCGACTCTCCGCCTCGCCCTCGCCCTGGCGCCGTTGCTCGTCGCCTGCGGCCCTTCACGGGTCGAGCTGGAGCCGGCGAGCGTGCAGCTCCGCGCCCGCGGCCAGAGCGTCACCGTGCGCGCCACGCCCCGCGCGCGGAACGGCGAACCGATGGCACGCGAGGCGTGCCGCTGGACGTCCACGGACGACCGCGTGGCGACCGTGACTGCCGCGAGGCACAACGAGGCGAAGGTGACCGCGGCCGGGCACGGCCGGACCGCCGTTCGCTGCACCGTGGGCTCGCTCTCCGCCGAGGTACCCGTGGCGGTGGCGCTGATCTCGCGCCTGGAGGTCACGCCGCCGGCCCTCGAGCTCGTGGTGCGGGACGAGCCGCAGGGCACGCCGCTCGCCGTGCGCGCTCTCGACGGCGACGGTCAGCCGGCGCAGGGCCGGATGGTCGCGACGCGCTGCCGGGACGAGGCCGTCTGCCGCGGCGACGCGCGGGGTCAGGTCTGGCCGGTGGGCCCGGGGGCGACGACGGTGGTGGTGGAAGTGGACGATGGCCGGGCGGAGCTGCCGGTCACGGTTCACGATGCCCGCAGCGCCGCCGCCCGGCCGCGCAAGGTACGCGGGAATCCGATGGAGGGGCTGGACGCGCCGCCGCGGCGGTGAGATCGAGGGTCGCGGTCGAGGGTCGCGGGTCGCGGTCGCGGTCGGATGGCCTGCTCCCTCGCCCCGCGCAGCGGGGAGAGGGTTGGGGGGAATCCGAGCTCGGGTCCCCTCCTCTACGCCTGCGCCGTCTCCCTGAGATCGCTCGCGAGCTCGTTCAGCTCGCGCACCTGCACCGCCATGGCCTGCGTGGAGGCCAGCGTCTCCGCTGTGGCGAGGTAGAGCTCGTTCAGCGCCTTCAGGACCTGGTCGATCCCGCGGTCCTGCTGGGTGGCCAGCTGCGCGATGGCGCGGGCCGCCCCGGAGGACTCCTCGATCGCGCTCGCCAGCTTCTGCATCGACGGCCCGGCGGCGGCGGCCACCGGGGCTGCGATCGCGCTCGCGGCGGGCAGCACCGCGCGGTGCACCTCGCCCAGCGCGGCGCGCGAGGCGCGCGTGAGGCCCACCACCGTCTCGGCGGTGCGGGCGGCCTCGCCGGCGGTATGCCCGATCTGCTCCATGGTGGCGGTCGTCTGACGTACCGAGTCCGCTGTCTGGATGGTCATGCTGCTGAACGACGAGACCGCGGAGAGGAGCGTCTGGGCGGACCCGAGGAGCTCGCCCGCGGTGTGCTCGAAGCGCTCGCGCTTCGCGGCCTCCATCGCCATCACCTCGACATGGCGCCGCGCCGTGAGGGCGGCGAAGGCTCCCAGCACGAGTGGAGCGAGGTCGACGAGCCACAGCGCGGGAGCGGCCTGTGCGGCCAGCAAGGCCTCCCCGAACGGCAGGGCGCCGTGCAGGATCATCGCCTCGAGCACGGTGCCGAACACCACGAAGCCCATGCCGAGGAGGGCCCCAAAGACGGCGTAGCGCCTGGTGGACATGAAGGCTCCGGAGAAGCTGGGGGTGCCTCTCCATCTTGACCCTTCGTGACCGTCTGCACCGTCCCCCACCGCCATGACAGCGGCTGCGCCGGAGCGCGCAGTGAGTGACGTACGCACATCAGGACGTGCGCACATCCGACGGACCCGAGGTCCGGGTTCCTGCGTCAGAGGCTGGCGGCGAGGGCGCGCGCATCTCCAGCGCGCGGCCCCTTCGGACACAGCCGCACGTAGTCCGCCAGCATCTGCTTCGCGAGCGACGGATCGAACTTGCCGCGTCGGTCGGCGCGGCTCCGCCCGAGCCAGAAGAGCGCCGGGCAGCTCTGGGGGTCGGCCTTGAGGGCGCTCGTGTAGGCCTTCTCGACCACCTCGGGCGCGGCGCCGCGCGCCTCCTCCGTCTCCCCGATCTCGATCCAGGCCGGCGCGGCGTTGCCGGTGGCGCTCTCGCCGTACTCCTTCACGGCGCGATCGAGCTCCTCCAGCGCGCGCGGGTACTCCTTGCGGTCGCGGAAGACGCGCGCCAGGGCGATGCGCGCGTCGGGGTTCCGCTTCTCCATGCCGATGGCGCTCTCGTAAGCGGCGCGCGCCTTCTCGCCGTCTCCTGCCGCGCGGTAGGCGTCGCCCAGGAGCTTCGTCACCCGCGCGTTGCCCACCCGCTCGCTCGCCTTCTGCAGCGCAACCACCGCCTGCTGCGCTCCGCCCGGCCGCAGCAGGAGGGCGTGGGCGAGGTCGAAGTGGAAGCCGAGCCGAGCCGGGTCGAGCTGGGCCGCCCGCTGGAACGCCTCGACGGCGCCGGCCAGATCGCCGGCGCGCTGCTTGCGCCGGCCGACGAGGTCGTGGATGTCCGGGTTCGAGGGATCGAGCGCCGCCGCCTGCTGTTCCTCCGCATCCCCCTCGCCCGCCTTGCCCTGCAGGTGCAGCGCCGAGCCGCGCAGCGCGTGCGCCACCGCCACCTGGCGCGGCGACGCGATCTGCCCCAGCCCGAGCACCCTGTCGATGCGCTTCAGCGCCTCGTCGGCGCGGTCGGCGTCGAGCAAGAGCTGAGCCTTCCCGAGCAACGACGGGACGTGGTCGGGCGCGAGGCGGGTCAGCGCGGTGTCGTAGAGCGCATTGGCCTGGATCTCGTACCCCTGCCCGCGGCGCCGCCACTGCTCGGCCAGCATCTGCGTGACGCGCACGTCGCCCGGGGCATTCTGCCGCGCGAGCGTGAGGTGGTCGCGCGCGGCGTCGAGGTCGCCCGCCTGCATCTCCAGCACGCCCAGCACGCCGTTCAGGAGCGCGCTCGTTCCCTCGGCGCCGGCCAGGACCCGCCGCAGCTCCTCGATGGCTCCGCGCGCGTCCCCACCGTGGAACCGCAGGTACGCCTCGGCGGCGTGCGCGTGCGAGTGCGGCCGGCCGAGCCTCCCCACCGCGTCGAGGTGCTTGCGCGCCTCGTCTCGCAGCCCTTCGCTCTCGCCGTGCTCGCCCCAGCGGATGGAATCGACGTACGCCAGGTAGGCGTGACCGCCGATGGCGTCCGGATCGCGCTCCAGGATGCGCTCACACAGGCGCGCCGCCTCCTTGTAAGAGGCGAAGCTGTCCTTCTCGATGAGCTCGCGGGCTTGCCGCAGCAGGTGGTCGATCTCGATCGCCTGCGCCTTGCGCGCCGAGCTCAGGCCCCAGGACACCCCGAGCACCACGAGCAGCGCGAGCCCGAGCCCGAGCGTGGCGAGCAGCGCCGCGCGCGACGGCTTCTTCTTCAGCGCGCGCACCTCGCCGTGGCTCTCGAGCACGAACTCCTGCGTGTTGTACTTGGCGGCGAGCTCGTCGGAGTAGCGGGTGTTGCGGGCCGGTGGCGGGGTCGGGATGGGCTCGGCGGGCGGAGGGGCGGCCGGAGGCGCGGCAGTCGCAGCCGGGCCGCGCTGCAACACCGGCGGACCGCCGGCCGGATCCGCGGACGCAGCTCGACCTGCCATCGCGGTCCGGTTCGCAGTCGCAGTCGCACTCGCGGTCGCGGTCGCGGTCGGCTTCGCGGCCGCGGCCGCGGCCGGCACCGGGGCCGCCACCACCCGCGGATCGACCCCCCACTTCTTCAGCACCTCTGCCGTCTCGGGGTCGTCCGGCGCCGCTTCCCAGGCGCGGCGCAGCGCGGCCGTCCCCTGGTCCTTCTCCCCCAGCTTGAGCTGGAGCACGCCTGTCATGCGGTTCGCCGCGACGTCGGCGGGGGAGACCTGGAGCGCACCGGCAAGCTCCTCGAGCGCCTTGCGATCCTTTCCCTGCGCCGCGTAGATGCGCGCCAGCAAGAGCCGCGGGGCCGCGTCGGCCGGATGCCCCTTCACGCCCTTCTTGCAGACGACCATCGCCTCCATGAAACGACCCATGGAGAGATACGCCTCGGTGAGCGGACGGTAGGCCTCGGACGACGGGTCCGCGGCGAAGGCATGCTCGAGAGAGGCGAGCTCGGCCGGCGAGAATTGCTTGGGCGGCGGGCGCATGGGGCGGCTTCCGAAATAGCAGGGCATCCAGGAAGCGTCAAACGGGTTCTCCCTGTATTTCCAGGTGGTACGGCGCCCCCTACCGCACGATGAGCGAAGGGGTGCGACGGGGCCGCGCGACGACTTCTCCCGGGGAAGCGGCGGGCAAAAAAAACGGCCCGGCGATGGCCGGGCCGCAGAGTGGAGCTGTGGGGGATCGAACCCCAGACCTCTAGAGTGCGATTCTAGCGCTCTCCCAGCTGAGCTACAGCCCCGGGACGACGGACCCTCCGGACAGCGAGGGGGTGCCTAAATAACGGTAGGAGGGAAGAGCTGTCAAGACTCCTGGGCCTTCATCCCTGGTGCAGCGCCGCGTCGAGCGCACTCGCCACCTCGGGCAGCTCGCGCTCGGGATCGTTCGGCCAGTGCGGCGTGAAGCGGAGGAGTCCGTCCGGAGTACCCGCCACCACGCCCCGCCGCGCCAGCGCTTCGCGTAGCGCCCGCAGGGAATGGCCGGGCGGCGGCGCTGCGGAGAGGATGCCAGACCGGCGCTCGGGCTCGCGCGCGCGGCGGCTGGCGAACCCGCGCTCGACGAGGAGCGGCTCCAGCCGATCCAGGTATCGGTTCGCGTGCGCATGGATCGCGCCCGGCCCGAGCTCGAGGAGGAGCCCCACCGACGCGTCGAGCGCCGCCTGGGAGAGCACGCTCGCAGACCCGGCCTCGAACAGCGCCGCCTGGCGGAGGATGGGCCGATCGTAGCGGAGCTGTCCCGGCTCGGAGAGAAACGTGAGCGCCTCCTCGTGCGAGAGCCAGCCCGCCAGCGCCGGCCGGAGCGCGTCGACGCGGCCCGGGCGGACGTACAGGAGACCGGACCCCTCGGCGCCCATGAGCCACTTGTGCGCGCCGCCCGCCAGGTAGTCGATCCCGAGGGACGCGGCGTCGAAGGGGACGGCGCCGAGCGCCTGGATGGCATCCACGAAGAGCTCGGCCCCGTAGCGCGCGCACAGCCCGGCCATCGCCGCGAGCGGCATGGCGAGCCCGGTCGAGAACTGCACCGCGCTCACCGCCACGAGGCGCGCGCCGCGCGCGAGCTCGGCCTCGAGCCTCGCCAGCCCCTCCTCGGACGAGCGGTGAAACGGCGCGAGCGGGACGAAGCTCGGCTGGAGCTGAAAGAGCTCGGCGGCGCGCTGCCAGGGGGTCACGTTGGCGGGGAACTCTCCCTCGAAGAGGACGACGCGGTCGCCGGGATTCCAGGGGAAGGAGAGCGCGATCGCCTGGACGCCATGCGTCGCGCCGCTGGTGAGGGCGAGGGTGGCCGGCTCGACGCCGAGGAGCTGGCCGAGGCGTTCGCGGAGCCGGGTGCGGAGGGCGAGCATGCTCGCCACTGCGCGACCGCCCTGTCGGGCGTAGGCGTCGAGGAGGTCCGTCACCGCGCGCGTCACCGGCAGGGAGGGCGGCGAGATGCCGGCGTGGTTCAGGTAGGCGACGGGGACGAGGTCGGGGAAGAGGCTCCGGTCGCCGAGACGGGGGGGAGGGAGGGAGGGAGGGGACACAGAGGGACATCCTAGTCGTTGCAGCCGGCCGCGACCGCGACCCCGACCGCGACCGCGACCCCGACCGCGACCCCGACCCCGACCCCGACCCCGCTCGCGACCGCGACCGCCAGCGCGACCCCGACCGGCCCGCGCTCCCCGCAGCCTCCGCTCCCGCCGTCGGCTCGCCGGCTCATGGCCGAGAACGGCATCTCGGCCGACGCGCTCCAGGGCCGCGGCCTCATCCGCAAGGAGGACGTGCGGCGCGCGCTTCAGGTCGCCGCCGCGCCGGCCCCCGCCGCGCCGGTGGTGGCCGGGGAGCGGGAGCGGGTGGTGGCCATGACCCCGCTGCGGCGCACGGTGGCGCGGCGGCTGGTCGAGGCGCAGAAGACGGCCGCCATCCTCACCACCTTCAACGAGGCGGACCTGTCGCGGGTGCTGGCGCTCCGCGAGAAGCACCAGGCCGCCTTCACCGAGCGGCACGGGGTGAAGCTCGGCTTCATGTCCTTCTTCGTGAAGGCGGCGGTGGAGGCGCTGCGCACCTTCCCCTCGGTGAACGCCGAGGTGCGCGGCGAGAGCATCGTCTACAAGGAGCACTACGACTTGGGGGTGGCGGTGGGCGGCGGCAAGGGGCTGGTGGTGCCGGTGGTGCGCGACGCCGACCGGCTTTCCTTCGCCGAGGTGGAGCTCGCCATCGCGGGCCTGGCCAAGAAGGCGCGCGAGAACCGCATCA
>DASPZP010000233.1:0-2615 GCA_035636195.1 Anaeromyxobacteraceae bacterium
TGAACGCGATCAGATCCTCCAGCGTCGCGGCCGCCTCCGTCACCTCACCGCGGCCGAGCGACACGAGCGTGCGTAGCCTGTGCCGCTCGATGCCTCTCGGGACCTCGCCGAGGAGCTCCGCGTACCTGTCGGCACGGTCGAGCGACGCGAGTGCGCAGTCGTACTCCCCTAGTGCGGCCTCTCCAAACGTTTCACTGGAAACGTGGCGGGACCTCTGATCTTGGTGTCGAATCGGGATGGATGCGACCTTTGGAGGTGTCGATGCGTCCCCCGTCGGTGTTCGTGCGGCCGCTCGCCCCGTTCGAGGGGCAGCGGCTGAAGCGGCTCTCGAAGCAGGCCAAGCACAGCTCGACCAGGCAGCGAGCAGCGATCCTGCTCGCTTCGGCGACGATGATGAGCGCGCCGGAGATCGCGGAGATGTGGATGACGGACGAGTCGCACGTGCGCAAGCTGATCCACGAGTTCAACCAGCACGGCTTCGCTTCGCTGCGCCCGCGTTTTGGGGGCGGGCGACCCCGCCGGATCTCGACTGACGAGGAAGCACGGATCGTCGCGGTCGCCGGCGCCCGTCCCGACACGCTCGGGGTGCCCTTGACGCGCTGGAGTCTCGCGAAGCTGTCGGAGCACCTGCGCGGGGAAGGGATCGAGGTGTCGGCTGCGCATCTCGCACGCCTCTTGGCCGCGGCCGGACTCTCCTTCCAGCGCACGCGCTCGTGGAAGGCAAGCCCAGACCGCGCCTACGCGGCCAGAGCGGCACGCGTACTCGAGCTCTATCGCTGCCAGCCGGGGGACGGTGTGGTGATCAGCTTCGACGAGATGGGGCCGGTCAGCCTCTGTCCCCACCAGGGCCGAGGCTGGGCGCAACGCCACCGACCCGAGCGCCACCGCGCCACCTACACACGTCGCCACGGCGTCCGCTACCTGGTCGGCGCGCTCGACGTCCACGCCGACTACCTGCGCGCACGGCTGCGGCCGAGCCGCGACGGCAGCTCGACGCTCACCTTCATGCGCCAAATCCGGCTCGCCTACCCGGCCAGCATCCGCATCTACTGGATCCAGGACAACCTCTCCTGCCACTGGACACCGGCGATTCGCGCCTGGGCCGCCGGCAACAACGTCGAGCTCGTCCCGACACCCACCTACGCCAGCTACCTGAACAGGATCGAGAGCCACTTCGGCGCGATCGGCGAGTTCGTGGTCAAGAACGCCGACTACCTCGACTGGGACAGCTTCGCGCTCGCGATGAGCAAGCACATCAGCTACCGGAACGATCCCGCGCGACGCCGGCAGCGGCTCGAACGAGCAGCGAAACGCCTCAACCTCGCCGCCTGAGCCATGACCGAGTTTCAGGTGCAACGTAACGAGAGGCCGCACTAGGTCCTCGCGGGCGCGAGCAGGACGGCCTTGATCGCCTGCGACGACGCCTCGTCGGGCGACTCGCTGATCACGGTCGCGGGACGCTCGAAGCGCGTGAGCGCGTCGTGGAGCGGCTCCGCACGCAGCGTGCCCTCGCCGTAGGGCAGGTGCTTCGTCTCGTTCCGGTTCGCGAACTGGATGTCGCTGAAGTGGACGTGGAAAGCCGTACCGGGCTCGAGCACGGCATCTGCGGACGCGAGCACGGCCGCGAACCGCTCGGGCTCGGTGAACGCGCCGTCGCTCGTCGCATGCATGTGCGCGAAGTCGAGCACGGGGCGCACCCAGCCGCAGCGGCGCGCGATCTCGACGACGTCGTCGGTGGTGCCGAGCTCGCGCACGCGTCCCATCACCTCGACGCCGAACGGCACGGCGCGGTCCTTCTTTTCGAGCCGCTCGCGCAGCTCCCCGAGTTGCTCGCAGACGGAGTCGAGGGCCACCTCGCGCGTGCGGCCGAGCAGGAAGCCCGGATGGAACACGACGAGCTCGGCTCCGGACGCCCTCGCAATCCCGGCAGAGTGGTCGAGCATGCCAACCGCCATGTTCAGCTTCTTGCCGCGCTCGGCGTGGCCCATGAACCCGGCGATCGGCGCATGGACGGACAGCACGATCCCGGCCTCGCGGCAGAGCTCGCCGAGCCGGGCGGCGAAGTCGTACTCCATCCAGAACCGGCCTTCGAAGTCGATCTCGCAAGCCGTGTAACCCCGCGCCTCGAGCAGTTCCACGGCCGCCTCCGGCGACTCCTGAGAGGGCACACGCGCCGGCCCGAAGCGGATCTCTCCCACAGGCACAGGCTATGCCGTCCGACGCCTTTTCTACATTGCGAACCGCAATGAGCAAGCGACCCACTCGCATCGACCTCCTCGAACTCGACATCGACCTCCGGCTGGCCGACCTCTGGCGGGAAGCGTCCGAGATCGGCGACTGGAACCTCGAGGTCGTCGCCGCGTTCATTCGCGCGGCCTACGGCAAGGGCTATTGCGACGCGCTGACCGAGGACTCGCCCGGCTCGCTCTGTGCCGAACACGGCTACCGCATTCCTGCTCGTGAGCGCCAGGAGAAGGTCACCGACTAGGCAGAGCTAGACTCCTGCCGTGCAGCGGAAGGGGAGTCCGGCACGGCTCGTGATCGCGCTCTCGGTCGCGGCGGTCCTCGCCGTCTTCCTGCTCTACACCTCGATTGCCGGCGGGGGCACGCCCTCG
>DASPZP010000234.1:0-6823 GCA_035636195.1 Anaeromyxobacteraceae bacterium
CTGGCGGCCTCGATCGCGACGATCTCGTCCTGTCGCTTGCCGGCGAAGCTGGCAAACAGGCCGAGGAAGAAGGGCGCCGTGTCGATGATCCACATGAGCGGCATGGCCTGGACCTGGCCGATGCGCTCTCCGATGGAGCCGTGGCCGCCCAGCATCGCGGCCTGGAACAGCGTGCCTGCGAGCGGGAAGAAGATGCCGAACACCGTTCCGTAGGCGGCATACTTGCGCGCGTTCATGGTGCCCCCTGGTCGGCCGGTGCCCGGCCGTTCAGGAGCGAGTCTACCCTCGGTAAACCGTGACCGCGGTCGGGGGTTTGAGCGTCGCTGCGGCAGGGTAGCCTGGATCGCGCACTCCCTGGCAAATCGAGCCGGCATATCTCGCGGGCGCTCGGTCCGAGGTCGGCTGGATGAACCGCCCGGCCGCGGCCCGGCTCTCACGATCGATGAACGACGCCTTGGTCTTCGCGCTGCTCGCCGTCGCCTGGATCGCACTCCAGACCTGGATCCTGCCTCGCATGGGGGTACCCACTTGAGCGGCTCCGCCGCGGCCCCGGTCCGGGGCCGATGAAGGCGACCGCGCGCCCCGCTGCTGAGATCAAGGGCGCGTGCCCGCGGGTGGGGGGCGGAGTTTCAGCCCCGGTCCGGCGCCCGCTCATCGCACAGGATGCAGAGATGACCGCCATTCACCTCGCGCGCATACGGTGCGAGGACGCTCTCGCCGCACGCGGCGCAGGCGATGCTCTCGAAGGACGGGCTCGGGCGCTCGAACCCCAGCGGGAACACGGGGCTGACAGTGAAGAGCGCATCCGCGGGAGCCGTGAGGAATTCGTCCGAGGCCAGTTCGGCGAGCTCGGAGCAGTCGCTCGCGAAGCTGCCGGTCGACGCGCAAGCGCGAAACCAACCGGTCTCCTCGAGGCGCGCGATCGTCTCCGGACGCGGGCTGACGCGGATGGCGCGTCCCCGTGCCTGGTCCACGAGCCGCACGCCTATCTTCCCGTGCGGGAATCTGAAGATGAGGTCCTTACCGAACGTGCAGGCGGTCACGAACTGAATGCCGTCCGCGAACCCCTGCGCGTAGTGGTCGCTCCCGAGCTCTACGAACGCGAACAGCTCACGCTCGACCGCGCGGCCGACGCCAAGCCGGCTCATCGCGACGAACCCCGCTCGTACCCCGAGCACGAGCGGCGGACAGACATGGCCGTGGGCCAGCGTTCCACAGCGGACGTACTCCGCGAGATCCATCGGGAACTCCTCCGTCGGTCGTGTTGGGAACTCGTCCGCGCGGCGGGTCGCCGCCGCCCGTCGTGAGCAGGTCCTCCGGGCGGCACACCTCAGGACGGATTCAGCGCCCGCAGCCCTTCATGCAGGCCACGAGTGTCCGCAGGTTCGTCTCGATGAGCCGGTAGCGCGCGAAGCCGTTCTCGCGCACTGCATCGACGAGCCCCTGGCTGCGGAGGATCCGGAGCTGCTGGGATACGATGGCCTGGGGCGCTTCGAGCGTCTCGGCGAGCGCCGTCACGTTCTCGTCCCCCTCCGCGAGGATGGCCACGATCCGGATCCGCAGCGGGTGCGCGACCGCCTTCAGCACCTCGGCGACGCGCCGCGCGCGCTCCGGGTCCTTCGAGAAGACGGGGTGAGGCTGATGCTTGACCGCCACGGCCACGTTCTACCTCGAAAGCCAATCACCGCGCGAAGGCGGGGGGCGGAGCGGGCATGCCCGCTCCGCCCGATCGCCCCATGACTACTCTTCCTTCTTGAGCTCCTTCGTGAGCAGCTTCTCGAACCACAGCTCGGCGCTCTGCAGCTTGCGCTTGGCGATCTCCGCCTTCGAATAGCCCAGGGCCTCGAAGTCCAGCACCCCGGTCGGCGTGTGGCAACGGTCACAGGTGAGCGCCTTCGCCTTCGTCACGAGGTGGCTGTTGGCGAAGTAGACCGTCTGCCAGCCCGCCACCGGGTCGATCTTGTTCAGCCCGAGCGTCTTCGCCGCAGATGCCACGCCGGCGAGCGCATCTCCGTTCGCTGTCGGCTGCGCGAAGTCCATCGAGAGGAGCTGGCCGGTACCGCGGTCGTAGAACGCCTTGCCCTGATAGATCTTGAACGGGTAGATCTTGCTCTTCCCGTCCGCCCGGGCGCCGGACGGACCGATGAAGTGGGGCTTGTTCTCGACGGTCCCGTTGAACCAGGCATAGACGGGCTTCGTGTCCGACGGGGCCCGCTTGATGGTAGACGGCTCGTAGAAGCCCGTCTCGGTCTTCGTCCACTTCGTGAAGTCCTTCGCGACCGCGCCGCCCGTGGTCACGATGTGGCACGTCTGGCACGCGATCTTCGCCGTGTGAGCGTCGTACTCGGCGTCGTTGTGCGGCTTCTCCTCGTGGCAACCGACGCACGAGAGGCGCACGCCGTCGTTGGCCCAGTTGTTCGGGTCGAAGCCGGTCGGGACCCTGTGGTTCTTCGCCTCATGGCAGTCGACGCACGTCATCTCCTTGGCGGCATGCACGTCGTGCGCTGCGTCGAAGGCGAACCCCCGCTTGATGAGCTGGCCGCCGCCAGCCGACTCGTGGCAGGTCATGCAGTTCTTCACGCTCGGCTTGCCCACCGCCAGCGCCGCCTCGACGCTGCGGTCCTGCCCGATCGCCACCTTCCCATCCGCAGTCTTGTACGGCTTGCGCTTCGAGTAGTCGTAGTGCGACGAGTGGCAGATGAGGCAATCGATCGCCTGCTCGGCGGCGGGACCGGTGGAGCCGACGTCGGAGAGGTGGTTCCCCGGGTGGCAGGTGTTGCAGCCGGCGAACTTCGTCTTGCCCGCCGCGTTGGCCGGGATCTCCTTCAGGTTGTTGACGATGTCATTGCCGTTGCAGAACGTGTAGATGCGGTTCCTCATCCCCCATTCCTTCGCGGGGTCGAGGCCCTTCACGTTCGTCACCTTCGAGGCGTGCTTCCAGTGGACGGTCTGGAGGAAGTCCTTCGCCGTCCCGGGGTGGCAGACCTCACAGGTCTTGGGCCCCTCGTAGCCATGCTCCTTCATATACTGGTTGTCTGGGTGCGCGGGCTTGGCGGGAGCAGCGGGCGGTGCCCCTGGCGGCGTGGCCAGGGCGGTACCCGCGGAGAGCGCCGCGAGGAGAGCTACGATCGGGGAGAATCTCATCGTTTCACCGTGGTGAAGGAGGGGCGCCGCGACTACGAGCAGCCACCCGGCTTCTTGAAGAACGTCGCGAGGTTCTTGCCGTCCTTCTTCTCGTACTTGGCCTTGATCTCGTCGCCCTCGACGATGCGCCGGTCCTTGAACTTGTCGAGCGTGACCTTGTCGGTGACGGTGATCTCCACCGTCTTGCCGCTCGTCCCGTCCTGCAGGACGGCGAGGGCGGCGTCGCCACTCGCCATCTTGATCTTGGTGATGGTTCCGAGCACCTTCTCGTCGGCGTGGGCCGAGCGCGGGATGGCGAGGACGACGACTGCGGCGAGGGTGAGAGCGGCTGCGAGCTTGTTCATTGTGTTCCTCCTCATGCTTCGTTCGAATCCATGGGCTGCTTCGCCCGGGTGTTCACCATCTGTTCGATCTTCTCTGCGCCCTTGAAGGCGAGGACGGCCAGGACCCCCACTGCTACGGCCACGGCGATCGGCGGGAGGTGCAGGACCTCGTAGAGGAAGAACCCGCCCTTCTTGCCGCTGTCGTTGAAGGTCCCGAGGTACGGCAGCAGCTCGGCATAGGCGAGGCCGCCGACCACGACGCCCAACACCGTCGCGAGGCCGTCGACCTTGCCGGACGCGGTCGCGACCAGCGAGGTGCCGGGGCAGTAGCCCGAGATGACGAAGCCGACCCCGAGCATCAGGCCGCCGACGATCATCGGCCAGAGGTAGGTGGGGTAGTTGAAGGACACCGCCCGCAGGTCGAGCACGCCGACGGCGCCGAGGAAGGTGGCTCCCAGCGCTGCGGTCACGATGGCGGTGAACATCACCTTGAGCACCGTCATGTCGGTTCCGTAGAACTGGCCCACCAGCTTCTGGGCGCGCCCGAACCCGGAGCGCTCCAGCACGAATCCGAAGACGATCCCGACGACCACGGCGACGCCGAGCCCGAGAGTGCGGCGCTCGTCGCTGAGCGACTCGATAGGAAACATCATCGCCACTGCCTCCTCACGACGTAAGCGAACGCGTATCCACCCGCGAAGACCGAGAGCATGAAGGCCCAGCTGCCGACGGAGAGCAGAGCGCCTCCGGACAGCGCCTGGCCCGAGGTGCAGCCGCGCGCCATCTTGGCCGCGGCACCCATGAGCAGACCCCCGCCGAACCCCAGCGCCAGGCGTGGCGCCGTGCCGAACGTCGGTCCGCGAAGCGTCTCGCGCCCGAGACGGCCGCTCGTCATGGCTGCGAGGAAGCCGCCGATGAGGACGCCGACCACCTCGAACACGAGCCAGTCGTCGAGGGGGTTGCCTTCGGCGGTGACCGCGGCGAGCCCTGGCGTGTGAGCGACGTGCAGGGGAGCGATCGCGTTCGTGACGGCGACGCCGACCCGAAAGCTCGCGCCCGACGCGCCCAGCCCCTTTCCCATGAGCAGGTAGGTCACGAGGAGCACGAGGCCGAGGGCGATCCCTCCGGCGTACGGGTTCCAGAAGCGTGCTGGATCTCTCTTCATCGGATTCTCCACCCGGTCCCTTCGAGCCGCGACGGCCCCATGAGGTTCAGATGCCGGCTTCGCATAGTAGCAATATAGCGCTATGACTATGTCGCTAGATGCAACGCCGGAGCCAACTCCGGGATCGACGCATCTCCGCGGAATCGGGCGGGGGCGAGGGCGCGATGCGCCGCCTCCTTCCGCAACCGTTGCGTGAGGGGGTGCAGCTCAGAAAATCTCGCGCGATCTCCCGAGGACGCGGGGGAGGGACGCCTCAACGCGCGAGCGCGGCAGAACGCCGCAGCCACAGCGGTCCGCGCGCGCCGAGGCTCGAATGCTGCATCGGGATCTAGGCCGCCCGGTCGAGCCGCGCGCGCTCGCACTCTGCGGCGCTCTTGACGCCCAGCGCCCGGAGGATCAGCTCGGCCGGGCAGAACCGCGTCAGCCCGCTCTGCAGCAGGTTCAACCCGATGAAGGCGGTGAAGGCGAGGAACCAGCGCGAGGCGAAGATCGGGCTGCCTTCCACCCCCAGCGCGAGCGAGAGGAGGACGAAGGAGCCGGCCATCACGCGGACGTACCTTTCGGTGCACATGCGTGGTGAGAGCCAGCATCTTGCCGTGGAGGTTCGGGCGGCCTGGCCACCGACGTCGGCCCGCCGCTACCAGGGCGTCGGCCGGTAGTCCTTGAAGAAGACGCCAGCCTGGTGCTGGCGGGTGCGGAAGCCGTCCACGATGGGCGCCACGATGCGCGCCGCCCCGTCCACGATGTCGAGCGGCGGCGAGAAGGCGTGCTCCTCCGCCTTGCGCTCGGCGAGGTGGGCCGGATCCTCGTCGGTGACCCAGCCCGTGTCGACGGCGTTGAGGTGGATGCCGTCCCTCGCGTAGTCCGGGGCGCTGGTGCGCACGATCATGTTGAGCGCGGCCTTCGCCATGTTGGTGTGCGGGTGCCGGTCGGTCTTGTGCTCGCGGTAGAACTGTCCCTCCATCGCCGAGACGAGCACCACGTGCTTCGCCGGGTCGCCGCTCGTGGCGCTGCCGGGAGGCGCCGCGCGTGCACGCAGCATGAGCCCCTTCAGCCGCGCCGTCATGACGAAGGGCGCGGTGGCGTTGACGAGGAGGACCTCGAGCAGCTCCAGGGTCGGCACCTCGGCCAGCCCCAGCCGCCACGAGTTGTGCGCCCGCAGATCGACCTGCTGCAGGTCCTGGTCGAGGACGCCGCGCGGGAAGAGCTCCACCCCGCCCTGCCCCGGCAGGAGGAGGTCGGCCGCGCTCGACGCCTGCGACAGCAGCGCCGGACTGGCCACGCCAGCCGCGCCGCGAACGCCCGCGGCCCCGCGCAGCGACTCGTAACCCGCGAGCAGCCACCGCTCGCGCTCCGGCAAGGCCCCCGCCGGCGCCTGCTCACGCTCGACGAGGTGCGCGTAGAAGCCCGGCGGCCGCCGCACCGTCTGGCAGGCATTGTGGATCTGGAAGTCGAGGCGCGGCAGGGCGGCGTCGAGGTGATGGCAGAGGAGCTCGACGCTCGGCGTGTGGCGCAGGTCGACGCCGTAGATGGAGAGGCGATCCCGCCACGCCTCGAAGTCCGGCTCGCGCGCGTAGCGAGCGGCAGCGTCCCGCGGGAAGCGGGTACAGGCCACCACGAAACAGCCTGCGCGGAGCAGGAGGATGGCACCCTGGTAGCCGATCTTGACCCGCGCGCCCGTGACGAGCGCCACGCGCCCGCGCAGATCGACGGTGGCGCTCCGGCGGGAGAAGTTCTCCTCGCCACAGGCGGGACAGAGCTGGTCGTAGAACGGGTGCAGCGTCCGGTAGGCCGCCTTGCACACGTAGCACTTGCGCTCCGAGTGGAGCTCCGCGCCGGGAGCCGGCGGCTCCGCTGCGTCGGGTCGCGGGGCCGGCGTCGCGGGCGGGAGCGGGGTCCTGAACACCGGGGCGCGCCGCAGCTCGTGGATCCCGGTGGCCTGCCGCAGGGCGGCGTCGCGCGACTTCTTCCCGGCCTTCTCCTGGCGAAGGAGCGCCTTCTGCAGCTTCTTGCGCTCCTTGAGGTCGGGGCGCGCCACCTCGCCGGCGAGCCGCTGCAGCGCGGCGCGCGCCTCCGCATCGAGCGCGGTGAGGACGGTCCGGTCGCGCGCGACCTCCGAAAGCACCCTCAACGCGGTCTCGACCTCGGCCGGATCGAGCGCGTTCCTCTTCGTGGCGGCCTCCATGGGCCG